>CASGHD010000034.1 GCA_949319575.1 uncultured Anaerolineales bacterium | reverse complement strand
TTGCGCGTGCGATATAAAACAATATCCTTCTCGCCCAACGCGATGAGATTCCGCATGTGGCGGCGACCGATGGAACCAAGACCTGCGATTAGGAATTTGGTGGATTGGGACATAGTGGATTGGTAAGTTAGTGGGTTGGTAGGTTGGTAAATTGGTAAATTGGTAGGTTGGTAAATTGGTAGGTTGGTATGGTCTACTCGGAAGGCAGGTCAGACAGGGCGTATGTTGGCGCTTCTTCTTTCACAGCGCGCTCTCCATATTCTTGTTTTCCCTGTTGCTGTCCGCGAACATATCGGATATAGCCATTTAAAGATCGTAATGCCGAATGACACAATTTTCTTTGTTGATCAATTTCCTCTCGCGTATATTTCAGATCATCACAGGCGATTAAGCCGCTCAACACTTCCATGGTCGAGCCTCGAGCAATGTAATAAAAACGAAGGCTATCCAGAAAATGATATCGCCCATATCCTTCAGCGATATTCAAGATAATACTTGCCGAAGCGCGGCGTAGTTGGTCAGAAAGATTGTACTTCTCTTCAGGTGGCAAAAGAGATGCTACGCGATATGCATCCTGAAATACTTTTCTGCCTAATTGATAACATTCCAAATCCTCAAAACCGCGCATTTCCTTTTCGGACATTGTAGTCTCCTTACCTAGTCTCCAATCTACCAACTCCCAATCTACCAACCTACCAACCTACCAAATCTTCATACTTCCACTTCACCAACATCTCACCCGCAACCTCTTTGAAAACAGATTTATCTTTCGCAGAAAACAACCTCTGCCAGTTGCCAGCCTGTCCCTTCGGAAGGAAGGATGCAATGCCCTCATCCCGTTTTGCCTGCCACTCCTCGTCAGGGTTGGATGTCATCTCGGCTTGAATCTTCTTTTCGAGCGATTTGTGAATCGTCTTCACACTGAGAAACTTCCACAGCCGCGACATTTCCTTGAACGGATTATTCAGCAAATCCTCATAACGCAAACTGAAATAATTTTTGCCGTACAATTTTTGCGCTTCATCATCCGTCTCTTGCAGATTGGTCACCCATCCCTGCGCCACGCGGCGGATGAATGACTCGGTGAAGATCGAACGGCGTCCGTCGCTGAACGAGGGCGAGTCAGCTCGAAGGTCCGCAATGATGCGTTTGTCTTCCGCGGATAAAAATTTGGAGTCCTCCACAAAATTCCGAAAGCGTTCCGAGATCAACACGTCGCGTCCATCGCGAACGATGTAGACGAGTTTCGCGTCGGGATAAATTGCGCGCATGTCGCGCACAGCCGCGCCGTGAATCGTGGACGAGGGACTCTTGTCGCCAACGATGCGTTTGCCTTCACGCGCCGCGTCGCGTTCCAAGATGAAGTCGGCGGCGGCGCGCAGGACGAGGGGAGAAAGATCGCGTCCTTGATTCCATCTGTTGGACTTGCGCGTGAGCCATTCTTCGATTTCCGTCGAATCCACCAGCGACTTCAACAACGGCTTGCGCGTGAAGAAGTGCGCCTGATAATTGCAATGCACTTCAGGGTGCAAACGCGCGAGGCGCATGAGCAGGGTTGTGCCAGAGCGCGCATGACCGAGAATGAAAAATTTTTCACGCGGGAAGAATTGTTTGATCTCTGCCACTTCATCTTTCGTGATTGCGGGGATTTCAGCGCGTTGTTTCTTTTTTGGCTCGCCCTTGAGGAGGATGCGGGCAGATTTTTTGATGCGGGTGATGATTTCCATGTTTGTTGGCTTAATCCCACAACTCTTCCAATTGCTTTCGTCCCGCTTCGATGGCTTTCGTCTCGATGAACTTTTTCATCTTCGTCCAGGATGTTCTATCTATCATTTGCGGCATGGGTAATTCCTCGGCATCGTCAAAGTACGACAAGGCGCGCGCCGCGCTTACGGGAAACGAACGCACTTTGGCATATTTAACCGATGCCACTTGAAAGAGCGCCTCTAATGAAGCTTGTTGAAGGATGAAATACAAGTCCACCATATCTTTACGCGTACCGCGATTGATAATAGCAGCGAGTTTCATCGCGCCGATCTCTTCCACGCTGGCGAGACGCACATTGTTCACTGCCAAAGTTGGTTGCGCCAATGGATACATGTTCAAACGGAAGAAACTGACGCCCACGCCTCGCCAAGACGCCGCAAAGGTAGAATCTTCATCGTATGTGATTTCAAGGGTGGGGTCGTCCAAAGCGGATCGCAGTTGAGATCGTTGCACAGGTCCTACCGCGCTTGGTATTTCGGAAAAAAAATCCAGGTCAACTGAAATGCGATGTCCAAAGTGCAGAGCCAATCCTGTCCCGCCTGCAAGATAAAAGTCTTTGGTAAGTTTGAGTTTTTCAAGCAGGTGAAACGCATCTTGCGTCGAGGGGGTAAGGGCTTTCCAATGCGGTTTCTTTAAAACTAATTTTTCCATACTTCCCTTTTGGTTATTGAGAAAGGATGTTTCTTCCACCTGCGAATACCCAGCAATTTTCGCCAGTAATTAAAGGTGACAGGCTTAAGCCATCGTTCGCCGTGTCCGCGCAAAAACAAGCGGATTCGTTTACTGCGATAGAGTTCAAACAACCAGCGGATCTCGTCCCATGTGCCAAACTCAAGCACGCGCTGAATGATCAGGTTCGCATCGCGGGTCACATCGAGCCGCGAAATGTCATATTCCTGAAAAAAAGGTTTCAGCGCAGTGGGTATTTGGCGTGAGAACGGCGTTCTTTGCATACCCACATTATAACCCCTTGGAATTTTATCTCTTCCAATTCAACATCACCAACCCCGCGAGACAGACCAAAATTCCCGCGATGTTGACCAGCGAAATCTTATCTTTGAACAGAAAGATCGCCACAGGGATGAGAAGCAGCGAAGCGACAACGTTCGTGACCACCGCGGCGATGCCCAAATTCCAGCCCGAACGATAGACGAGCAGGAAGCCGAATTCAATCCCGACGACGGCAACGGCAAGCCCGATGCTTGCCCAGTTGAGTTTCTTCAATTCGACGGCAATGCCTTCCGTGGCGGGAAAGAAAAGGAAGCCGAACAGCGTGACCACGAAAGCGACGGCATACGTCACCAAAAGCGAGACCGTAAAATTCACATTCGACGGCGTGCTTTTCGCCACAAAATGGTAGAGCGCGCTGGAGCAAATAGCAAGTGTGATGGAAAAGTAAAAGAGGGGCATAGTTTTGTTCATTGAACTTCTTGAATAAGCGAATTCACCAGCCACAGAGTTCACAGAGATTTTTCTCTCGGAGAACTCTGTGTTCTCAGTGGCAAAGCGATTTTCTTCGAGAGCCTATTGATCGAACTTTCTAACCCCGCTCACATCGGCGAACAACCCCAACTCGCGGATGGTCTTCTTCTTGACGGGATGCACAAAATCAGACGCGATGTCCATTAGCGGGACGAGCACGAATCCGCGTTCGTGCAGGTGCGCGTGCGGAATGTTCAAGGAAGGGGAGTACATCACAAGATCGTCGTAAAACAAAATGTCAATGTCAATCAGGCGCGGACCGTTCGGGAACGATTCTTTCCGTCCCAGCGCAACTTCCAACCGCTTCAAATGTTTCAGCAACTGCTCAGGCTTGAGGTACGTCTCGACGCGCACGGCTTGATTGAGAAACTTTTCCTGTTCTGTGAATCCCCATGGATCAGTCTCATACACCGCCGATTTCGCTTTCACTTCCATTTGCGGCGCGAGCGATGCAATTGCTTCTTTTAAATTTGCGGCGCGGTTGCCGAGGTTCGAGCCAAGCGCGAGATACACAACATGTTCTTCCATACTTTACCTTGTATTCCTTCACCATACATGAAAAGATTTTACCGCTAAGACCTGCACTGAGCTTGTCGAAGTGACGCTAAGGTCGCCAAGTTAAAAAGGTTTTTCTTTGCGTTCTTTGCGGGCTTCGCGGCGCAAATGTACGAGAGAACTTCATATCGAATGTTCGTCGTAATGCCCGACCACGTCGTCGTTGAGCCAGCCTTCGATGTCTGCGTTTTTGAATGCGTCGTCGGGCAAGGACGCGGTCAGGTCGAGCATGGCGCGGCGCACCGACTCGAAATGCTTGAACAGGTCGGCGTCGGACCACGAAGCGTATTTCTTCGTCAACTCCAAATTGAACGCGTCGATGTCGCGGCTCGTCCACGTAAAAGATGGCGTGTTCAAAATCCCCGAAATGATACGCGCGCCTTCCTCCCACCAGCCGATGATGTGCGCGACCAGGTCGTGAAAATTTTCAAATCCCTGCTTGGTTAAAAATTCTTTTTTCTTTTCATCATCGAGCGCGTTGAAACTTTCGATGTATTCCGCCCATTCATTGTTCAACAAGTCCAGCGTGAGGAAGCGACTCAACACGACGAGATGCTCGCGCGCGTGATGGATGAAGATGCCGTTCGCCCACGAACGAACTCGCCGATTCTCGAACACCGCTTCATTCATGCGCTGGATGCCTGCTTCAGTTTCCTGACGCGTCTTCTCAAAGTGAGCCGCGAACTCGCCCTCGTCCCAACTTTTGTATTTCGCCACCGCCTCCGCGTTGAACGCGTCGTAATCATATTTCTTCCGTTCGAACTCGCGCTCCTCCGCAATCGCGCGGATGATCGGCATCCCCTCCTCCCACCATGCCAAAATGTGCGCCAACATATCGCGAAACGATTCAAACCCGAGGGTTTTTAGCCGCGCCTCCTGCTCCGTTTTCGGCAGGCGGTTGAATCGTTCGGCGTACGTTCCCCATTCGAGGTTGATGTAATCCAGCGTGCGTTGTTTGGTGATGGGCATGAAGATTCTCCATAAGTGACAGTCACCTTCAAGGTGACTGTCACTTATTTTACCCTCTAACCACGCCGATAAAATCCGCGAATAAACCATACGCCGTTTCTTCGGGTCCGCCTTTCATGCCCTCGCGCTCCGAAACGATCACCGAATAATTGGGCAACACGTCCGTGCTGAATGTTAATCCCGACGATGAACCCATCATGCCATACAATGGCGACGACGTATCAACCAATTCAGGCGACACCTTTGCTTTGATTCTCTCCCCTTCGCGTTCAGCGGATGCGACCAACTTCCAACGCTTCTTCTCCACTTTTGCCTGCTTCACCATCTCAGCCGTGATCTCCCTTATGCCTTTCCGCTCCACCTCGTGAGGCTTGAGCGGAGTGTTCATCAACACCGTCGCCAGCGCGGACACTTTGATCGCCGCGTCCCAGCCGTCCACATCGCCTGAGGGATCCGTCTCCGCGATGCCGATGCTCTGACAATATTTCACCGCGTCATCGAACGCCTCGCCGTCTTCCATGCGTGAAAGAATGAGATTCGTCGTCGCGTTGATGATTCCTTTAAATGAGATCAATTCTGCCAACGGCATCGCCTCACGAAATGTCGAAAAGACTGGCGAGCCTCCCAGCACAGTTGACTCAAACCGAAACTTCTTCCCTTTCGATTCCGCCAACGCGGTCAATTCTCGATACGCGTGGACGACTGTCCCTTTGTTGGCAGTGATGGAGTGCATGCCCAAATTCAACGCGGCGCGGACGTGGTCAATGGCGGGTTGACCTGTTTCATAATTGACGGGGGAGTTTTCGAACATAATATTTGCTTGACTGTGTTGAATGACGGCAAGAGAGTCTGCAACCTGGAAAGTGGAAAGTGGGGCGATGGACTTTCCACTTTCTACTTTCTCCAAAGCCTGCCCAACATCAATCCCATCAGGGTTCACCGCAAAGCCATGTCGTCCCGTCGCGATGCCTGTGACTGAATACGTGATGTCGTATGTTGATTTCAACGCCTCGCGTTTGCGTTCGAGCAATCGAACCAACGAACGCGCGACGTTTCCAAAGCCGATAAAGCAAAGATTGTGGTGCATTGAGGGTCTCCTGTTGAGGTCTTACGCAGTACGAAGTACGGAGTAGGCTTACTACATATTGCGTACCTCATACCAAACGTGTCTACATGTTTACTTGTTTACCTGTCTACTTGCCTTACAACGGCGGCCACGGCATGGCGCGGCGGTCACGCGGTTGGCGGGGGAAGATTCCGCGCTGGCGAATCATATCCGCGCGGGCGCACAGGGCGGAGATTTCGCTGGGGCTGAGATAAGGCTCCAGTTGGCGAGGCAGGCTGGAGGGCAGAGCGAGGCGGGCGAGTAAGTCATCCGAAATTTTTTGCCCTCCGAAATCCCACAGCACGGTGCGAAGTTTATCGTCTTCGTGGAAACAAATTCCGTGATCAATCGTAAAAAGCTTGTGCGTTTCGTTTTCAAAAAAAACATGCCCGCCCTTGCGATCCGCATTGTTGACGAGCAGATCGAACAGCACGACGGGTTTCAGGGCTTCTTTATCTTCACTTGAAAAAGTAAAGTAGTGATATTCGGGATCGTACTCGATGAATTGCTGAATCGAACCCGCGCCGTAGGGACCGTCGTCGCGCAACGTGGTGAACGGAACGAAATGAAAGCCGAGACATTCACTCACAAGATACGCCGCCACCTCGCGTTGGGCAAGCGTTTGTTCGGGGAAATCCCACAACGGTTGTTCACCCTTGCTTGGTTTGTACACGGCGGAATATGTTTTATCTTCGTGTGTCACTTCGACAAGAAATGTGTAATTCGAGCCAAGCATGAACTGACCTTTGAGTTCAAGGTCGCCGTTTTTAAAAATTTCTTGAAGTTGAGATTGGGGTTTGTTCATTGGTGGTCAAAGGTCGAAAGTCAAAAGTCAGAAGTCAGAGAATTGACCTTCGACCTTCGACTTGCAACTTTCAACAGTTAATGAAAATGCCCGTTCTTCTTGGGACAAAAATGCCCCTCGGGTTCTTCGGGCTGACCGCACTGCGGGCAGATCGGGCGTCCGCGCGTGATGACTTCCATGCCCCAGCGCGAGAGCATCCGCACTTGGGTGCGCGTCGCCCAAAAACGGACGACTGCCGCAGTTTCGGGATCGTCCTCTTCGGTGAGGATCTCTTTTGCGAACAACACTACGAGGTCGCGTTCCTTGTCGTAGCCGAGTCCGATTTCACCCACGCGGAAGAGTGGGTCAACGGGCGGATTGATGCGCATCACTTCCTCCACATAATCGCCCGAGGCTTCAGAGAGATTCGGATTCTGTTCGTTGATCTGCGCGAAGAATTGTTCTACGCCGATGGCAAGCGAATGTAACTGCGCCTTTTCGATGATGATCGTGATCGTGCGCTGGTCTTGATAGGCTTGAATGTAAAAAACCCGCTGACCGGGCTTGCCAATCGCGTCAGCGGTAATGTGGTCGCAGGGGTCAACGTCAATTTCAAAACGAGGCATGAGATTCCTGATTGTGAAAAGCAGTATACCAGAATGAGACCATGGACTATAGACCATTGACCATACGCCGTTGACCATCGATGGCAACGGGGACATCATCGTCCATCGTCTATCGTCCATCGTCTACAGTCTCATGTATAATTCCGTCATCATCCAAGGAGCCGCCATGTACGACAAAAAGAAACTCGATGAATTGAAGAATCAAATCGAAACGTGGGAGGAAACTTCGTTGAGCAAGGCGCTCGCGTCTTTGCCCGAACGCGCCGACGAATTCATCACGACCTCCTCCGAACCTATTAACCGACTCTACACCCCGCTCGATGTGGCGGATAACGACTACGCTTCTTCGCTCGGACTTCCGGGCGACTACCCCTACACGCGCGGAGTCCACCCGACGCTTCATCGCTCCAAACTGTGGACGATGCGCATGTTCGCAGGTTTCGGCACCGCCGAGGAAACGAACGCGCGCTTCAAATATTTATTGGAGCAGGGACAGACGGGCTTATCGGTCGCGTTCGACTTGGCGACTCTGATGGGCTACGACACCGATCAACCCGAGGCGCTGGGCGAGTTCGGCAAGTGCGGCGTGGCGGTCTCTTCATTGAAAGACATGGAGATTCTGT
>CASGHD010000033.1 GCA_949319575.1 uncultured Anaerolineales bacterium | reverse complement strand
ATGTCGTTGCGAGGAGGGCTCTTGCTCGCCTGCCCCGATGTTTTTTCGGGGTCCCGACGAAGCAATCTCCCGGTATGGGGAGACTGCTTCGGCAAAACCAAGAGCGCCTCGCAGCGACATGTTCCGAGGCTGAGCAGTTACGTTTTTTTATTGCTTTTCTCCGTGTTTCCGTGACTCCGGGGTTAGGGTTTTCCGCCTGTGGTGAAACCCATCTACATACTTTTAGCGCGCACATCGAAATCAATTTGACTTCTGTAATGCGACATTCATGTCGCTCTTGCGCAAGAGCAGCCTGAAGGGCGAGATAAATCTCGCGGTACTGCTATCACTGCGTAAGGTGAGTTACTCAAATTCGGCGTTTCGTGGCGCGGACATTTCGCTCCTCGTCAGCAGAAGGACGGCAAGCAGGATCAACCCGCCTCCCGCCAGCCCGATGGGAGAAAGTTGTTCCCCGAACAGGCTTGCCCCCAACACGACGGTGACGACAGGTTCGAGGGTAGAGAGCATCGCCGCGTTCGTCGGTCCGACGCGCTCCAATCCCGCCAAAAACGAAACGACGGGAATCACGGTCGCGATCAACACGATGCCTGCCACAGTGAGCCAGCCTGAATCATGAATCGGGAAATGAACGCCATTGAATAGCGTCATCGTCCCGAATACCGCGCCTGCCGAGGCAAAGATCACCGTGGAGGACTGCACCGCTGAAACATGCTTCATTACATTCGCGCCGACGATGATATAGACCGAATAGATTGCCGCGGCGGTAATCGCCATCAACGCGCCGATGGTTTGCCCGCCTTGCGGGTCAACGGTCAACGCGGTGCCGAACAACGCCAGGGTCAGCGCAACCACCTTGACCCGCGTCACGCGCTCGCGGAACACGATCACTGAAAGGATCAGCACAAAGCACGGATACAAATACAACAACAGCGCGACGAGTCCCGCCGAGGCGTAATTGATTGCCGTGAGATACAGGAACGATTGCCCAACATACCCGAGCGCCCCCATGCCAATCAGTTGCGCGAGTATTTTTCCGCGTGGCAGTGATTCGCGCCGCGCGACAAGTAGAATTGCCATCACCATTGACGCCAGCGAAAAGCGGAGAAACAAAACCGTGAACGTATCCATGCCGGCGGCGTAGGCGTAGCGACCGAAAATGGCAAGCGTTCCGAAAGCGGCGGCAGAGAGGGCAATGAGGAGAGCGCCTGTTATTCGTTGCATGAGACGGGAATTATACCCACCGAAACCCAACGGGATTGACCCCCGAGAATCGGGTTTCTGCAAAATTTCGCGTACTCCGTCCAATCCGCGCGCAGAATCAGGTCAAGCCCCATAGAAGCTGAATATCGTTTGAGACGCAAGCCGCGACACGCATCCATTGGACTATCGGATACTTTTCGACCTCTCTTTTTTGACAATTGTGGAAACAGCCATTTTGTTTGACGTGTTCCCTCGCTTGCATGTATAATCTTTCAATCTCCCACGGTGGGAGATTTTATTGAGGCAACCATGGCTCTGCGCGGCAACTTACGCGATTTCACCATCACTCAACTGCTCAACTTGATCAACCTTGCTCAAAAGTCCGGCACCCTCGTGGTGGATGGACCCGGCGAGCAGGCGTATGTGTCGTTCCGCGAAGGGAAACTGGCATACGCCAAAGTGGGGCAGGATGATGGGAGCCTCGCGGCGGTTCTGCACAAAGCCAACAAGTTGACCGTGAATCAATATCGAGCCATTGTCGAGCGCGCGGGCAAGATCAACGACAAGGAGCTGGGATTGTTGCTCATCAATGCGGGGTATTTATCGCAAGAGGAGATCCTCGCCAACCTGCAATCGTATTTTACCGACGCGCTCCGCCGCCTGTTCACATGGGTGGAGGGATTCTTCCGCTTCGAAAACGAGATGATGGCGCCCGAAGACCGCATCAACGTGCGGCTCGATTTGGAAAACATCATCATCGAAGGCTCGCGCCAGTTGCGCGAGTGGGAACAGTTGCAGGATGAGATCCCCAGCCTCGATATGGCGTTGAAGTTCACCGACCGCCCCATGAAGAACGTGAACCTGAGCGTGGAGGAATGGCGGGTGGTTTCGTTCATCAACCCGAAGAACTCGATGAAGCAGATCGCGCAGACCAACAAGATGAACGATATCGAAATACGACGCATCGTCTACGGCTTGTTACAGGCTGGGCTGGTGGAGATCGTTCGACCCGAAGGGATGGTCGTTCAACAAAGCCCGAAGATGTTCCCAACGCAGGATAAAGAGGAACAGAAGTCGCTGGTGAATAAATTGATCGGGCGGATACGCTCGCTTTAAAGGAACAGGCGGAAGGATTAGTCATCATGCAAACAGTCAAAATGGTCGTCACCGGTCCCTTCAGCGCAGGCAAGACGGAGTTCATCCAGTCTGTCAGCGAGATCGATGTGGTTTCGACGGAACGCAAAATATCCAACGCGGCGGAAAAATCCGTCAAAGAGGCGACCACGGTGGCAATGGATTTTGGCCGCATCACCGTGAACGACGACCTCGTGCTGTATCTATTCGGCACGCCGGGGCAAAAACGCTTCGACTTCATGTGGGAAATTCTTTCTGAAGGCATGCTCGGCTTCATCGTGATGGTGGATAGCACCCGCCCCGAGACCTTCCGCGAAGCGCGCTCGATCCTCGAAACCTTCCGCGCATACGCGCCAACCCCTTACGTGGTTGCCGCAAACAAGCAGGATATGGAAGATGCCTGGGACCTGGAAGACATGCGCCACGCCCTGCGCCTCGATGGAAAAGTAAAACTCCTGCCGTGCGTCGCCACCGACAAAGGCACCGTCAAGACGGTTCTCGTCGAACTGCTCACCAATGTTCTTGCGGATTTGAAATAAATTTCTGTGTCTTCGATAACTACAGATCAGGGGATCGTTCACTACGAGGTGTTCGGGCGCGGCAAGCCCGTCATCCTCCTGCATGGCTGGCTGGGCTCGTGGGGCTTATGGCAGGAAACGATGGCATACCTCGGAAAATCCTATCGCACCTACGCGCTCGACTTTTGGGGCTTTGGCGAATCGGGCAAGAAGCGCGAAACCTACGCCATTCAAGATTTTGTCAGCCTGGTCAACCAATTCATGGAACAGTTGGGCATCTCGCACGCGCCGCTCGTCGGTCACAGCATGGGCGGCACAGTCAGCCTGTCGGTAGCGATCCGTTACCCAGAACGCGTGAGCAAAGTGGTCGTGGTCGGCTCGCCGATCATTGGCTCCTCGCTGGCGATCCCGTTGAAACTGGCAGGATACAAACCCATCGCCTTCATGCTCTTCAACATGATGGGCGTCTTCCGCTTTGGCGTGCGAGTCGCCTCGCCGTTCATCTGCCGCGATGAACGCTTCGCGGAGATGATGGACCGCGACCTCTCGCGGACGACCGTCGAATCTTTCCTCCTTTCGATTGCTTCCCTTCGCCGGACGGACCTGCGTCCCATGCTGGACCAGATCAAAGTGCCCGCCCTCGGCATCTATGGCGACCGCGACATCATTGTGAACCCCAGGCAGTGGCGACCCATGCAACAGGGAATCGCGCATGCGCAGGTCGAACGGTTTCCCCTGCTGGGTCACTTCCCCATGCTCGAGGAGCCGCGTGTGTTTGCCGAGAAACTCAAAGCGTTCCTCGATCAAGACAACGCCTCAGTCGCGCGGAAGACCTCCCCCCGGGCTGCCCCACAAAAAACATCCCCATCGGTGACGTTGTAACGACATGATCGACACCTACCATTATCCGAATCGCATGGGGCGGATCATTTTGCTATCCATGGAGGAAGTGATGGGGCGCAATGGCGTCAATGCTGTTTTGAATCTTTCCTCCCATAAGGCGTTGATCGAGAATTACCCAGCCGACGATACGAAACTCAATTTCCCCTTTTCCACCGTGAGCGCGCTGGGCGGAACGCTGGAGCAGGTGTACGGTCCGCACGGCGGACGCGGGTTGGCGACGCGAATCGGGCGCGCCTGTTTCAATTACGGAGTCCGCCAATACAGCGCGCAAATGGGGCTGACCGAGATGGCGTTCCGTCTGTTGCCCCTGCCTGCCAAATTAAACGCGGGCGCGCGGGCGTTCGCCGAATTGTTCAACAAATTTACCGACCAGCGCGTGCGGATCGAAGAAGACGGGAAAACCTTGCTCTGGCGCATCGAGCGCTGTCCGTTGTGTTGGGGCAGGCAGTCGCATGAGCCGGTCTGTCATCTTGCGGTGGGGTTGTTGCAGGAAGCGTTGTATTGGTTGAGCGGGGGGAAGATATTCAACGTGGAAGAGCAGACCTGCATCGCGGCGGGAGACCAGACCTGCACGATCGTAATCGACCCCTCGCCAATGTTGTAAATCACAGTTGACAATCTCGCGCATCGCGCCCTCATGCCGCAAAGCGTAGTTGGCGTTCTCTAACGCCAACGGGCGCGTAAGAGAACGCGCCCTGCATGGATTATGAGATTATTTTCTCAAAATTCATCACGTTGCGTTTCCGCGCGCAATCACCTATCCAAACCAACAACAACGAATCATACCGATTGCGTCGATTTGACCCTTTGTTCATTGCTATAAACATTGAACCTGTCTCGTCGCGCGTACCCGATCAGCGTGATCCCATACAATTCTGCCATTTCGATGGAAAGCGAACTTGGCGAGGTGCGCGAGATCAGAATCGGCGCGCCCAACCGCGCGGCTTTTTGGAGCATCTCGGAACTGATACGCCCGGTGCTGACGAGGATTTTTGTTTCAGGGAATACGTTGTTCATTACGCATTTTCCCGCAATTTTATCGAGCGTGTTGTGCCTGCCGATATCCTCCGCCGAGAAAACAACCTTTTCCCCGTCACTCAGCACGGAGGTGTGGACTCCGCCGGTCTCACGATACAGTTCCTGCGATTCGAAGAGATTCTCCACCAGCGCGCTAATTTTTTCGGGATCGAATTTTGGCTTGTGGGGGTTGAATGAAACATCCACGCGGGCGAGGGTTTCCACGGCGGTCAGCCCACCCGCGCAACCCGACGTTCTCCTCCATGATTTGGGCTGTTCCACGCTACGGTTGAGCCACACATCCACGTTATCGCCATGCTCGCACAGGCGCGCATCGGCAACTTCGTCTATATGCTGGATGATATTTTCGTTGTACAGGAATCCGACCGCCATCGCTTCAAGATCGACCGGCGTGCACATGAACGTCAGCCACACTTCGCCGTTGACGGTGAGAGACACCGGCGCTTCGACGATGGTCTCGGCATCAACCTGCTCCCATTTTTTGAATTCATACCTGCCGTAGTGGATCGATTTTTGAGGGGAAATCATTCAGTCTCCTGTGCCTGTTGCGTGGCGGCATGGATTGTACCCGAAGGCGTCACCCTGTGGCTGGTCGGCGGATTCGTTTCATCCGTATGGCGATCTGCTCAAACCCGTTGTCCTCCCAAAAACGGAGACCGCTATCGTTTTCGATATCCACATTCAGCAAGACCCTGGCGATTCCCCGCGATTCGAACCACGCGTCGATATGCCCCATCAACAGTTTGCCGACGCCCTGCTTGCGGCGGCTATTCGTAACGAGGAATTGCGAGATATACCCGGTGCGCGTCCACTCGGGCTTGGCGGGGTCGGATTCCACATCGAATGCCAGCCCATACCCCACAGGGATGTCTCCATCCCACGCGAGAATCAGGCACATCGTTTCATCCTCCAACCTCCGCTGGATGAAGGCGACGAACGGTTCAGGCTGATGCCCGCCCCCGAACTCCTCCCGCAAAGACATCACGGTAGGTAGCCAGCCCTGTTCGGCGCGATTGTAACGCGTGATTTGAATCGGCACGAGTCGATTAGGATACGCGCTGTCTATGGCGCTCCGAAGACTACGGCGTAATATCCAAAGTCGTTGAAAAAAGAATATCCCACGCCGATCTCTGTATATTTTGTGGTGAGCAGGTTTTGCCCATGCCTCGGGTCGGTTTGATCGGTCGCCCACCATGTGACCACCTCCTGCCCGGAGGGGGGCGGGTTGCGCCCATACACATTTTCGGTCACCGTGCCGGAGTATCCCGCGGCTGTGGCGCGTGTTTGCGGCGTGGAACCGTCTGATCCTGTGTGGACGAATAGGCTGTTACAAGCCATGTCGTTGCTGTGCGCTTGCGCGGCGGTGGTTAAAGTAGGGTTGACGGTCAATGGGGGAAGACCATTATCCGCGCGGTAGGCGTTGATCGCGTCCACGACCGCGCTCACATTCGTTGAACTGACGGTAAACGCGCACGTTGCCGAGGCAGACCCGGGTCCGCCTGACGCGGTGGTTGCCGTCCCGACCGTGATGATGATCCATAGTGATGTGCCGTTATCGATTGGCATCGCATTGCCAGAGGGGTTGCGTAGTTCGAAATCGCCTCGATATGCGGCATCTTTTGCTGGCGCGGTCATGTTTACAGATATGTCCAGCGTTTTGCCCGGCTGCGTGGCGCTAAGAGGCTTGGAATCCGGCGCGCCCATTTGTTCGCCGCTGGTGAATACAAGCGTGTATTTATCCGTCCAGGCGCAGGTGCCGGTATTTTTCACGCGCCATGTCTTGACGAACGCGTCGCTTTTATCAAAGTTAGTGTTGTCCGGCACAGTCACATCGGAGACGAATGCCGCGCTGTCGGCGCAACCTGCGGGACTCGTCTTGGAGGTAGGCGCGGCTGATTGGGTCGCGGCGGGTGTAGTGGGATTTGCCATAGAGGTGGACGCGGGAAGAGACGTGGGATTCTCGTCCGGTGTGGACGCGGCAGGGAGCGTGGACGTTCCTCCCGCCGCGCAGGCTGTGATCGCCAGCGTCAGCAGGGCAATCAGGTGGAGAGTTTTTCGGAACATGATTCAGCCTCCTTGATGGGTGAGCCGAGCGAAGGGATTGAATGAAATGTTTTATTTACTTGTTATTGGTGTGTCAGATTTCAGGGCTTGTTCGATGAAATTCTTTGCTTCGTGAAAATTCGTGAAAGGTTAATTTTCAGTAACTGCTCAGGCATGTCGTTGCGAGGAGGGCTCTTGCTCGCCTGCCCCGATGTTTTTTCGGGTCCCGACGCCTGTCCTGAGCCTGTCGAAGGGAAGCAATCTCCCGGCATGGGGAGACTGCTTCGGCAAAACCAAGAGC
>CASGHD010000032.1 GCA_949319575.1 uncultured Anaerolineales bacterium | reverse complement strand
TGTCTACGTGTTTACCTGTCTACCTGTCTACCTGCACTTCCTCACACTTCCTGCTCCGCATCCACTTCCTGTGTCGGCTGCCAGACGCGCGTGGCGCGTTCGGTGAACATGATTCCGTTCAGGTGGTCAATCTCATGCTGAAAGATGCGCGCCAGCCAGCCTTTGGCTCTGATCTTCATCGGTTGACCGTGACGGTTCAACGCTTTGATATGCACCTCCGCGTGGCGCTCCACCTCGCCCAGCAAGCCGGGGATGGAGAGACATCCCTCCACACCCATTAAAGTTTCCTCGGAAACTTTCACAATTTCGGGGTTGATCACCGCCCATACTTTTTTGGGCGCGTCCTCATTCTCTTCATCTTCGGGTTTCTCGAAATATTCGATCACCGCGATCCGTTCCAACAGCCCGATCTGGGGCGCGGCGAGTCCCACACCCGGCGCCTCGCGCATGGTTTCCACCATGTCGTTGATCAATGTGCGCAGAGCCTTGTCGAATTGTGTAACCGCATGAGCCTTGCGCTTCAGCACAGGGTTGGGGAGTGTCACGATATTACGCAGAGCCATTATTCTGATTCCTCTTGTTCTCTTCTTCTCGTTTGAATTCTTCCGAACTCTTATGATACGTGGCAAGCCATTCTGCCATGCGTTCGCGTTCGGCGGCAACGGCGGCTTGATTTTTTTTCACCACGCGCGCGTCGCGGCGGCGGTCGATATCCGACTGCACGCTGGCGGGGTCGAGCACATCTTCAAAGATGAGTTTGTTGCCGCCCACGGTGATGTACACATGCCCGAAGTTGAAGATGTTTCCCAGAAGCCCGCGTCGCTCATATTTCGTGCCGAGGATGTTTTCGAGTTGGGCGGCATTCCGCGATTCGGTGCCAAAGGGTTTGCGGTCAATGTCGATGATCTGGTCACCGGTCACTTCGAACGTGTCGTTACTCCAGTCCATCAGTTTATACCAAAACCAGCCCGCCAGCAGGAACATGGCGCCGAGGCTGAACAAGGCAAAGATATCGATCGAGAGTCCGCCCGCCAGCGAGATGAAAACATCCTGCGGTGAAATCAATAACTGATACAGCCGCAGGAGGAAGAAAATAAACACGCCGAAGAATCCGACAATGGGGAGCCAGGCGTCCAGCGCCAGCACCACCCAATGCTTTCGATAGATCACCCCTTCGCTCGTTTCGTATCGGAGTTTGAGAGTATTCGACCCGAGCAATTTCAACCACCATGCGCCGCGCGGTTGGGCGACCGACGATGTCGGCTGGTTTGAATCAGCCGCAGGTCGCGAAGGAACCGGAATCCCCAGTCGCTTGCGGATGGCGTCCTTCATCGCCTCTTTTTCCGTGGCGACCGCCTGCTCCTTCGTCCTCTGCCAGTACTCTTCCACCATCTTCGCCGCCTGGTTCGGGTGATTCACCAGCGAGAAATCGATCCTGCCCACGTACGTCCGCACGATCACATTCCCGTAATCGAGCCAGCGGCCGAATTGATTCGCCTCCACGCCCAACGAAACGATCATCGAAAGCGGCGCTTCCTGACGGCTGTCCAACAAGCCGATCACCTTTTCAAGCCACACCACGCGCTGGTTGGTGACCACGTAATAATCGTTGCTCCAATCGAGGACGATCCAACCCAGCCAAAGGGCAAAAGCAAAAAACGATAACAGCGCCGCCAGCCACACGATCGTCTGCGGCAAAATGAAAAGGTACGCGTATGTAAAAAATATGGGAACGAGGAGCAGGGCAAAAGGACGCAGGATTTGCGGATACATGGCAATCACATGCTTGCGCGCCAGAAAATACACCACCTCATCGGGTCTCAACCACTTGAAGCGCAACTGCCTCGCCAACTGGCGGCTTCGCACCGCGATCTCAAGATTGCCTCGCAGTTTTGGGTGTTCCTTGAACAATTTGTCGAAATCGCTCTTCGACAGCACAAGTAACGAAGTATCCTCCAACGCCGTCACGGTTGCGGAACGTCGTCGGTTCCCCATGATCCCCATCTCGCCAAAATAATCGTTCTTCACCAACAACGCGAGCTGGTTTTCCCTGCCGTCAAGTTTTCGCACCACGCGCACCCTGCCCCCAAAGATCATATAAAAACCCTCCGCCGCCCCATCCTGCTTGAACACGATCTCCCCCGTTGCCACCTGCATCTCATCTAGTTCCTCTACAATCGACGCAAACTCCTCCTCCTCCAACCCAAAAAACAGATGGATCTTTTTGAGAAATGCGATGCGGGCAGATCGTTCGATGGTCACGGCTTGATTCTATCAAATTTCGGGGATGAAAACCGTTCCGCCGCCTCTCGACTTTCAGCCCTCGATCAAACTCACATCGTCCCGACGCTCTTTCGGGAGGGTAAGCCTGCCTCGCCAGCGGACAGCCCTCCTACCCCCGTGATAAAATCCGCCGCATGAAAAAATGGCATTTCTGGCTTGGCGTGTTTATCAGCGTCCTCTTCATCTGGCTCGCCCTGCGCGGCTTGCAGCTGGACGAATTTTGGAACGCGGTTCAAAAAGCAAATTACATCTGGCTGATTCCCGGCATCGGGGTGTACTTCGTCGGCGTGTGGGTGCGGGCGTGGAGATGGCACTACCTCCTCAAACCCATCAAAGAGATTCCCACCAAGACCATGTTCCCTATCACAACCATCGGGTACATGGGCAACAATATTTACCCCGCGCGCGCCGGCGAGGTGTTACGCGCCGTGATCCTCAAACGCAAAGAAGGCGTGTCAGTCTCGGCTTCACTTGCCACGATCATCGTCGAGCGCATCTTCGATGGCGTAGTCATGTTGGGATTCGTCTTCGTCAACTTGCCTGAATTGGCAAAACTCACCAGCGCGTCGGGCTTCGTCGGCAACATCCAGCAAGTGGCGGTGATCGGCACGGGAATTTTCATCGGCGCATTGATCGTTTTTCTCATCGCGGCGATGTTCCCCCAGATGGCGGCAAAGATCGGGCTGTGGTTCATTTATCGTCTCACACCGAGGAGATTGCACGAACGCATTATCAGTTTGATGAATAAATTTCTCGACGGTCTCGCCTCCCTCCGCTCGCCGTGGAATGTGTTGATGGTCTTCATCACCTCGGTCATCATCTGGCTGTTGGAAACGGGAAAATACTGGTTCGTGATGCACGCCTTCGATTTTACGGTCTCGTTCTTCGCGTTGATGTTGATGAACGGAATTGTCAATCTGGCAACGACCATCCCCTCCGCGCCGGGCTACATCGGCACCTTCGACGCGCCCGGCATCGCCGTCCTCACCGCCTATGGTATAGATCAAGCCACCGCCGCCGGATACACCCTCACCTTGCATGTCGCGCTGTGGCTTCCCATCACCTTGCTGGGCGCGTATTTTCTGGCAAAAGAGGGAATTCACTGGAGCGACAACATTCGCAAAGAACTTGGGGAGAATGAGAATGAAGGTTGAGTCGCATTTATGTGGTCGTTCCAATATGCTTTTAGGAATTTTCTGTGTAGTCGGCGTTCTCCCTTCGACAATCTCAGGACAGGCTTACGCCGACGAACGCGTCAGAGAATGTGTCCTACTCTTCTAAGTTTTTGGCTCTCTGGGAGTTGCCGTGATTCTTGTACACGGATTACGCGGATTTCACGGAAAAACCTTTAAGTGCCCGTTCTTTCTCCGTGTGTTCCGTGAATTCCGTGTACCAAAAAGGTTTAATCACGGCGATTCCCAATGAGACAAATTTTTCACCTCATGCAAAAAACGCAGAACTGTTTTCGTGATCTAGACCCCGAAGGCGGTGCGTTGAGCCTGCCGAAACGGGTCAAATGAAGAATGTATTGCATCAACCCCGAAGGCGACGCGTTGAGCTTGTCGAAACGGGTGTCAGATGCGACAACTATATGTCATCCCTTCGGGATTTGAATCCAAGATCACAATTTTCTATAACCCTGCCATCCCTTCGGGATTGACAAGCGCGTAAGGTGAGTAAATTATTTTCGAACGACTTCATAACCATTCATTTGGATGAAATTCTCGGGGAATTCAGGAAATAAAACTGATCGGGGACTCCTTGCGGAGGACATCCCAGTTCAGCTGTCAGTGGTGTGCTGGCAGGTCCCTGGGTCACCCGATCATCGTCTGCATGATATACCTGCGAAGAGGGAGAGTCAAGCACGGATTTGTGATTTACAACGAAATCACCAGAAATAGGCTTTTTGCGTGAGTTATACTAGGGATGCTTGGCTGAGTAACCACTGCAAGAGGCAAGGAAATGGCACAACCCGAACTGTCTGCGCGAAAAAAACTCAGGGTGTTGATCGCCGACGATATTCAGGAGACTCGGCGCAACACGCGTCTCATGCTCGCCACGATTGACGATGTCGAGGTGGTCGCCATCGCGTCCAATGGATTGCAGGCGGTTCAGTTCGCAAAAGAACATCGCCCTGACATTGTTTTGCTCGATATCAACATGCCTGAAATGGACG
The DNA here is from genome assembly GCA_949319575.1 of uncultured Anaerolineales bacterium. GTDB lineage: Bacteria > Chloroflexota > Anaerolineae > Anaerolineales > Villigracilaceae > Defluviilinea. The sequence continues at coordinate 3,486 of CASGHD010000032.1, read as the reverse complement.
GGTTGACCGCCTACCGTGAAATCGCAAAGGTCTATCCTGAGATCGGCTGTATTATTATCTCGGCGGAAAAAGATGCGGCGACGTTTCGCACAGCGATCTCGATTGGCGTGCAGGAATATCTCATCAAGCCGTTCACCGGGGATGAACTCGAAGATGCCATCGGCAAAGTTCGCGTGCGCGTGGAGCAGGCGCAACAAAGGATCATGCAGGATACGCAAGTCCGCAAACAACGCGAGGTGTATCTTGTTCAATTGGCAACTGAATATTCGAAAACGCGTCGCACAGACGATCAGGCAATGGAAGTGTTCGAGCAGTTGGCGCTGAATCCGCAATGCGAGCCGCGCTGGTTACAGACCCTCGCCATGATTTACGTGGTGCGTCAAAAATGGGACAGGCTCAAAGTCCTTGCGGGAAAACTTGAGAAACGCGAGAACAAGTGACTGTCACCTTAATGGTGACAGTCACTTCTAATTGGAGAGTCAATGAAAATAGCAATTATCGGAGCGGGGTTTGGCGGGCTTGCCGCCGCGTATGACTTGAAAAAAGCAGGACATGAAGTAACCGTTTTTGAATCCGCAAATTACGTCGGCGGGCTGGCAAGTGGATTCAAAGAGCCGCATTGGGATTGGTCGGTCGAGAAGTTCTATCATCACTGGTTTCAATCGGACGCTTCAATGATGGGGCTAATTCAAGAACTGGGCTTGCAGGATAAAGTCATCTTCCCGCGCCCATTGACGGTGATGTACTTCAACGAAAAATTCTATCCTTTCGACTCGATCCTCAATGCGCTTCGCTTTCCCGGGCTTGGATTTGGTCTCAACAAGATCCGCTTCGGCTTCGTCGGGCTGTTTCTGCGCCTCACGAACAACTGGCGCGCGCTGGAAAAAGTGACCGCCGACGCGTGGATGATGAAATGGGCGGGTAAGCAAGTCTATGAGCAGATGTGGAAGCCGTTGCTGGTTGGCAAGTTCGGTCCGTTTTACAAGGATGTCAACATGGCGTGGATGTGGGCGCGCATCAAAGCGCGGACAACGCGGCTGGGAACGTTCGAGGGCGGCTTTCAAAAGTTTGCCGATCTATTCACAGATCAACTGCGCGGCATGGGCGTGGAGATTCGGCTGGGGACGCCGATCAAGTTCATTAAACAGAATCAGGCGTCGGGTGGTTTGAACGTGGATGTTGAGTCGTTCGATAAAGTGTTAGTCACCACATCCCCATCGCTGATGGCGAAGATGTGCCCCGATCTCCCCGAAGATTATTTGAAGGGACTGCTTGAGTTGAAGTCTATGGGCGCGGTGGTGATGGTGTTGTCGCTTAAACATCAATTGTCGGAGCAGGGATATTACTGGTTCAGTCTCCCGAAAGAAGCGGGCTTTCCATTGCTCGCGCTGGTGGAGCATACGAACTTTGTTTCAAAGGATCATTTCGGCGGCGACCGAATCGTGTATGCGGGCGATTACTTGGAAGTGGGTCACGAATATTTTTCGTTGAGCGATGAAGAATTATTGGAACGGTTCATTCCCGCGTTCAAACGGATCAATCCCGCGTTTGAAAAAGATTGGGTGAAAAAAGTGTGGGTGAACAAAACGAATTACGCCCAGCCTGTGCCGCTGGTGAATCATTCGGAAAATATTCCCGCCATTCAAACGCCCATCGAGGGATTGTATTTCGCCTCGATGAGTCAGGTCTACCCCTGGGATCGCGGCACAAACTTCGCAGTGGAGATCGGAAGACGGGCGGCGAGGATGATGCTTGGAAAGTGAGTATAATATCGCCATGACCACAAACCGCATTGCAGTTGACCCTGGAATTCTTGGCGGCAAACCTTGCGTTCGCGGAACCCGCATCCCTGTGACGATGGTTCTCGAATTGATCGAGGATGGTTTGACGTTCCAACAGGTGATCGAGGATTATTATCCTCAATTGACCGACGAGGATATCAAGGCTTGCCTGCAATATGCGCGCGCGGTGGTCGAAGGGGAAGACATCCATTTTGTGGATGAAAAACCGCTTGCAGCATGAAATTCTTTGCAGACGAATGTGTTTACAGAGTAACCGTTGACCTGCTTCGCTCGTGGGAGCACGATGTTCATACTGCTCAAGAGACGGGCTTGGCAGGCAAACCAGACGATCAAATACTCGCTTATGCAGTCAAGCATGAGCGAGTATTAATTACCATTGATATGGACTTCAGCAACATCAGGCATTATCCCCCGAAAACTCATAAAGGAATCATTGTGGCAAAGATGCGCCCGCGTAACGCCGAGCAGGTTCACTATGTATTGGAAGAACTGTTGAGCACAATCAAAGAAGGCGCACTTAACCAATCTCTCGTGATCGTGGATCAGAACAAATATCGTATTCGATAATTTTGAGACACAAATTTCGCAGTGGAGATCGGAAGACGGGCGGCAAGGATGATGGTAGGTAAACAGTAATTGGTATTTTCAGGAAAAGAGAACTGCCCTTTCCAAAATGGAGAGGGCAGTTTGTTTTGGCTAACGGTTTGCGGTAGCGGATTTTGGGCGGGCGTGGACTCTGCTTGGGAGCAGGAAAAACTCGAAGCCAGAAAAATGCTTATAAATCGCGCAGACTCCCACACGTCAGGTGCACGCTTTGTTAGACGGTTTTTTTTCAAAATAAAAATTAATGAATCATGTTGAAATAAACCAATCCAGTATGCCCAATATGAAATATCAGAAAGATGGAGGCACTCAATAAATAAATAGCGCGATGCCAAGGAATCGGGAGCCAACTCCACATACATACTAACCCAATGCCTGCAAACCAAAACAAGGTTGACCAAGCGGGCGCAGTAAAACCAATTATGCTTTGACTCCATGCACTGTCAGGATAAACGATTTGCGCTAAATAACTCGCAAGATAAACCGCCAATCCCCCGATATATAAATACCAGCCCAAAGGTTGACCCGTTTCTTTTTTCCCAAAATACAAGATTCCTGGAAGGCTAAAAACTAAAATACGAAATATGTTTTCGAATAAACCCAGCCACTTAGGTATGTCCTTCCAGAATATGTCGGGGCTATAGGCGACAGGTAATGCTCCCCAAAGCCCAAATGTAATGATCATCGGAGGAATAATCAAAAGCACGCCATTTCTGAGTAATATGCGTGCTGGTAATGAATCAAGTTTAGACATTCTTTTACCTCTCAATTTGTCGAGTTGACGTAAAGCATAGTGCTTTATCTTTCGAATCTCGTTCTCATCTATCGTTGCGCCGTATACCGCCTAACGGCTGGCGTTAGCGGATTTTGGGCGGGCTAGGAAAAAGCCTATGAGCAGAAAAAACTCGAAGCCAGAAAAATGCTTGTAAATCGCGCAGAATCCCACACGTCAGGTGCACCCATGAAGATGAGGGACATCATTTTCTACGAGAGAAACCGTCGCGCCTTGGGACAGTATACTCCGAAGCGGCAAGCACGCAAGCTCCCCTTCGGGCAAAGCAGTGGAGAGCGTTATGTACGA
>CASGHD010000031.1 GCA_949319575.1 uncultured Anaerolineales bacterium | reverse complement strand
TATCCCGGCGGGGCTTTTTTGCCCCCCCCTTTCCGCCTCAACACCCCCCCCGCTCCGGTGTTTTTTGGACAGATACTAAGCCTTCCAAAAATGATTCGCACATCTTCGTACCCCGCGTCACAGCCGATAGACAAACTCGCGCGCATCGCGTTTTACGTAACGCTCATCCTTGCCCCTGTCCGCTTACGGATGGTATTGCAGTCGCGCCCAAGCGCCGCGATCTACAGCGATTACACCGATTTCCTCCTCTTTCTGCCGGATATCACATTGCTTGTTATGTTGGTCGTGTGGGGATTCGCAAGACGATTCAATCCCAAACCATTTCGACTCGGACCATCTCTTGTGTGGATTCCGCTCGCGGGGCTGACCGCCTCTTCCCTGATTTCAGTTGCTTCAAGCGCGGATAGCGCTCTCTCCCTTTATCACACAGTCCGCTTGTGTTTGTTATTTCTTTTTTATCTCTTCATCGTCAATGAACAGATTTCAGTTTTTGGTATCGCGCTCGCGGCGGGGTTGCAGGGAATCTTGCAAGCGGTTATCGCGATTCCACAATCCATTCTTCAACGCTCGGTAGGAGTACAGTCGTTCGGTGAATATCTGCTCGACCCAGCCTGGTCTGGCGTGAGCATAATCTCGGATGGGACGACCCGCTTCCTCCGCGCCTATGGACTCTCGGATCATCCCAACATTTTGGGCGGATGCCTCGCCTTCAGCCTGCTCGTCCTCTTGACCGTTTATCTGCGCGGCGAACGAAAAAATTCCCTGCTTCTCGGCATTGCTTATGTTTTGATAAGCCTCGCGCTGCTGATGACCTTTTCCCGTTCGGCGTGGCTGGCGCTCGCGGCGGGAGGGATCTTCATCGTCTGGTTTGAAGCGAGGGCGCGCGGCTGGGCGTTCAACAAATCCCTTGCGTTGCTTTTCATTTGCACTGCGCTTGTTTTGCTTCCGTTCATCGCGGCGAATTCAAATTATTTCGGCGCGCGCTTCAATGCGGGCAATTCGTTTGAAGCGGTTCGCACGGAACGCGGCGCAGTGCAGGAACGGTTGTTCCTCATCGAATCTGCCAATCACATTTTCTCAAAATATCCATTGACCGGGGTCGGTATGTCTGCTTCTCCTCTCGCGCTTCGAAATGAAATTCCTCGCCTCCCCGAAACGTATAACTATCAACCGCCTCATTTCACTTTATTGACCGTCGGGTTGGAGACCGGCATGTTCGGCGCGATCTTTTATTTTCTGTTGATGATTCTCCCGTGGGTAGCGTTTTCACGGCGGGCAGAGTTACGCGCGAATCCAAACGTCATCGGCGCGATGGGATTGCTCCTCGCACTGACCATCGTCGGCTTCTTCGATTACTATACCTGGTTCTCAACCCCCGGCAGAATCTGGCAATGGCTCGCCTGGGGTTTGGTTGCAGTTGCTCTTAACCCCTCTCTCCCTGCTGAGTTTGAGGGCAGAAAGGCTTCAAAATTTACCGCCAAGAACGCGAAGGACGCAAAGAATGAATTAAAACTTGGCGCTCTTAGCGGGCTTCGCGGTTCGAAGAATCACGCGGAGGCTCCACTCTATCCATCCCTGAAACCATTTGGAGAGGGGTTAGGCGCCGCGCTGAGCCTGTCGAAGTGGGAAAGGTCAAAATCATGACCTACCTCGACCTCCTCTTCATCCCCGTCACCGTCATCTACTTCCTCGTCGTCACAACGCTATTCATGTACGGCTTGAACTTTTTATACCTTTCCTATCACGCGTGGAAGAAACGCGACGCGTTGGAATCTGAACCTCCCAAAAATTTGGAATCATTTCCATTCGTCACCATTCAACTCCCGATCTACAACGAACTATACGTCGCCGAACGATTGATCGAATCCGCCGCCGCGCTCGACTATCCGCGCGGCCGATTCGAAATCCAAGTGTTGGATGATTCCACAGACGAAACAGTTGCACTCGTCGCGCGAATCGTGGATCGTATCCAAGCGCAGGGGATTGACATTCATCATCTGCATCGCGCGGAACGTCACGGCTACAAAGCGGGCGCGCTGGCAGACGGATTGAAAACGGCAAAAGGCGAGTTCATCGCCATCTTCGACGCGGACTTTGTTCCCAACCCTGATTTTCTCAAAAGGCTTCTTCCATATTTCGACGCGGACAACATCGCGTTTGTGCAAGCGCGTTGGGGACATTTGAACGGCAGCTATTCACTGCTCACGTTTTTGCAATCGCTTTCGCTCGACGCGCATTTTGCAGTGGAGCAGTTGGCGCGTTCGCAACTTGGCTTGTGGTTCAACTTCAACGGCACGGCGGGCGTGTGGCGCAAAACGGCGATTGTTGATTCGGGCGGATGGAAAGCCGAGACCCTCACCGAAGACCTCGATCTTTCGTATCGCGCGTATTTGCGCGGTTGGCGCGCGCGTTACGCGGGCGAGGTTGAAGCGCCGTCTGAATTGCCGGTAAGTTTCACCGCCTTTCGCCGCCAGCAACACCGTTGGGCGCACGGCGGATTCGATTGCGCGGTTCGTTACATCCCGCTCATTTGGAAATCCGATGCAAGCCTCGCGCAAAAGATTCAAGCCAGCCTGCATCTCACGGGCTACATGATTCATTTATTATTATTCTTGTGCGTGTTTTTATATCCGCTCGTCGTTGCCATCTCCGTGCGATATCCGGGCTTGATCAGTTTATTTGGCTTGGCAGTTCTTTTCAACTTCACCGCGCTCGTGCCGATCGCGTTGGTGGCGGTCGCGCAAAAATCGCTTCACAAACGCTGGTTTGCAATTCTGCCGTACATGGTCACGCTCGCCGCGCTCGGCGCGGGTCTCATGCTCAACACGTTGCGCGCCGCGTTGCAAGTGTGGGCGGGCCGCCGCGGCGCATTCGAACGCACTCCGAAATACGGCATCACCGCGCGCGCGCAAAAATGGGAGTCAAGGCGTTATTACGTCAACGTGGATTGGCTCGTTATTTTTGAAATTCTTCTCGCGCTGTTGAATGTGGGCACGGTCTGGCTTGCGATTCAAAATTCCAACTGGCTGATCGCGTTGTACGCGGTGATCTTCGCGGCTGGACTCTTCTTCAACTCCGGCTTGACGATTCTTCAGGCGATTCAAAGACGCTTCCCGCGCGGACCTCTGGCTGATTCACCCTAGGCGACTTTTTCATGTCCTCAGCCTCCATCTCCCTCGCACACGCCATCCTCCAAGCGCTGACCTACTCTGACATCTTCGACTATCCCTTGCGCTTCGACGAATTGCATCGCTACCTTCCCCTTCGCGCGGATGCGGAGGAATTATCTGTTACTTTAGATTCAATGCGCGAACAAGTTGAATATCAAAACGAATTTTATTTTCTTGCAGGGCGCGATGAGATCGTTGATATTCGCAAGGAACGCGAAACACGCTCAAGAAAATTATTGCCGATTGCAATACGCTACGGAAAGATTCTCGGCGCGTTGCCCTTCATCCGCATGGTCGCGTTGACGGGCTCCCTCGCCGTCTTGAACCTCTCCAAAAATGCGGACTTCGATTACATGCTCGTCGCTTCCAAAGGTCGTGTGTGGACCACGCGCGCCTTCGCCTTGGCGCTCAACCGACTCGCGCGTCCGTTCGGTCACACCATTTGCCCGAATCTCATCGTCTCCGAATCCGCGCTGGAATGGCCCCTGCATGATCTCTATTCTGCCCGCGAGTTGATTCAGATGATTCCAATTTCAGGCATGGATGTGTATCAGGATGTAATGAAGGTCAACGCGTGGACTCGAGAGATTCTTCCAAATGCCTCTAACGCGAATGAAAAGAAAGACAATTCGCGTAATTCGCCCATTCGCGCAATTCGCGTTAAGTTTTTTCAAACCCTGCTCGAGTCGCTTCTTCACGGAACTCTTGGCGACAAATTCGAATCATGGGAAATGACTCGCAAGATCGCCCGCTTCTCGAAACAACCCGGCTTCGGCGAAGAGACCGTCTTCACCGCCGAGATCTGTCAGGGAAATTTCCATCACCACAGAAAATGGACGAAGAAAATATTTGAAACCAAACTTTCTGCTCTAGCCGCTGATTCCCCTCTCCCTTTGGGAGAGGGGTTAGGGGTGAGGGGTTCTGCTCAAGCCGCCGTCCCCGGCGGCGATGCGCCAGTGACCCAATCGCCGAGGACGGCGATTGGAGCGTATGAATTATGACCCAAATCCTCCTCGGAGAATCCTACTACCTGCGCTTCGACCCCAAACTCTGGGAAGCGATGCAACCCTATCCGCCGTTGGGAACGTTATACGCCGCGAGTTGGCTTCGCCAGCACGGATACGACGTCGCGCTGTTCGACGCCATGCTGGCAGAGTCGGAGGACGAGTGGGCAAAATCCCTTGATGAACACCAGCCGCAGTATGCGATCATTTACGAAGATAATTTCAACTATCTCTCCAAAATGTGTTTGCTCAGAATGCGCGACGCCGCGTTCAAAATGATCCACATGGCAAAGTCGCGCGGATGTGTCGTCATCCTCTGCGGCGCCGACGCAACCGATCATTCCGCAGAATATCTTGAACGAGGCGCAGACTACTGCCTCCTCGGCGAAGGGGAGGAGACTATGCTCGAGTTGCTGAATCAACTTGAAGGGCGGAGTGAAGCGGGGCTTGAGTCCATTCTCGGTCTCGCATACCAGTCTCCAGTCCGCCGCACTGACGGTTCGTCTTTCGCTCACCGTGTCGAAGTGTCCAATCTCCAATCTCCAGTCTCCAGTCTCCAATTCTCCAATTCTCCAATTCTCTCTAATCCCCGCCGTCCAGATATAACCAACCTCGACAAACTCCCCTTCCCCGCGTGGGATTTGGTGGACATTCAAAAATATAAAAACATCTGGTTGAAACATCACGGCTATTTTTCGATGAACATGGTCACGACGCGCGGCTGTCCATATCACTGCAACTGGTGCGCCAAACCGATTTGGGGTCAGCGTTATAACTCGCGCTCGCCTGAAAACGTGGCGGCGGAGATGAAATGGATCAAAGAAACCTTCGCGCCCGATCACATCTGGTTTGCCGATGACATTTTGGGATTGAAGCCAAATTGGATCGAAAAATTTGCCGCGTTGTTGAACGAAGCCGACGCAGTGATTCCATTCAAGTGTTTGCAGCGCGCAGACTTAGTAAATGAAAAAACCGCGCCCGCGCTGGCGAAGGCAGGCTGCAAAACCGTGTGGCTCGGCGCGGAGTCTGGCTCGCAAAAGATTCTCGACGCGATGGACAAGGGCGATACGGTGGAAGATATTTACAACGCGGCGCGTCTCCTCCGCGCGAACAGAATCGAAGTGGGATTCTTCTTGCAGTTCGGCTATCCCGGCGAGACATGGGGCGATGTACAAAAGACGTTGAAGATGGTGCGAGAATGCGCGCCCGACGACATCGGCATTTCGGTCTCATACCCGCTTCCCGGTACGAAGTTTTATGAGCGCGTGAAATTGGAACTAGGCGAAAAACAAAACTGGGTGGACTCAGAAGATTTGGCGATGCTCTATCGCGGTCCGTTCCCGACGGAGTTTTATCGCGTATTGCATGGACGTGTTCATTATGAATTTCGGGCGTGGAAGGCGTTGAGGCGACCGTCGGCGCGAGGGGTATTCAGTGTGCCGAAGAATTTGTTTGGTTTATTGCGGAGCGAATGGCGGCTGAGGAGGTTTATTTCACGCCTCGATCACATCACTGACCACTGATGACTGCGCGCTGGAAACTACCTCACTGCGCTGTATTCCCTCCATCCACCAACAACAAATGACCCGTCATAAATGACGAATCATCAGAAGCCAAAAACAAAACCGCTTTGGCGATCTCTTCAGGCTTGCCGAAGCGACCCATCGGTAAATACGCGCTTGCTTTCTTGATTTCCTTTTCCAAACTTGCAGAATCCGACGATTCAAAATAACCTGTTTCAAGCCAGCGATCCACAAGCGTATCGCCAGGGCAGACCGCGTTCACGCGGATGTTATCCCGCGCGTGATCGAGCGCCATCGCTTTCGTCATCAACGCCACCGCGCCTTTGCTCGCGATATACGGAAACGCGTTCCTGCCTCCCACCACCGACCAATCGGACCCGCAGTTGACGATCACGCCTCCGCCCTGCGATCTCATCACAGGCAACACCAATTTACACATGCGCCACACGCCTGTCACGTTGATCGCCATTGTCTCATTCCAAATTTCATCGGATGTGGTTTCTGCGGTCCCGTGTGTGACGATGCCCGCGTTGTTGAACAGGGTGTCAACGCGACCGAACGAGGCAAGAGTCTGCTTCACGACGCGGGAACAATCCTCCCCGTTGGAATGATCCGCGTGGACAAATTCGCATCGCCCTCCCTTACGGCTGATCTCCTCCATGACGCCTTGACCCAACTCCGCGCGGCGTCCCGTGATGACGATATCCGCGCCCTCGTCCGCAAACAACAATGCGGTCGCTTTGCCAATGCCCGACGTCGCGCCGGTGATGATTGCCACCTTGCCTGAAAGTTTGCCCATGATGTTTAACTCCTTGTGGAATGATTCTACCCTCGCGCCATCGAGTATGGAAGAAAGGCGGAAGTTGTGAGAGAATTGCCGAAACTTTTCGAGGAGAATTAATGAAGGCATTTGGTCTTTCGTTAGACGGTGAAATTAGCAATATGGGCGTATCGCAGGCGCAACATGCGTGGGTCGGCGCTCTTTTCGGGTTAGCCGCGGGCGCCGCGTTTACCGTTGCCGCCTCGGGAGTGGATAGGCTCCTGCATCGCGACCTGCCGCTTGGGTTCGAGTTCGATTTTCTTTTCACCTACGGGTTGATCGTCAGCGCGGTGTTGAGCGTTGTCGGCTTTGTAACCTGTTGGGCTGTTGAAACCTGGCGTGGGTTGGCGTACGGCGCGCTCGCAACCAGCCTGATCGTATTGATCGGCTCGTTGTTTCAATCCAGCGAGGCGACCACAGGCATGAAGATCATCGCGCTGGCGTTCACCCTCGTGCCAGTGGCGGCGCTTGCCCTGCCCATCGCGTGGGCGCTCCGCTGGTTGACCGAACGATCCACGCGCGCGCGGTATGAGCGATTTTCGATGTGGAGGATTACCCTGCTTGTGGTTGCAACACTCGCTTGTAGCGCGGCAGGCGCGTGGTTTATGCGGATGCCGCCGCGCGCGGTGGAGGCTGTCCACTTTATGAATGGGATGATCCAGATCGCGCCGAATCACGAGGATAATATTTTGCGTCAGGTGGATGGGTTCGATGATCACATGGGCGCAAATTTCAAACTGTACGAATCATCTTCGACTGTTTCCACCGAAGGGTTTGATGTCGTTGCCGAGTATGAGGATGGGTATCGTCTATCTTGCACCGTGGTTGTCTTCCCGGGGAGTGATCCGTTTATGTCGGGTTGCGAAAGGGAGAAATGATGGTTCTTGAGAATTATTCTAGAGCCTATCCCTGATTACCTTACACAATGCTTTTTGGACGCTGAAAAACGCTGATTTTCGCTGATCAAAAAAGAAAAATCTGCGTTTTCAGCGTGAATCAGCGCTCCCAATTTTAAAAGTGTAAGGTAATCAGAGCCTATCCCCAAAATACTATGTCACTCTGAGGGAGCGGGGTTTGCGACCGAAGAGTCTCGCTCGTGGGTGGTAGAGACCCTTCGGGACGCGAAGCATCCCTCAGGGTGACATTTTTATGATGGCTTAGTATTACAGCGCAAGGTTAATCTGTTGTATGGGTAAACCGTCCACGAATATTCACGAATACACGAATGCCTCGATAGACTCAACACAAGCGCGCGAATGCCCGGCGCGAATTCGAGTATTCGTGG
>CASGHD010000030.1 GCA_949319575.1 uncultured Anaerolineales bacterium | reverse complement strand
CAAAGACTCGCAGCGCATCATCCAAAAATATCACGATGCCAAACCCGGCTCGATGGTGCAGATCGTCCTCGCGCCGTGTTCGCCATTCAGCGTGACGGGCGAACTGATGAAACAATCCGCCAAACTTGCGCGTGAATATGGCGTGCATTTGCACACGCATCTCGCCGAGACCGAAGACGAGGAACAATTTTGTTTGGAAAAATTCGGTCATCGTCCTGTTGGGTACATGCAAGAAGTGGACTGGATCGGCGACGACGTTTGGTTTGCTCATGCCGTGTGGGTAAACGATGAAGAGATAAAAGTCTTCGCCAAACACAACTGCGGAGTGGCGCACTGTCCCACCTCCAACATGCGACTCGCCTCAGGCATCGCCCCAATCAAAGAATATCGCGCGGCAGGCGTCAACGTCGGTCTCGGTGTGGACGGCTCTGCCTCCAACGACGGCTCGCACTTGTTAGCCGAAGTCCGCAATGCGATGTTGCTCTCACGCGTCAAAGAGGGAATCACAGGCTATTCGTTATCGGACGATCCAAATCGTACGTTGATGACAGCAAGAGAAGCCCTCCACCTCGGCACACGCGGCGGCGCGGCTGTCCTCGGACGAAAAGATATCGGCTCGCTCGAAGTTGGCAAGTGCGCCGACTTCTTCGCAGTCAACTTGAACAAACTCGGTTTCGCAGGGATGCACGATCCTGTCTCGGGGATCGTCTTCGGTCAACCCGTCAACGCCGATTACACCGTCGTTGGCGGGAAGTTTGTTGTGAAAGAAGGACAACTCGTCACCGTTGATGAGCGCAAGTTGATCGAGAAGCACAACCAAGCGGCGAAAAGGCTGTTAGCAAGTTAGCAGGTTTAAAAGTTTGAACGTTGAACCTTCCAACCTTCGAACTTGTAAACTTTCAACGGAGTACACATGCCCACCTCCACCAAACTAACCCGCTCCCTCGTCGATACCGCCATGGGGCGCGTCCCTGCCGACCTTGTAATTCGCAACGGTCAGTGGGTGAGCGTGCAGTCGGGCGAGATCATTCCTCGCGCCGACATTGCCATCAAAGATAGTCGCATTGCTTTTGTTGGAAATGACGCGAGTCACACTATCGGCAAAAAGACGAAAGTGATCGAAGCGAACGGGCGATTCCTTGTCCCCGGCTTGCTGGATGCGCACATGCACGTTGAATCAGGGATGGTGACTGTCACCGAATTTGTTCGCGCGGTTGCTGTGCGCGGCACGACGGGCATGTTTATTGATCCGCATGAGATCGCCAACGTGTTCGGTTTGCGCGGCGTCAAGTTGATGGTGGACGAGGCGCAGAAACAGCCCATCCATGTGTGGGTGGAGATGCCCTCGTGTGTGCCGTCTGCTCCGGGATTGGAAACGCCCGGCGCGCATATCGGACCGAAAGAGGTTGCGACCGCGATGAAGTGGAAAGGCATCATCGGCTTGGGTGAGATGATGAACTTCCCCGGCGTGTTCATGGGTGACAAGAACATGCTCGACGAAATGACGATCACGCATGCGGCGAACAAAACCATCGGCGGACATTACGCCTCGCCCGATCTTGGAATTCCGTTTCATGGCTACGTTGCAGGCGGCGCGGAGGACGACCACGAAGGCACACGGCTTGAAGACGCAGTCGCGCGTGTGAGGCAGGGAATGAAAGCCATGCTTCGCTACGGTTCGGCATGGTTCGACGTTGAGGCGCAAGTGGGAGCCATCACCGAAAAGAAACTCGATCCGCGTCACTTTATTTTATGCACCGACGATTCTCACGCAGGGACATTGACGGGCGAAGGTCACATGGATCGCGTCCTGCGGCACGCCATCGAGCAGGGACTTGATCCCATCACCGCGATTCAGATGATGACGATCAACACCGCCGAGCATTTCGGCGTTTCAAAAGAAATGGGTATGATCGCCCCAGGTCGCTGGGCGGATGTGGTGATTGTGGAGGATTTGAAGAATTTCAAAGCGGATGTGGTTGTTGCAAAAGGAGTGGTGATCGCGGAGAATGGAAAGTGGAAAGTGAGCCTGCCGAGAACATCATATCCTGCATGGGTGAAGAACTCGGTTAAGTTGAAGAGGAAGTTGAAGGCGGAGGACTTTAAGGTACAGGTCGAAGGTCGCAAGTCGAAGGTCAGAGCAAATGTAATCGGCATCATTGAAAATCATGCTGGCACGCGACATTTGACCTTCGACCTTCAACCTTTAAACAATGAAATACAAGCCGACCTCGCCCGCGACCTCGCGAAGATCGCCATCGTCGAACGGCACAAAGGCACGGGTGGAATCACATTAGGACTCGTCAGCGGATTTGGGTTTACCGCGAAATGCGCAGTCGCCTCAACGGTCGCGCATGACTCGCATCACATGATCGTCGTCGGCACGGATGACGCGTCTATGGCAAAAGCAGGCAACACCTTGGCGCGAAGCGGAGGCGGTCAGGTTGTCGTCCGCAATGGGGAGGTGATCGGTCAGGTCGAGTTAAGAATCGCGGGATTGATGTCCACCGAAAAAGCGGACATCGTCGCGCGTAAAGCCGAATCCATTTTGGAGGGATTTAAAATGTGCGGGTGCGAGTTGAACAACCCGAACATGCAGTTGAGTTTGCTCGCGCTGGTGGTCATCCCCGAATTGCGAATTTCGGATAGAGGTTTGGTGGATGTGACGAAGTTTGAATTTATTTCTGTATTGGAGTCGTGATGGCAAATTTTCCGTTTCAACGATTGCAAGCCGATCTTGCAAAGCTCATTGCAAAGACGCCCGACGGTCAGCGATTGATCTCAGAGCCTGAGCTCGCAAAACAACTTGGCGTTTCGCGCGCCACATTGCGCGAAGCGATGCGCACATTCGAGACTCAGGGCGTGATTCGGCGGCGTCAGGGTTCTGGCACATATGTGGTCGGCATAGTGCCTGTCATTGACGCGGGGCTTGAACGACTCGAAAGCATCGAGACGTTGGCGAAGCGCATGAATTTGGAGATCACAGTCAGCGACTTGAACATCGAGCAAGTAGACGCGGACGCCGACTCTGCCAAAGGACTCAGTGTTGCGGAGGGAACACGCCTCACGCGCATCCGACGTGTGATTCGCGCCGATAGACGCCCCGCCGCGTATTTGGTGGATACCCTCCCCGAATCGATTCTCAAACCCTCCGATTTGCCAGCCGACTTCCACGGCTCGGTGCTGGACTTTCTGCTTGCGCGCGGCGACAAACTCGGAATCTCACGCGCCGTCGTCAGCGCGACGAATGCCCACACGGATATAGCAAAGCCGCTAGAGATTCAACGTGACGATGTCTTGCTGAAATTCGAGTCGCAGTTGTTTGATTTGAAAAATAATGTTGTGGATTATTCGGTGAGTTATTTTATTCCAGGCTATTTCCATTTCCATGTCAATCGCCGTGTGGGAAGTACTTAATTTCTGCCACAGAGTTTTTGAGATTCTTGTGAAAAAGAAAGTTGATATTTCTTGCGAAGAATTGCGTCGGCTATACGTCGAACGCCAATTCACATTTGCTGAAATTGCCAAGCAATATAATTGCGTTCCTACAACTATATGCAGGCGGTTAAAACGATGTGGAATTCCTGCTAGACCTCCTGGAGGATCTGTCTATGAGTATCCTAAAAGAGATTTTGATGGAACTTTATACGAGAAGGCATATCTCGTTGGGTTTCGAATAGGCGATTTACATGTAGAGGAAGGGAACTGGGCGATACGCGTTCGCTGTACAAGTACACATCAAGAACAAATCGACCTTGTTCGCGATTTGTTTGAGAAATATGGCGGAGTTTGGATCAGCCAGCCGCGAGAAAAACGCGGGACTGGCATTACAGCCCATCTTAATCGGTCCTTCGAGTTTTTAATTCCACACGAAGACAAAATTGAAGATTGGATATTGAGCAATAGTCGTGCGTTTGCCGCGTTCCTGGCTGGTTACGTTGACGCAGAAGGTAGTTTTGCTAGTAGTGGTAGTCGCGCTTATTTCAAGGTAGACTCGGGCGACAAAGGTATTCTCTTTCAAGCATGGGCACGACTTACCGAAATGGGCATTGGGTTTCCAGAGCCTAGGCTTGTTCGACCAACTGGAACTTGGATACAACAGTTTCAACTGTCCAGCCGTCGTGATCTTTGGCGGTTGACAACCGAACGAAAAGGGACCTTGTATCAGTTTTGCGAAATGCTTGCGCCGTTTCTTCGGCATCGCAAGCGCGTTCGTGATATGGAATTCGTAAGATCAAATGTTCAATCGAGATTATTTAAACAAAATACTGGAGGATGATATGACCGAAGTTTCAAAAGCGATACAACAACAAGTAAATGAAATGCGCGAAGACATTATTCAGTTCATGCTTGAAATATGTGAGATTCCAAGTATGGATTCCAAGATCGGCCCTGTTGGTGAGCGTGTACAAGCAGAAATGAAAAAGTTGGGTTTCGATGAAGTCCGTTTCGATAAAATGGGAAATACCATGGGTCGCATTGGCAATGGCAAACGGGTGATGGTGTACGACTCGCATATTGATACAGTTGGGATCGGCGATCCGTCCATGTGGGGATGGGATCCGTTCAAAGGCAAGATCGAAGATGGTGTTCTTTATGCTCGCGGCGCGTGTGACGAAAAAGGTTCGACGCCTGGCATGATCTATGGGTTAAAGATTGCTCAAAATTTGGGCTTGTTAGATGGCTGGACGGTTTATTACTTCGGCAATATGGAAGAATGGGCTGACGGTATTGCGCCCAACACATTCGTCGAAGTTGATCCAAAAATCAAGCCTGATTTTGTCGTGATCGGCGAACCTACGAAAATGCTCACGTATCGTGGACACAAAGGTCGCCTCGAAATGAAGATCACATCGAAGGGACGCAGCGCGCACGCCGCGTCGAATCATCTCGGCGATAACGCGATTTACAAATTGCTTCCCATCATCGCGGGCATCCGCGATCTCGAACCGCAACTCGGCGATCACGAGTTTCTTGGTCATGGAAAAATTACCGTGTCCGATATGCACGTGAAAACGCCGTCCATCAACGCGGTGCCTGATGAAGCCGTCATCTTCATTGATCGGCGCATGACGTTCGGCGAAACGAAGGAGCAGGTTCGGGCGCAGGTCGAGGCGTTGATTCCGAACGAGTTCAAAGACAGCGTCAAACTCGAAGAACTTTTTTACGACGAGCCGTCTTACACGGGATTCGTTTTCCCCGTTGACAAATATTTCCCCGCGTGGGCATTGGAGGAAGACCACTCGCTCGTCCGCGCGGGACAGTTGGCGCGTGAACAAATCGGCTTGCCCTCCGCCCCCAGCGGCAAGTGGAACTTCTCCACGAATGGCATCTACTGGGCGGGCAAAGCAGGCATCCCTTCGATCGGATTCGGTCCCGGCGATGAAGAGACCGCGCATACCGTGAACGATTCCGTCTCGCTCGAAGATATGGTCAAAGCGACGGAGTTCTACGCGATCTTGCCGTCGTTGATAAAGCAACAAGGAGACAAGTAAACAAGTCCACACGTGTTTCCCTGTTTACTTGTTTACCTGTATACGTTTTTACATTTCAAAGGAGACAAAATTATGCAAACAAACTTTCGTGGACGCGACTTTATCGGTGATTTAGATTTCACCAAAGAGGAAGTCGAAACCGTATTAGACGTGGCGTGGGATTTGAAACGCAAACGCGCGCTGGGCGAACCGCACGCGTTGTTGCGCGACAAAGTCCTTGCCATGCTGTTCTTCTTCACATCCACGCGCACGCGCGGATCGTTCGAAGCGGGCATGGCGCAGCTCGGCGGGCATGCCGCGTTCATTGACAGCGAGACGACGCAGATCTCACACGGCGATACCGCCAAAGAGATTGGCGAGATCTTCGGTCGCTACTTCGACGGCATTGCGATCCGTCAATGTGACTGGCAATATGGCAACCAATATATCAACGAGGTTGCCAAAGCCAGCCGCGCGCCGATCCTCAATATGCAATGCGACGTGTATCATCCGTTCCAGTGCCTCGCAGACATTATGACTGTCATCGAAAAGAAGGGACGCGACCTCAAGAAGAAGAAGGTCGTCGTCTCATGGGCGTATGCCGCGTCGTACAGCAAACCGATCTCGGTGCCTCAATCCTTGATTCTGCAAATGACCCGCTTCGGCTGTGACGTGGTGCTGGCTCACCCGCCCGAGTTCAAACTCATGCCCGACATTATGCAACAGGCGAAGGACAACGCCAAAAAATACGGCGTCGGCTTCGATGTGACCGATAACATGGACGAAGCCTTCAAAGATGCGGACGTGGTTTATCCCAAGTCGTGGGGTCCGCTTCTCACGACAACGGGCAAAGAAGAAGGTAAAGCGTTGATTGACAAATACAAATCATGGATCACCGACGAGCGCCGCATGGGACTCGCCAAAGAAGATTCGATCTACATGCACTGCCTCCCCGCCGACCGCGGACTCGAAGTGACCGACGGCGTGATTGACGGCAAACATTCGGTTGTCTACGATGAAGCCGAGAACCGCCTCCACGCGCAG
>CASGHD010000029.1 GCA_949319575.1 uncultured Anaerolineales bacterium | reverse complement strand
TCGCGCCTGCTGTGCCGCCGAGGGTGACATCGCCGGTGGCGAAGTTTGTGGTGGCTTCGTTGAACACAACGGTGAAGTTGATCGGTGAAACGTTCGTTGGATCGACTTGCGCGAGGGCTTGATCGATGGTCACGGTGGGAGATGTATTGTCTACAATGTAAGTTTCGTCTGTTGCTGGTTCACCGGCAGGAACAGGATTCCCAACCGTATCTGTGATATTTTGCGCGCCGCTTAGGTTGATGCCCACCGCGCCGTTAAATGTTGCCAAGTCGCCGCCTGAAACGGTGATTTCGTACACAGTTCCGCTGATTGGGGTTACGAGGGTTACTGTCGCAGTGGTCGTGCCGTCGACTTGAAAATCTCCGGCGCTGACGTTGATGACCGTCTCGCTAAAGGTTGCCCTGAAAACCAACGTATCAAAATTCGTTGGTGATGTTGCCGGATTAAAAAGAGTGAACGAGATCAGAGTAGGCGCGCCCGTATCGTCGACCTCATACGCGCCGATGTCACACGCCGCGCCTTGCGGACGCGCTGTCCCGCGTTGATCGATAGCCGCGCAATCTGCTGTGGTTGTGTCTGCCGCATCGTCCGCCGCGCCGGTAACGCTGATCGCCATGGTCTGCGTATACCCGCCGTTGTTTGCCAACGCGCTCAAGACTGGGTCAGAGTTGATAACGTTCGCGCATGTTGCCAAAGCCGGGCAACCGCCCTGCGCGATGCTGTCTTCGATCGTGGCGGAACTTGTGCCTTCGCTTCGCACTTCATCATTGATTCCGCCATCCCCCCATAAAATACTATTTTCGATCACGGGCGCGCTGGCATTACCGGTCTGTGTCACGTTTTTGATGGCATCACCGCCCGCTGTGCCGGAACCGTTGACGCTGTTATTCCCATTGAAGGTAACATTGTTCAAGACCGGGTCCGCGCCGATGTTCATCATGCCGCCGCCTCCCCAAGGGGTCGTTGCGCCGGAGGTCTCTGTCGAGATATTTCCACTGAACGTCACATTGGTCAATGTAGGGCTAGAGAATTCATTCAACATGCCTCCGCCGCGACGCGTGGCGCTATTCCCGCTAAAGGTCACTCGATTCAGTGTGGACTGGCTGTTGTTGTTGAACATGCCGCCGCCGCCGACAGAGGTGTTGCTCGAAAAGAGCACATCCAACAATGTCGGGAGATTCGGTTCATCCGCGCCGGGACCGCCCAGCGTTTGAACGTTCAAGCCGCCGCCTGCGCCACCCGTTGAAGAATTCCCTGTAAATGTCACTCGTGTGAAAGATGGGCTTCCATTTTGCACATAGACGCCGCCGCCAATACCCGCTGTGTTGTTGCTGATCGTCACATCTGTGAAGGAGGTGTTACTATAGTTGGCTTCCAGCGCCGAAACAGAAATAATGAATACGCCGCCGCCGCGTCCGTTGGCGTTGTTTGCTGTGATGATCAAATTTGCGAGCGCGGGGCTGGTGTTTTGGATGTACATGCCGCCGCCAACGCCGCTCCCTGAGTTCTGGTTGCCGCCCGTGACGGTGAACCCGTCCAGCACGTAGGTATCGGTAAGGAAACCATTCGTAGTGACAACCGTGTAGGCGTTATTCGCATTGCCGGCAACCTGGTCGATGTCGCCGCTTAGCACGGTGCCGTTTGTCGCCGGGTTCGAGTCTCGATCGGTTAGCAAGGTGTCGCCGATAGTGAATCCACCATAAACTGAAACGCCGTCTTTCAGCGTAAACGTGCTGTTACGGTCATTATTAATCTGCCCCGCGCCTTGATCGGGATAATACGTTCCGCTCGCCACCCAGATCTGATCGCCGCTGGTTGCCAGCGTGATCGCATCCTGTAAAAACGGAAACGCCGTCGCCCATGCGCACCCCCCCGCGCCTGAACCGCTGGAAGCCACGTAAATGATATGGTTCGGCGCGCAAGACGCTCCCACCGATTTTGGGGTTGAAAACAAGGAAAAAAGCAAAATCGCTATCGTTGCTACAGTTCCCGCTAATTTATTTGGTTGCTTCATTGATGAATCCTTGTATATGATAAACAATTGGGATTGGAAAATTAACCCTATTATAATGGGCAATACATTGATAAAAGCGCAAATATAAGACGCAAATATTGCGTATATGTAACAATTTTGATAAACCTTTTGAGGCACACATGGCAGTATTTTGGTACGCGATTCGAAGTAAGCCAAATAAAGAAGATTTCCTTGCCCGCCAGTTCGAAGCGGCTGACGTGCCAGTCTTTTACCCCTGTTTGCGTGTCTCGCCCGTTAACCCGCGCTCGCGGAAGACCAAGCCGTATTTTCCGGGATACCTGTTTATTCAGGTGGACCTGGATATTGTCAACGCTTCGACTCTTCAGTGGATGCCTGGCTCGGCTACCCTCGTCAGTTTCGGCGGGGAGCCTTCGCCCGTTCCCGAGCATTTGATTTCCATCCTACAAAAGCGAGTGGCCGATATCAATTCTGCCAGTAAAGAGCGGCTAAGCGATCTAAAGCATGGCGACGCGATCCTTATTAAAGAAGGCGTGTTTGCAGGGTACGAAGCTATTTTCGACGAGGTGGTGTCAGGTCAAGAGCGCGTTCGGGTGCTCTTGAATTTCCTGCAGAAGAGGCAGGTCACTTTGGAATTGCAAAGCGGTCAAATCGATCGCGCGAAGCGAGGATGAGTCAGATTCCATCGGTCACCGCTTTGGGGGATTAAGGGGACTGAATCCCAAGTAACTTTTTGGAAGACGTATCGTCATGAAACAGCGAAACCACCAAACCTAAACATGGAAATAGCGCAAGCGGTATAGCCTATTTTGCAATAGTTCATCTGGCACATGGACCCGAGGAGCAAACAGAATGTTTACCGCAGGACCGAATATGGAGAAAATGCACATTATGTCGCTGGGGAAGAAGATCGGGAAAGCAAATTCGGTCATACCCAGGCACACCCAGTGGGCAATCTTTCGCGCCGCATTAATCCTGCTGGATCTGGCTATGATCCTCCTTGCCTTCCGATTCTCGTATATTCTCCGGTTTAATGTCCCCTTTGGAATTTTCGATGAAACTGCATTTGTTTCATTACCCCATTACAACGTATTAAGCATTCGCGCAGCGGCGCTCTGGCTTATCATTTTTGCGGCACACGGTCTGTATGCCCGCGAAAACCTGCTTGGCGGCACGCGCGAATATTCCAAGGTATTCCGCGCCTCATCGGAAGGGATTTTATTTATTGTCATTGCCGGATTCACCTTCTCCTGGGTGATCGTTTCACGCGGTTGGCTGGCGATGGCGTGGGTACTGACAGTTGTTTTTGTCATCATTGGCCGGTTTACCCTGCGCCGCGTAGCTTATTTTCTGCGACGGCATGGTTTCTTTCTTACGCCTGCCGTCATCGTCGGCGCAAACCAGGAGGGGAGATGGCTTGCCGAACAACTACAGAAATGGGAAACCTCCGGATTGCATGTGGTCGGTTTTGTGGACAAAAAATTCGCCGCCACCACGCCGCTCTTCAATAACCTTGTAAACCTCGGTTCTGTGGACCAGTTGGGCGAGATCATCGACCAATTCCAGATCGGCGAAGTGATTTTGGCTTCCAGCGCGTTTTCCACGCGCGATTACCTCATGGAGATTTTCAAAAAGTATGGGATTTCCGACGCGGTAAATCTCCGCATGTCGTCCGGGTTATATGAAGTCATCACGACAGGCATGACGGTCAACGAATTTGCCTATGTGCCGCTGGTAAACGTGCATAAAGTGCGATTGACCGGGACAGACATCATGCTAAAAATGGCGCTCGACTACATCCTGGCGATCGTCAGCGTGATTCTCCTGATCCCCGTATTTTTGTTAATCGCGCTTCTGGTAAAAGTTACCTCGCCGAGAGGACCCATCATCCACAAACGACGGGTCATGGGGCTGAATGGTCGGAAGTTCTATGCGTTGAAGTTTCGCACCATGCATGAGAATGGCGAAGAGATCTTGAACCAACATCCGGAACTGAAGGAAGAACTGGCGCGCACCCACAAGTTGAAGAATGACCCGCGCGTAACCTGGATCGGCAATTTCCTCCGCAAGATCAGTTTCGACGAATTGCCCCAGCTGTTCAACGTGTTGATGGGGAGCATGTCGCTTGTGGGCCCGCGCATGATCTCGCCGGAAGAAGTGGCCATGTATAAGCAATTCGATATGAATCTGCTGACCGTCAAGCCCGGCATCACGGGCTTATGGCAGGTGAGCGGGCGCTCAGACATTTCCTACGACGAGCGCGTCCGCCTGGATATGTATTACATCCGCAATTGGAGCATCTGGCTCGACCTGCAGTTGCTGGTTCAAACCATTCCCGCGGTTTTGAAAAGTCGCGGCGCATACTAAAATCACCAAAGGATTGATTTCATGGCAAAAATACTTGTTACAGGAGGGGCTGGCTTCATTGGGTCTCACGTCGTTGACGTGTTTCTTGAAAATGGATTTGAGGTTGTAGTTCTTGACGACCTCTCCACGGGGCGCGCGTCGAATTTGAACCCGGCCGCAAAATTCTACAAAATAGATATCCGCGACCCCAGGGTGCGCGACATTTTCGCGGCGGAACGACCGGACTTCATCAGCCATCACGCGGCGCAAATGGATGTGCGCCGTTCGGTGGCACAGCCGCTGTTCGACGCCGATGTCAACATTCTCGGCTCGATCAACCTGATCGAATGCGCGAAGGAATTTGGGATCAAGCGCTTCATCTACATTTCCACAGGCGGCGCAGTGTATGGCGAACCGGAGCGCGTTCCTTGCGAGGAAACCGACGCGATCAACCCGATCTGTCAATATGGCGCCAGCAAACACACCGTGGAGCATTACCTGTTCATGTATCACGTTAATTATGGTTCGAAGTATACGGTTTTGCGATACCCGAATGTCTTTGGCCCGCGACAAGACCCACATGGCGAAGCCGGGGTAGTCGCCATCTTCACCGGCAAGATGCTCGCCGGGGAACCGGTGACGGTCAATGGAGATGGGGAGCAGACCCGCGATTTTGTCTACGTGACCGACTGCGCCCGCGCGAATCTCCTCGCCGCCACGGTTGATCACCAACCCGGCATTTACAATATTGGGTGGGGCATACCCACCTCCGTCAATCAAATTTGCGCGTCGGTGAAAGAAGCGACCGGCTATTCCCTGGCGGTGAAACATGGACCAGCCAAACTGGGCGAGACGCGGCACATCTACCTAAACGCCTCAAAAGCCGGGCGCGATCTCGGCTGGAGCGCCACAGTTGGGCTTGACGAAGGTATGCGCAAAACTGTCGAATACTTCAAAGTTGCGGAGCAACCGGCTTGATCATTGTCCAAACCCCGTTGCGGATCAGTTTTTTCGGCGGAGGCACCGACTTCCCGTCTTTCTTCATGGAGGAGGGCGGGTGCGTTTTAAGTTCCGCGATCGATAAATATATTTTTGTCACGGTCAAAAAACGCTTCGACCGTAAACTTCGCATTGGTTATACCCAAACCGAAATGGTAGACGAGGTCAGCCAGATTCATCACGAGATGATCCGCGAGGCGTTGCTCCTCACTGGAGTCTCGCATGGTATCGAAGTGACGACCATGGGCGATATTCCTTCCGAAGGTTCCGGGCTTGGCTCGTCGAGCACGGTCACGGTTGGCGCCTTGCACGCTTTGCATACCTATTTGAGCAACAGTGTCACCATGGAACAACTGGCGCGCGAAGCCTGTGATATCGAGATTGGCAGGCTTGGCAAGCCGATCGGAATTCAGGACCAATACATTGCGGCGTATGGCAACCTGCGCTTTTTTGAATTCTGCCCGGATGGGCAGGTAAAAGTGGAGAAAGTGATCCTCGATACAGACCTGCGCCGCGAGTTGAACGACCGCTTCATGCTTTTTTTCACGGGGATCAGCCGCAAGGCAGATTCAGTGCTGACCGAACAAAAAAGCAATATCAAAGACCGTATGAACGTTCTGCGTGAAATCAGGGATATGGCGTATCAAGCGAAATCCGATTTGCAGGCGGGGCAATTCGACGCCTTCGGCTCGCTGTTGCATCACTCATGGGAATTGAAGAAGCGCATGGCAGGGCAGATCAGCAACGGCAGGATCGACGAGATGTACGATGCGGCGCGCCGGGCTGGGGCGATCGGAGGCAAAATCACTGGGGCGGGAGGCGGGGGGTTCATCCTGCTTTGCGCGCCGCATGAAAAACATCAAGCCATTCGTCAGGCGTTGAGCGGTTTGCAGGAACTCCCGTTTCAACTCGAACCGGACGGCACAAAGGTCATCTTTAATTATCGAAGATGAGGAAGGCATTTTCCATGGAACATATCACTTCTTATATTTCTGTGTTGCAAGACACGGTGGGAAAACTACCGGTGGACCCGATTACCCGCGTGGTGGAAACGTTGCAAAACGCGCGCCTGGAGGGGAGGAAGGTCTTCGTCATGGGCAACGGGGGCTCCGCCTCAACTGCCAATCATTTTGTTTGCGACCTGGCGAAGAATACGCGGCATGATAGCCTGCCGCATTTCCGCGTGATCGGCTTGACCGATAACATGGCAATTTTTTCCGCCTATGCCAACGATGAGGGCTACGAAAACGTGTTTGCCGCCCAGCTAGCCAACCTGGTCGAAGCCGAAGATGTGGTGATCGCCATCTCTGCCAGCGGTAATTCTGCCAACGTGGTGAAGGCGATCCAGGAGGCAAAATCATATAATGCCGTTACGGTCGGCTTCACAGGCTTTACCGGCGGGAAGCTTGCCTCGCTTGTGGATATTCAAGTGCATGTGGATAGTCACGTGATTGAGCACGTCGAGGATATCCACCTGATGCTCGAGCATATGATCGTCAAAGCGATCAAAGATATGGCGATGGCTGAATCGCTGGCGAAGGTCTAGCTTTTGCCGCCTTGATTTGCAAGAAGAGTGTCTACGGCTTTTTCAAGATCGTCGACGAGTGAATAGCCTTGCAAACTTTCGGGTTTCGGTTCTCGCGTCTGGTCAAGCCCGCGCCCGGTTCTAACCATAATCAAGCCTCGCGCGCCTGCAGATTGACCGGCGAGCAGGTCGCTCCAGGCGTCGCCGATCATCCACGAACGACTCGGGTCCAGGTCCAATTCGCGAGCCGCTTGCAGAATCATCCCTGGTTTTGGCTTACGACAGTCGCATCCCTCGTCCGGTCGGTGCGGGCACATGTAAGCCCGGTCGACGCGCGCGCCGTTCTCCTGGATCGTTTTGATGAGTTTATCGTTGATCTCTTCCGCGGTTTGAATGGAAATCACCCCCCGCCCGACTGCAGACTGGTTCGTCACCACCACGATTTTGTAACCGGCGGTCTGTATTCTTAATAGGGATAAATACGTCTTGGGGTAGATGAGAACCTGGGACCATTCACGAACGTAATCCTCCCGGTTCTCGATGAGCACGCCATCACGATCCAGAAAAACTGCAGGGTACATTTTTTTATTATATACTACCTGTGAGTCTGGAATCGGAAATCGACTTGTGGCTCTACCGTTTTTAACGGGAAACCCTTTTCAAACACAAAGGCTTGCATTGTGCTTGTCGAAATGACACGACGGTCATAAAGGAAAAACACAAGGAATTTAGGATTTTTTCCCCTTTGTGTACTTTGTGTCCTTCGTGGTGAGGCTCTTTCCCGTTGATTACGGAAGACCCCGACTTGTTTTGAGCTCGATCCATGTCGAGATGGCGGAGCGCGCCAGAAACCAACCCTTATGATAGCCAATCTTCGTTTGTATCTTAGCCGGCAGGCATCATCGATCTTTCGTTATTTCTACGAGCAGTTGTTCATTGTCTTGCTCGGTTGGATTCCGACCATTCTTGGCATTGCCATCCGAAGCGTTTTGTATAAGTTGATCCTACGGATGGACGGTTTTGCCGCCATCGAGAACAATGTCCGCCTGCGGTTTGCGGATCACATCAGGCTTGGGAACGGCTCCTACCTTGATCACGGCGCGTACCTGCATGCCTGCCCGAACGGGATCGAGATCGGCGAGCGGAGCATTGTGATGCACGGCGCGATCCTGCATGTGTATAACTTTCGCGGGATGCCGAATTCCGGGATCAAGGTCGGGCGCGACAGCCTCGTGGGCGAATACACCATCATTCGAGGACAGGGCGGCGTGACGATCGGCGACCGCGTGTATACCTCGCCGTTCACGCAGATCATCTCGGTCAACCACATCTTCGACGACCCAAACCGCCCATTTGTGGAGCAGGGCATCACGGCGGAGGGAATCGTGATCGAGGATGACGTCTGGTTGGGGGCGGGTTCCATCATCACAGATGGGGTGCGCGTAGGGAAGGGGGCGGTGATCGCCGCTGGGGCGGTCGTCACGCAGGATGTTGCCCCGCACACGGTGGTTGGGGGCGTGCCGGCAAAAGTACTTCGCGAGATCGACGGTAAAGCGATAAAAGCAGATCGAACGATCTATCATTTATGAGTGAGAGGAAAAATACATGACGATATTATCGATTGTCATTCCTGCCTATAACGAGGAGGATGGCATTACAGAAATTGCGACCCGCGTATTGGCGGTAACGCCCGACCTGAAAAAAGCAGGCGTGGACGAAATGGAACTGCTGGTGGTAGACGATGGCTCCCGCGACAAAACAGCGGAAGTCGCATCGAAAATTAACGGCGTCACATTAGTCCGTCACCCAAAGAACAAAGGGTACGGCGCGGCATTGAAAACCGGCTTCGCTCAGGCAAAAGGAGAGTTGATTGGTTTCCTCGATGCCGATGGAACCTACCCGCCGGAATACTTTCCCAAACTTTGCCGATCCGCGCTGAACGGCGCCGAATTGGTGATCGGCTCTCGGATGGCGGGAGAAAAAAGCGAAATGCCCCTCGTGCGGCGCATCGGTAATTTCTTCTTTGCCACCCTGCTGACCATTCTGGGTCGTCAAAAAGTGACCGACAGCGCGAGCGGGATGCGCGTCTTCAAGCGCGAGATTCTCGAGCATATCTACCCCTTGCCCGATGGGTTGAACCTCACGCCTGTGATGAGCACGCGCGCCTTGCACGAAGGCATCAAGATCGAAGAAGTGCCCATTCCCTACAGTGAGCGCGTCGGACGCTCGAAGCTCAGCGCCATCCGCGATGGACGCATTTTTTTGCAAAGCATGATGTGGACTGCCATGTCCTATAACCCAGTGCGTATCCTTGGGTTGATCGGGCTTGCAAGTATGGGTATCGCGGGGCTGGTCTCGTTGTGGCTGATTTACCTTCGCGCAAACGGAGTCACAACCCTCGACTCTGCCAGCGTCGCCGCATTGTTCCTAGGCATGATCTCGACAGTTGCGGGCATCAACGTCTTTGCCCTGGGCATCACATTCAATTATCTCGTGGCGTTGTTTTACAAAAAGCCGATCAAGCAGGGGTTGTTCGGGAAACCTATTTTCAAAACGCCTCTCGATCAGCAGTTTGGATGGATGGGCATTACTGGAATCCTGGCAGGGCTTATCCTCGGAGCAATCAGTATGGGGTTGGGCTTGCAAGGGTGGGAGATCGAACGCTTGTGGTTTTATTTATTGGGAAGCGCAATGATCTTCCTCGTTGGAATCCAACTTGTGGTGTACTGGATGCTCTTGCGAATCCTCGAAGAGCTCAGCCAGCGCGAATCACTCACAAGGCAGGATATGGGCGTATAGGTTTGACAGAAGGAGTAACGATCATGGAAAACAAGAATCTGGATATAAAGACAATCAACCTGGGGGCGCGTAACATTCCGAAACTGCGCAATGCGGATTTCCCCAACGCCGACGCGATCGTGCACGAGGGACTACTTGCCGCTTCACGCTCCCCTGAGGCTGTGGACATCATGCTGGTGAATCCTCCCACCCCCGACGGCGGCTTGTGGATCCGCACCCAGCATCGCGTCGGTCGCCGCACCCGTGAGAACATGGTATGGCCCCAGGTCTCGCTGGCGCAAATGGCGGCGTTGTTGCATCCCGTGTACACCGTCAAAGTAGTGGATTGCAACGCCGAGCGCATGGGCTGGCACGAATTTACCCAACTGCTCGACCAATACCAGCCGAAATATTACCTGACCCAAATGACCGCGCCAACCCTGGAAAATGATATCTACGGTTGTTTCCTCGCTCACGCGCGCGGAGCGAAGACCATCGCCTTTGGAACGCACATCACGCCCATCCCTGTGGAAACGATGCGCCCCTACCCCAGCCTCGATTTCGCCCTCGTCGGCGAACCTGACCTGACCATCCGCGACCTTCTCGACCATCTTGAAGGCAAGATTGGAGAGCGCTCCCCACAGATCACGCAGATGTTCACCAAGCACGACGCGACATACCGCCCATCTCTGAATGGGGACGGTACCGTGAACATGCACGGCATTAAGGGCATTGCCTGGCGCAAAGGAGAAGAGATCCTCCTCAACTTCCCACGCTCGTTCGTGGCAGACCTCGACGATATGCCGATCCCCATGCACGAGTTGCTCCCGTTGCAATCCTATCGAATGCCGCTCATCAAGGGTCCCTTCACGTTCATCGTCACCAGCCGTGGTTGCCCGGCGGGATGCACCTACTGCATCAAGCACGTCAGTTATCAATACGCCACGCGCCTGCGCTCGCCCAAACTGATCATGGAAGAGCTGTGGTACCTCAAAAAACTCGGCATCAACAACATCCACATGTACGCCGACCTGTTCACCGTGAGCCGCGATCAGGTGGTGGAACTTTGCCAGTTGATGATCGACGAAAAGATCGGCATCAAATGGACGTGCAACAGTCGCGTCGATTATGTGGATGAAGAGATGCTCTTGCTCATGGGCAAGGCGGGTTGTCGCCTGATCTCATGGGGCATCGAAAGCGGTAACGAGCAGATCCTCAAACATGCCCGCAAAGGCGCCTACCCTGATAAGGCAGAACGCGCCCTGCGTTGGGCAAAGAAAGCCGGCATCATGAACTGGGGGTACTTCATCATCGGCTTGCCCGGCGAAACCGAGGCGACCATCCGCGATACGATCAACTTCTCGAAGAAGCTCCCGCTCGATATTGCCCTCTTCCATGTTGCCGCGCCGTACCCGGGCACACCCTTCTTCTTTGAAGTGGTGAAGAATAAATGGTTCCGCCCCGGAACACGCTGGGAACAAGTGGACATGGACAAAGGCACCGTGCTCGATTACCCGAACATGCCAGCGGAAAAACTGCTCTACTGGCAGAAACGCGCCTTCCGCGAATGGGCATTCCGTCCGGGTCCCGCGCTTACCTACCTCAAAATGTTGATGTATGACTGGTCAACAATGAAGACCGCCCTCAATGTCGGTTTGCAACACATCTTCTGGGCATCTTCCGATGAGGGCGCGCCGGTGGGCGGCGCGGGCTAGGCGAAGATTTGATTCGTCGATGACCCGGATATTCACGCGCGAGTCGGTGGCAAGCCGCAGGTTCGCGTTGTTTGACTTGTGCCTTGTGCTCTTAAGTGGGGCGGCGGTGGGTCTTCTCCCCGGATTGGGGATGTATGCCATCGCCGCCTCGCTGATTCCCTGGGGCATCCGTTTGTTTGCAGGCTTGGCTCCGTTCCGCAGAACCCGCTTAGACTTGTTCATTGTGGTTTATGCATTGACGGCGGTTGCCGGGTATTGGGCGGCGTACGATCCACCCGCAGGGTTGTATAAACTTCAACTAATCGTTCTATCGGTTCTGCTCTACTATGCGTTGAGCGCTCAACCGGGCGAGAATCTCGTTTGGGTATCCGCGCTATTTTTTTGCATAGGAATTGGCGTGGCGGCGTACTTCCTGCTCACGCAGGATTTTATTGCCGACCCGCGCAAGTTTCAAATCGCCAATGCGCTTGGACGGTTGTTGATGCAAGTGAGACCTTCCACCGGCTGGGCGCAGATACATCCCAACTATGCGGCGGGACTCGTTGCGCTCATGATGCCGTTTGGGGTTTTCGTGGCATTACAAAGATTGAACCGCAATACGCTTGCATGGGTGATTTTTGGATTGTGCCTTCAAGCCAGCGTGATATTGCTGGCAACTTCGCGCGGGGTGTGGATGGCGGTCGCAAGCGCGATCGGAATCTGGCTCACGGGGCAAATCCTTCTCGCGCCGAGAATCAAATTGAAGTGGAGGAAAGAAGCGGTCTTTCCCGTCTTCGTCATGATTTTTCTTGCGGCGCTGATCCTCCTGCTCTATGTCGGACCAACCTCCATTGGCGGAAGCGTCGGCGGAAACGACTCGTATGGGAGCGGCGCGCGCGCCGAGTTGTTCTGGAGGAGCCTGCGCCTCATTTCAGATTTTCCGTTTACCGGCGGGGGCTTGGGGGCTTTTCCCGGTCTCTATTCGCAGTATATTCTTGGCATCCCGAATTATTACCTGCCCAACGCGCACAACACGTTTCTCGACGTTTTTATCGAACAGGGCATTTTTGGCGGGGTTGCGTTCCTGATTATTTTTCTGACGAGCCTCTGGTTGATTGCCGCAAAATCTGCCAATGAAGAAGATGCTCAGCTTCGATTATTCGACCGCTTGCTTCTTGCCTCTTTGATCATCGCCTTCGCGCACGGTTTGGTGGATGATTATTTGTACAACCACATGGGCGCCGTGCTGGGTTTGTTCTTGCCTGGGCTGGCAGTCCACAGGCTTGAATCGAAACCATTAAATCTGCTACTAAAACAACTTGACCGGGCAGATATAATTGTGCTTGGCTCAATATCGGTTCTACTGGTTGCCCTTGGGGCAGTGTGCTGGAACGCCCTTCGCTCTCGTTGGGATTCAAATATCGGAGCCGTGCAAATGGCTCGTGTGGAACTTGCCGGCTTCCCGACGAACGAGTGGGCTGGGCCCGCCCTCGCGGATGAATTACGGGATGCGGAAGTCTCGCTTCATTCCGCCCTTGCGGCTGACCCAGCCAATCGGACAGCGAATCACCGCCTCGGCATGATCGCCCTCCTCCGCAAAGACATCCCTTCCGCTTGTGGATATCTCTCTCGCGCTCACTTGCTCGACCCCGCCCATCGCGGCATCGCAAAATCTCTTGGGTATTGTTACGCGTGGCTCGGCGATCTGGAAAATTCCAAAGCCCTTTTAAGTTCGATGCCAGAGGCTTGGAAGGAACTTTCGGAGTACGTTCGGTGGTGGCAGGCGCAGGGCTATGCGGAATTTTCGAACAATGCCTCCGCGCTTGCCGCTGAATTGAACCAACCTCAACTTCAACCTTGATTTGGAAACGCATGAATATGAAAACCAGGAATACCTTTTTTCTCACGTTCGTCATCGTAATGCTCGTTGCGCAATTATTCGGCAGTGTAACGGCGGGCGAAGCGCAGTCGTCGCGCGATTGGTCTGATCCGGTCAACGTTACCAATTCGGGTTCGACAGAAAAGCCTGTGATTGTGATCGGTACGGATGGGATCGTCCATGCGATTTGGCAACCCATCGGCGGCGGGTTCCGCTATTCGCGCAGTAATGACGGCGGGGCGACCTGGTCGGCTGCGCGTACTTCGACCTTCCCGTTTTCTGAAAAAGACGATAAGCCATTCAAGATCATCCCCAGCCCGGATGGGGCGATCAATATTTTTTGGGTCAGCCCGGAGGGAAATTTGATGATGGGGCGGGCAAACTCGGACACATTGCCTGTGCCCACCTCCTGGGCAAGCAAAGAACGGGTCGGGGACGATGTGTTGAACTACGATGTAGACATAACGGATGCGGGCGTTTTCCACCTTGCGTACATCCGTAAGGATGAAAAGGCTGGCGTGTATTACCGCAGGTCGCAGAACGGCGGGGTGTGGGAAAAGACAATCACGTTATTCGTTTCCAAGTACTTCGAATCGGTCCTGGTGGAAAATAAACCGTCCATCAAGCTTGAGGATGCCCATGTTCGCGTGTCGGCATCGGACGATGTGGACGAGCCAACAGTGCTCGTCGGCTGGGATGTGCGCACATTAAAACGTATCTTCACATCTGTTTCGGAGGATGGCGGGCATGAATTTACGGAGGCGACGCAGCTCAAAGGTCCGGAAGACACGGGCGGGTACGGCATCCCCCTGAACGTGGAGATGGGCGTCAATAAAAAGAATGTTATCCTGCTCTATCAGGTTGGAGAGGCGGGGGCGAGCCAGTGCGTGTACTATAGCCAGACTTCCTCAGATGCCGGCGCAACCTGGACCAGCCCGCGGTTGATGTTGGATACGTTGTCGCAATGCCCCACCAGCGTCGAATTCATCATCAAGCGGGACAACTTTTACATGACCCTCATCCGCTACGATGGGAACGACCCCGCTATTATGGCTTGGAAGGATGGGCGTTGGGGTAGCCTGCAATTCCAACGTGAGATCGCGTTGTTTTCGAATCCGCTGACCTACGATCCTATTGTGTTCCGCTGTGAAGACGATGCCTT
Organism: uncultured Anaerolineales bacterium; assembly: GCA_949319575.1. GTDB lineage: Bacteria > Chloroflexota > Anaerolineae > Anaerolineales > Villigracilaceae > Defluviilinea. Next base: position 66,524 of record CASGHD010000029.1, on the reverse strand, counting down.
GTTTGAAGACAAACTATATCTGATCGGCTGTGACCTCGGCAACGGCGGAGACAGTTGGGTGACATCGCGTTCCCTCGAACCGTTGGATCAATGGTTTGGCTCCACTGAATCGTGGAGTTTCCCATTCCCTTTGATTGATGCAACGGAGGCGAAAGTAGGCTCGCTCGCGCAGGTTTCCGATGGGAATCTGTTGCACACGGTCTGGTCTGAGAGCACCCTGCCTGGACCGGGCGGGGTTAAGCATTCGCTTGCCTATGCCCGCTGGGACGGCGCAAGTTGGGCTGTGACGCGCGGGTTATTGTGGGGTTTGAACGGCAAACCGATCGATATTTCCATGGCAATCAGCCCGGAGGGGAATCTTTTTGTAACCTGGGCAAATGAAGCGACCGGCTCGGTGATCTATTCTGTAGTCGATGCGAGTCGCGCGGGATATTCCACCGATTGGGTCGATCCTAAAAGCCTGCCTTCCCCATCCAAGATAAACAGTTCGCCCGATATTCTGGTGGACGGCGACGGCACAGTGATCGTCGTGTACGCGGTTCCATTTAATGAAGAGCGGGGAATTTACCTCGTGAAATCAACCGATCGAGGGGATACCTGGTCTGCTCCTGTGAAGGTCGTTGATGGCGTTACAAGCGGCTGGGATATGATTCAAACCCCCCGGGTCAGCCTGAGCAGTGACGGAACTTTGCATCTTATTTTCGTGGATTCAAATCAATCGAAAACCGAGAATCAATTGAACTCTATTCAATCCAAAGACGGCGGCGTCACATGGAGCGAACCGGAATTGGTCAGCGAAAAGCCGATCACCTGGCTTGATACTGTCTCGTATGGAGAAGGTATCGTCCACCGGCTCTGGCAGGAAAATAACGATGAAGTGGTTTCCAACTTTGATCAAATTTCGACGGATGGAGGGGCCACCTGGTCCGCGCCGATCGAAATCACGGGCGTTGCCGGCAATGTGACCCCGGTGGCGCTGGCGCAACATAACGGAGATTTGCATCTTCTTCGGATCGTTGAAGAGGAAAGCCCCACCTTTCTCAAAGAATCGAACCTGGTTGTGGAAGACTGGGAGTGGGACGGAAGCGGGTGGAGTTCCACGTTTACACAACAGATCGCTATCCAGGGGGATGGGCTTACCTACTCTCTCGCCGGCGGTTTGACGGGCACGGGAGAACTGAGCGCGTTGGCACAGGTGGAGTACACGAACCTGGAGAATGAACATAAGAATGAAGTGCTTGCCATCAACCGCGCGGCGGCGAATCGATTTGGCGATCTTTCTCAAGTGGCTGTCGTGGCAAACGCGGGAACGCTACATCAGGGCAACGAGACTCCGCCCCCCGGGGCGGAGCCGGTCTCCACGTCGATACCCTTCGACTTTGGGGAGGACACCTCCGTATTTTCCGATAACTCCATGCGGAATATCATCGGTTCAGTCCTCCTGATCGTAGTTGTTCTGTTAGGTTTTGTTTTTATCCGTCGAAAGCGGGGCTGAGGCATATGAAGTTCAAAAAACGGAATGTATCGTTGCCCGTTCGTCGGCTTGGCGGGCTGGTAGGGTTTTTGATTGCCATAACCTTGGGCTTACAGCCTCCGGCTCAGGTGGAGGCGAAAACTGAATCCCCATGGAAGCCGAACGAACGAGTGCCCGGCTACGCCGATGAAACCTATACGCCCTTCATCGTTGCCGACCAGGACCATTACGTCCACGCGTTCGCCACGCAGTGGACCGGGTCCGGTGTGAGGAATGGGGTGGTATATCGGAAGTGGAGCCTGGAGGCAGGCTGGACAACCCCGGTCGACATTTTGCTATCGCCCATCGAAAGCGATGCTGTTATTCAAGGGGTGTATCTCGACCCAACAGGGATGTTCCATTTATTGTTTTTCAGCGGAGAAAGAACCAGGAAATATATTTATTATTCCCAGGCAAGGGTCGAAGAAGCCGCCTCTGCCCGGGCGTGGTCTACGCCCACGATCATTGGAACGCAAGCCATTGACCCAAGTTATGCCGCGATCTCAGGGGATGCCCAGGGAAATTTGGTGGTGATCTACTCAGGCAATATCGCCGGCGGGGGGGTGTACTCCGTGTACTCCACCGATTCGGGTTCAACCTGGTCCAATCCGGAAACGGTATTCCTGACCCGCGACTCGCGCAATGTTCCCTTTAGCCTGCGAATCTTTCCGGGGCAGAATAATACAGTCCATGCGGCGTGGAATGTGGTGACTAATTTAGGCGCGGATATTTCCCTCCATTACGCGCGATACGATCTTGTCGAGCATCGTTGGAATCAACCGACCACATTGAATCAAAAAACAGGCGGTGGCGTGGGTTCCTTCGGACCATCCTATCCATCGTTGGTGGATACCGGCAAACAGGTGATCGTGTTTTACAACAGTGGCAACCCGTATCCGAACCTTCCTGTGGAGCAGGGGCGCCCCATGCAGGTTGTAAGTATCTCGAACGACAACGGCGATACGTGGACGCCGCCCTTCATCCCTTTCAACAGGCATCAAGGGAGGAGCGGTGAAAATACGATGGCGTTGGATGGCGAAAATATTCCCCACGCTTTATTTATTCAGCGCGTTCAAATGACTGAGAATGGCGAAGAACGGGTGATCGGCGGTATCTGGCACAGCGAATTTAAAGACGGCATCTGGTCGAATCCCGAACGGTTTATCACGAATTATCCGCCGCACGATGTGCGGGCGGTCGTTGTGCAGGGAAATGTGCTTTTCGCTGTTTGGAGGGTGGACCCCGGCGGACCCCCGCATGGAATTTGGTTCACCTACAAGACATTGGACGAAGAAATGAAATTGCCGCCGGTCGCCTATCCGACTCCGATAGAAACCGCGACGGCGTTTCCCAATCTCTTTGCCGGTCTTCCCACCCCGACACCCACCCCCATCCCCGAAGGCTTGCTGGACCGTCCAATTTTGGGAACGAACAGCAACCCCGCCGTGGCGATCGTCGCCGGGGTGTTGCCCGCCGTTGTCATCCTGATCGTTTTACTTGTGGTGTACTACAAATTTCAAAAAGGTCGTCCTTAAAAATGAGTGTGGTCTATTCCATGACAGTTGAAAAAGTATGGCGCGGAGTGTTACGATGACACCCGTGATTCAATTTACAAATGTTTCAAAACGATACAACCTCGGACTAACGCGCACCAGCCTCCCGTCGATCCTTTCGCAATGGGTCAAGCCCTTGCTGGGAAAGCAGGGAAACGCAACGGATAAGAAGATCTATTGGGCATTGCAGGATGTGAGTTTTGCCATGGAAAAGGGGCAATCCCTCGCCCTGGTTGGTCCGAACGGCGCCGGGAAATCGACCATTTTGAAATTGCTGGCGAAGATCACAAACCCAACCACTGGGAAAGTGGAGGTGAACGGTCAACTCTCGGCTTTGATCGAATTGGGGGCTGGGTTTCACCCCGACCTGACCGGTCGGGAAAATATCTACCTCAACGGAACCATTCTGGGGCTGACGTACAAGGATATTCACAAAAAATACGATGAGATCGTCGCCTTCTCGGAGATCGAAGAATTCATCGACACGCCGGTAAAGCGATATTCATCCGGCATGGCAGTGCGTCTCGGGTTCGCGGTGGCCTCGTGTATCGAGCCTCAAATTCTGTTGGTGGACGAAGTGCTGGCAGTGGGCGACGCCTCCTTCCGTCAGAAATGCATCGAGCGGATCAAATCCCTGTTGCGTAACGGGACCAGCCTCATCTTTGTCTCCCATGATATGGGCTTGGTCCGGGCGTTGTGCGAACGCGCGTTGTACATCGAGCATGGAAGACTGCAAGCCTCCGGCACGAGCGCTGAGATTATCGATATGTACAACCGGGTATTGGAGAAAAAACGCGTCGAAAAAATGAACCGCCACGATGGGGGAATGGACGAAGTCAACGCGGGCATCGAGGTGACCCGCGTGGATATCCTCGATGTGGAAGGAAACCCGGTTCATGAAGCGCGCACCAACCAGCCGTTAGTGATCCGCGTAAAATATACAGCCTATAAAGATTTCGGCAAGTCGAACGCCATCATATTGATACACCGTTCCGACGGACTCCTGTGTTGTAACATTCGCACGCATCTCGATCACTTTCCCATGTCCATCGAAAAAGGCGAGGGGGAATATTTTCTAAAGATAGACCCGTCACAGCTGTTCGGCAGTATGTACTACGTGGAATCCTGGATCATGAACGCGGACGATTCCGACGGCATCGCCTTTGGCGCTTCAGAATGGTTTGAGGTGCGCAACTCCATCCAGGGGCACGAGGCAAACATGGCGGTCTTTGAACCGAACCGCGCTTGGGGACAGAATCGGATTTCCCAAAACGAGCGGGCAGTCGCCCGCCCGACCGCTTGAGGCATCGATGCTCACACAGACGAATAACTTTCATAAAACGCGCGACCTGGTCTGGGCGTGGACCGTCCGAACCTTGCGTGGTCGCTACCAACAATCTGCCCTAGGCTGGCTTTGGGCGGTCGTCCAGCCCGTCGCAACGGTCGCCATCTTTGCTGTTGTCTTCACGCGCATCGTCCCTGTGGATACAGGCGGGGTTCCCTACATCCTCTTTTCGTACTCAGCCGTAATCCCCTGGACGTTGCTTGCCTCCTCGGTCACCGATATGGCAACCTCCCTCGTGCACAACATGAACCTGGTGGGGAAGATCTACTTTCCGCGCGAAGCGTTGCCCGTTGCCGCGCTTCTTGCCCGCCTCGTGGATTTTCTCATTTCGTTCATCCTGCTGGTCATCTTGATGCTGTTCTATCGGATTCCCTTCTCACCGCAGGGATTGCTCTTCCTGCCGCTCATTCTCCTCATTCAAATGGCGCTCATCCTCGGACTGGGAATTGGCTCAGCCGCCCTCAACGTGTTCTACCGTGACGTGGACCCCCTCCTCAAACTGGTGATTCAAGTCTGGTTCTATGCGTCTCCCATTTTATATCCGCTTTCCCTTGTCCCTGAACAATGGAAATGGTTGTACTTCCTCAACCCCATGTCCGGGATCATCGCATCCTATCGCGATGTGCTGGTCTACAGCCGCGTACCCGGTGATTATTTGTGGTCGGCGGCGGGCATTTCCGCGTTGATCTTTATTGCCGGCGTGTGGTTCTTCAAGCGCGTGGAATACCAATTTGCCGATATTGTCTAACAGTACAGCGCAATATCGCCCGACGATGAAAACCATCCGCGAATGAAAAGCCACGAATAAGCGAATTGCGGGACGGATATTCGTGTATTCGTGAGAATTCGTGACGATTTCCCCGGCTTGCGCGTCCGTTTACAAACTTTGCCCCGTAATACTATTGACTATCATGAAAAATAATCTCCTCGTCAGCGTGATCATCCCTGCCTATAACGGAGCCGACTCCATCGCGGCGGCGATTCAAAGCGTGCTGGCTCAAACCCACGCCAATTTTGAATTGATCGTCGTGGACGACAAATCTCCCGATACCACCGGCGAAGTGGTTCAACAATTTTCCGACGCGCGGATGAAATACATCCGCCACGAACAGAACCGGGGCGCATCCACCGCAAGATGGACAGGCATCACCCACTCGGCGGGGGAGATCGTAGCCTTTCTCGACCAGGATGACACCTTCCAGCCTGAAAAACTGGAAGCGCACGTCAAGTTTCTCGAAGAAAATCCAGAAGTAGGCTTTTCCTACAACCCGTATTACGAGCGCGTGCATTCATCAAATTCAATTCGCACGGTTGCCGTGCCTCCCCAAAACATAACGTTGGGCGAACTGGCTCTGGGTTTTTACCTCCCGCCGAGTTCATGGGTGGTCCGCAGGCAATGGGCGCTAATCGAGGAAATTTGGCACCCGCAAGTAGCCATGCGCGGCAGGGAAATTATCGTCTGCGGCAAGTTGTTTATGGCGGGATGTAAATTTTCCCGCATCGACCGGGTCTTGCACTCCCGAAATTATCAGGCTGGGCGGCGGTTCGGCGCGCTAGAGAAAAAATGCGAAGACGAACTTGCCTGTCAGGAAGCCATCTTCTCAGACCCTCGCTGTCCGCAGGAGGTCTCGAATATGCGCCCCCTTGGGAATTCCGCCATCCGTGCCATGTGGGCGAATGTTGCATTTACTCAGGGTGAAACCGCGGTGGGGCGCAAGTTCCTCTGGGATATTTCCCAAAACGTTCCCGGTTTGTTTTATGGCGCTCCGTCGCTCTATGCAACCTTCCTGATGGGGTATTGTGTCGACGACGAAAGTCACGACTACGAAACGCTGTTGGAATCCATCTTCAAACAATTGCCTGTCGAACTGCCGGGCGCGCTCGAGAACTATTTGTGGGCGGTTGCCCGCGGCAACTATGTTCGAGGTATCCGCGCATTGCTTTGGGGTCGCGCTGACGACGCCGAAAAATATTTTGCCCTGGCAGACGAAACAGGATTCCAGCCCGATCAAGCATTCACCTTGCAAGCAACCCACGAGATGATGGGCTATGCGTTCAGCGAAGGAGTGGACGCGGTCACAAGCCGCCTCGATGCCCTTTCCTCCCAAATTGAACCACATCTCGGAAGACGCGGAACGCAATGGCTGGTCGCAAGCTTCCTCGTCAACGTTGCAGAACAGAAGTACCGGAATGGCGAAACGAAGAAAATTCCCAGCCTGCTACTGAACGCCTTCCGCAAAAGACCGAACTATCTCGCCGATCGCGGCACACTTTCCATATTCGTCAAATCGATGTTCGGCATCAGCGCTCGCTCCTGAGCCCATTGAACATCCGGCGGGAAACAAATCCATCTACGATGCGGGAAACTTTCCTTGGAGAAACACATGAGCCAAATTCTAGGGTTTACCATCACTCGCGGATTATCGCCCAACAACGCAGCCGGCGCATTCGAAGCCGAAGACCGCGCCCTATCCTACTTCCAACATCTTGAAAGACGGTCGCTCGAAATCGGCGGAACAACATTGCATATTTGGGGACGCGATTCGATTTCCAACTGCGCGCATACCCTGCCCGACGGATCGACGCTCGCGCTGATCGGCTCCCCGCATAATTCGGTTCCCTGGCAAGACGCGCAGGAAAAACTTCTAAAAACAGAACGCGATGAAGATTTCGTACTGCCGTGGGAAGGGCGCGTGATCCTCCTGCGCGTCAGCGCGGATGGCTCCTCGTGGACATTGTGGAACGACTGGCTGGGAAGTATGCCGGTCTACCACATGGAATCTTCCAACAGCCGCATCGCATCCACATTGGAGCCTGTTACAGTCGCCTCAGCCGCCCTCACCCCCGACGACTTTTTCCTCCCCGGCCTGGTTGCGCTCCTGCTCAATGGACACTTCATCTCTGATTGGACGCTATACAAAGATATAAAATCGCTCCTGCCCGATAGTGTGACAACCTGGGATGAAAGCGGCTATCGCGCAAAACGGCTTTGGTCGGTGCAACCCAGCCATGACCGCTGGGACTCGCTCTGGGATGATCTCGTCGACGAGATGTATGCCTTATCGCATAAAGCGACGGCAGACATATTGAAACAACATCCGCGCTGGGCAATGCCATTATCCGCTGGCTTGGATTCCCGCCTCATCGCCGGCGTGGCGGCGGATGTGGGGGTGGAGGTGCGGTCGTATGCATGGGGTTCTTCAGAAAATACCGATGTGATCTATTCCCGTGAAATCGCCAAAACGCTTGGCTTCCCGTGGAAGCATATCGACTTGCCGAAAGACTTCCTGGTGAAGTACACACGGCGCTGGTTCGATATGTTCGGGACCGCCATGCACTTTCAGGGCATGTACCTGATGTCTTTCCTCGATGAAATTCAAGCAGAGCCTGCTGCCCCCACGATCACCGGTTTCATCGGCGATGTTTTGTCTGGCGATGCCATTAATGATTCCATTCGCTTCCAAGCCGCCAAACGCTATCAGGTAAACCATGAATGGTATTCCGATTGGGACCCGTCCCTGCTTCGCTCGACCATGAAGCGCCCCATGCGCGATGCCCTTGAAGAGAATGCCGCGAATCTCCGCAACGAAATCGATTCATACCCCGGGGCAAATCATCAAAAATTGATGTACCTGGAGTTGTGGAGCAGGCAAAGAACGTTCATCAATTTCCTGTCCACATTGAAGGATTATTGGCGCGGCGTGGCAACACCGTTTCTCGACCGAACCTACGCGCGTTTTTGTTTTTCCCTACCTTTTGCCGTGCTGGATGACCGCAGGTTACTAGGAGACGTCTTTCGCCGCCATTACGGCAAACTTGCCGTCATTCCGGGCACCTATGGCTCCGAGCCCTATATCATGACCGGCAAATATTTTCTCCGCAAGAAAATTGCAAACAAGATTCCCGCGGCATTAAGGAAACCGTTCATGAAAGGGTTGGAGAAAACATCGCTGTGCGTCGACTTCGAGCCCCTCCAGGCTCACGGGAAAAAATCGGTGTGGCCCCTGTTCGAAGCCTGGGACCAGCTTTCCGAATGGTTCGATATGAAACAGGTGGAATCGGACTATCAAGCGGTGATGACCTCCACCAACGATGTGCGTCCTTTAAGAAGACTCCAGGCGGTTCAAACGATCGCCTCGCGCCTTCTTCCGCCTTCGCAGGTTAATCGCTAAGCCGCGTCACCGGGATATTCTTTCTGGTCGCTCAACTTCACGCTCCACTTCTTTTCCGCACTACCAAAGGTGACTCATGAAAACAGCGCTGATACTTGGGGCTGGTATTTACCAGGTCCCGTTGATCCGCAAAGCCAAAGAGATGGGGATGCGCGCGCTGGTGGTTAGCACAGCGGGCAATTATCCCGGCTTTCAACTGGCAGATCAAGCCTGCCATATCGATACGACCGACGCGCAAGCGATCGTTCAGCTGGCGCGTGATGAAAAAGTGGATTGCATCTGCACCACAGGCACCGATGCGGCAGTCCGCGCGTTGGGGGTGGTGTGCGACGCGCTGGGTCTGCCCGGGATTTCAGAGAATGCCGGGGTATTGGCAACAAACAAAAGGGAGATGAAGCGCCGGTTTGAATCCGAAGGGGTGTGCACGGCTCGCTTCCGCGAAGTGTCCACATTGGAAGAATTGCGTCAGGCTTTCGACTTGTTCGAGAAGCCTGTGATCTGCAAGGCGGTCGACACCTCCGGAAGTCGCGGCATTATCCGTGTGGATACTGCCGACGACCTGCCGCATGCCTTCGAATACGTGATGCGCTCCACGCGCCAGAAATATTTTCTAGTGGAGGAATTCATCAGCGGCGTGGAGTTCGGCGCGCAGGCGGCGGTGATCGATGGGGAGGCGCAATTTGTGATGCCGCATGGCGATATTTTGTATCACGGAAAAACGGATGTGCCGATCGGTCACTATGTGCCGTATTCGATGTCGGACCAGGTGAAGAGTTTGGTCTGGACCCAACTGGATAAATCGATCACGGCGTTGGGGTTGACCACCTGCGCGATCAATGCGGATTTTATCCTGCGCGGCGATCACGTGTATGTGCTGGAGATTGGCGCTCGCGCGGGCGCAACCTGCCTGCCGGAACTTGTTTCCACCCATTATGAAATGGATTATTATGCCTATCTCCTCGAACTGAGTTTGGGGTCGAAACCCCGGGCGCGGTTTGAATCCAGAAACCCCTGCGGGAATCTGCTCATCACCTCCGCATCGGGAGGGACGCTGGATCGCATCGATGTGGATGGCGATGGGTTGGATATAATCGAGACGGTGATCGATCACTCTCATGGCGAAATAGCGCCAGCCTTCCGGTTGGGACCCGACCGCCTCGGGCATGTCGTGTTGAAAGCCGCCACGGAGAAAAAAATCCTGGAAGATTTGAAACTTCTCGAATCCCGCATCCATGTCAAATACCTCAATGGCAGAAATTAGACTTTATTGGTAATCAGCGAAGAACATTTTTTGGACGCTGAAAAACGCTGATGTTCGCTGATTCAAAAAAGAAAAATCTGCGTTTCCCCTGCCCTGCGGGCGGCGCAAGGGTCTGCGTGAATCAGCGTCCCGATTTAATTTCCGATAAAGTCTATTAATTCACATAAACAGGTGTCAAATTGAAAATTGGGATGATCCTGTACGATATGCAGGAACTGGGCGGGTTGGAAGAATATACGATTACGCTGGCGATGGGACTTCAACAAATGGGACACGAGGTCAGCGTATTGTCTACCGCGTGGGTGCCGCCTGACAATCAATATCTCGTTCGTCTTCGTCAGACCCCGGTGCGATTTTATCAAGTACCAAAATGGGTATCCCTGCCAGCCTCAGACTGGGGGACGAAGGAAAAGATACTCAATGGGTTAACGTGGCTCTTGACCCCGGTGATCCTCCTGCTCGGGCTGGTAATCATGGTTGCGAAACGGACAGCGCCCGGCGACGCGTTTCAAAGCGCGCGGAATTGGTTTCGCGGGCAGACGATGAAATGGATCGTGGGACCCGATTGGCGAAAACCCTTTGCGCGCCTGATGCTGGCAAATTGGAAGACAGCCTGGCGCCCGCATATCCTGCACATCCAGGGATACACAACCAGCTTGTTGTTCGTGATCGATTGGGCTCACGCGAAGAAACTGCCCATTGTGTACGAAGAACACCAGACACCCGACCCGCAATTCAATTGGTGGCTTGGGTTTGATCAGAGCATCAACAAGGCGGATGTGGTGATCGCCGTCTCGGAGAAAAGCGCCGAAGGGTTAAGAACGATCTGCGGCGTAACGCGCCCCATTGTGGTTCAGGGACCGCTTGTGCCCGATCCTGTTGATTTGGGATTCCAGGTCAGCGACGTGGCGGGGGAGGATGGCAGTGTTCAACTGACCGCCATTGCCAGGCTTTTTGTGACAAAAGGGCTTGTCTATCTATTGGATGCTTTCAAGGCGATCAGAGAAAAACATCCCGGCACATCCCTGAAAATTTATGGGGAAGGTCCGCTTCGAAACGAGTTGGCGGCTCACGCGCATGACTTGGGACTCGACAGCGCTGGGATATTCGCCGGCGCGTTTACCTCGCGCGAGGAACTCATGCGCATCATGAAGCAAACCGGCGTATTCGTGATGCCGTCCATTCTGGAAGGGCAACCTGTTTCCCTCGTGGAAGCGATGGCATACGGTCGACCCATCGTGACAACGAGCGTAGGCGGGATACCGGAGATTATTCAAGACGGCGAGAATGGATTGCTGTGCGCTCCAGCCGATTCGACCTGTTTGGTGAAGCACATTAATCGTTTGCTCGAGAATCCTGCCCTGCGATTGAAGCTGGCTGAAGAGTCGCGGCGTTCCTACGAGCAAGGTCCGTTCCGCCCGCTTTCGGTGTGCCAGAACTTTCTCCATGTATACAACTCGGTGCTGAATCTCAATTGATATTCCCGCCTGATGTCTGTGTGTGAAATTTGACATCCAACCCATACAAGTGGTGACACAATGATTGCAAAACTAAAAGCCATTCCCCATATCCTGCTGTTCAAACGCTCAGCGAATCGAAATGCGATCGAGAAAGATATGCTGAGGTGGTTTCAGGTGTACAAACCTCGCCTCAAGAAGCAGTCGTCCGCCGATTTCCTGGTCTGGCTGTTGGATTCCTTCCCTGAATTCCGCAACTTGTTCTATGCGCGCATCGGGGTGTTTTCCGGCATTCGCGGGCGCGCGCTGGTACGGATTGCTAGAATGTTTTATCCCTCGCCCAAGGTGGCGCTCCGGTTTGCAGAACCGATCAATATTGGTCCCGGCTTTTTCGCCCGGGCTGGTTTTGGAACCGTCATCGCCGCGCAAAGGATCGGCGAGAATTGCTGGGTCAATCCCGGTGTGGCGATCGGCTTCAGGGATGATAAAAGCGCTCCCCCAATCATTGGCGATAATGTCTATATTGGCGCCGGAGCTAAAATCCTGGGACCTGTGACAGTGGGGGATCATGCCGTCATCGGCGCCAATGCAGTCGTCACCCGCGATGTCCCGCCGAATTGCACGGTGGCAGGCATGCCCGCGCGGATCATCAGACGCGACGGCGTCCGCGTCAAAGAATCGCGCGCGGCGTCTTGATCAAACCCGGAATTGCGAACAACTACCCATTATGCTAGAGAAACTGCGCTCGTTCTATCGGATGTTGAAACTGTACCCCGCCTTGATGCTGGTGAAGCGATCTCCCGCCAGAATCCTTATCGAGGCGGAGATCGACCGCTGGATGTTGATGATCTATCAACAGAAATCCGGCGATGACTTGGCGTCCAAGCTTCGCGCGCTCATGAATGGGGTGAATATCGAGGAGTTCCGCACCCTGCTGTATTTTCGGCTGGGCGAACCCGCCGGGCTGTGGGATCGTATCCTGCTTTTCTTCGCAACACGGTTCCTGCCCCCGCTTGAAACCTTGTTGATCACCCCCTCAACGGTCATCGGCGATGGTTTGATCATCATGCACGGACATGGCACGTATGTGGATGCGGAGACGATCGGCAGAAACTGCCTGATCTTTCAGGATGTGGCGATCGGGGCAAAGCATGAAGAAGGGGCGCGCCCGACCATTGGCGACTACGTGCACATCAGTTCCGGCGCGAAAACGCTGGGTGGAATTACCATCGGCGATCACTGCGTTATCGCCGCGAACGCGGTCGTGGTTAAAGATATGCCGCCGAACAGTTTGGCAGTTGGCGTGCCAGCCCGCATCCTCCGCAACGCGGGGAACAAGGCGGAATACATTGCCCGCGGCGACGTGGCTGAATAAAGCGCGGATCGCCGAACATTTTCAAACCCCTCAACGAAATCATTGCTATGTCTTCCGGGTCGAATAGGAAACTCAAAATTGCCATAGGCGTCCCTGAATGGGCGCCGTTTCACGACGCGATGAACGACAAACCCGCGGATGCCACCTACGTCATCCAGCGGAATTTGTCGAACGGATTGCTCAGCCGCGGACATTCGCTCACCTTTGCCGCCCCGCTCACCGTGGACGAATTCGCGGTCACTTCGGACGTGAAAACTGTTTCGCCCGCCCGCCGCTCGTGGAGCGCTTCCGCTTGGTTTTCGTTAGCGAGCAAGCTCGTATGGCGAATCCAAAAGCTGTTTGGCGTCCCGTACCTGAATTATTTTTCGAACTACCGCTATTTCGACGCGGCGCTGCGGGGATTGAGTTCTGTAGATGTAGTCTACGAACGGAACGGCATGTACAATTCCGGGCTGGCGATGGTGGCAAAACGCCTGCGCCTTCCGTATGTGATATTTTTTGAAGCCGACCAGATCATGGAGTTGGACATCATGAAAAAGCCGATCACCGGTCTGCTTCGCCGGCGCGCGGAACAAATTCTTCGATTTAACCTGTCGGCGGCAGATTGCGTCATCTGCGTGACGAACGCCGGCAGGCGGCGTCTTGTGAATACATGGAACGTTCCCGAAGAAAAGCTGGTTGTTTTTCCAAACGCGGTGCATGTCGACCGCTTCAAGCCGGATCGACTGGCGCGGGAGGAGATCCGCTCGAAACTGGGTTTGAAACAGGAGCCTGTGATTTTGTTCGTTGGAAATTTTTTCCACTGGCACGATGTCCCCACCCTGCTTAAGGCATTCCTCGAAGTCTTGAAATCTCACCCCACTGCGCGGCTTGTTTTAGTGGGAGATGGCGAACGGCGACCCGCCATGAGCGCGCTTGCCAAGGAACTTGGCCTGGACCGTTCTGTAATTTTTACCGGCATCGTGTCTCATTCCGATGTGCCGCAGTACATGGCGGCGGCGGATATTGCCGTTGTGCCGTATCCCCCGATGGATCGGGAGATGTGGCTCTCCCCGTTGAAACTTTTTGAGTATATGTCTGCGGGGCTGGCGGTGATCGCCTCGTCCATCGGTCAGATCGTGGATGTGGTGGAGGATGGCGTGAACGGGAGGCTCGTCCCGCCGGGGGATGTGAACGCGATGGCAACCGCGTTGGAGCGCCTGATCGCCGACACGCATTTGCGCTTGAGTTTGGGAGCCAACGCCCGCGACTCAGCGGAAAAGAACTTCTCTTGGGAAAGTTACCTCGCCCGTCTTGAACGTATCTTCCAAGCCGTGATCGACCGCCAGCCTGTCCAAGACCTCTAAGAGACTGCTTCTTAAAGGCTTTTTTGGACACGGACGCCACGGATTTCACGGAGTTGCACGGAAAAACCATCAAAAAAAGATGCTCTTCCCCGTGTTTTCCGCGCAATCCGCGTACAAAAAGAAGATGACACAGACTTAAGAAACACTCTCTAAGAGTTCGTAAAAATATAAATTCCCTGTTGGGGATGCGGTTGCACTACATCTCCTAACGCAACATTCCCACCCCCTTACCTGCTTCCATGCCTGAATCCTTTCCACTTGTTAGCATCATCATTCCCAATTACAACCATGCCCAATATATCGAAGACGCGATTCACAGCGTGTTGAGGCAAACCTACCGCAACGTCGAAATTATCGTTGTGGACGATGGCTCGCGCGATCACAGCCGCGAGGTGATCGGCGCGTTCGGCGATAAGGTTCGCCCGATCTTTCAGCAAAACCAGGGGCTTTCCGCCGCGCGCAATACCGGCATCACTGCCTCGCGAGGGGAATTCATCGGCGCGCTGGATGCGGACGATATGTATGAACCCGAATTTATCGAGACGCTCGTTGCCGCATTGCAAAGCCGGCCGGATGCCGATGGCGTGTATTGCGGGTATCGATTTGTCGATCATTTGAATCGCCCTTTGCCGCAGATCGAAGCGAGGGAAGTTGCGCCTGAAAATTTATATTGGGCGCTGGTGGATGGGAACTTCCTCGTGCCCGAAGCGATGTTCGCGCGTAAACATTGCTACGATGCCGTTGGCTTGTTCGATACCTCCCTTCGCGCCCTCGAAGATTTGGATATGTGGCTGAGGATCGCCAGCCGCTTCAAGGTGATTCACACAACGAAGATTTTGACCCGTCATCGCATTTTGCCGGGCAGTATGTCCACCGACCCGACGCGGCAGTTCGAGAACCGCTTGCAAGTGGTGAAAAAGAATTTCGGAGCCGAGCCAGCCCCCACTGGCGAATGGAGCGGGGAACAGCGTCGCGCATACAGCCGCGCTTACCTCGTATCCGCTGTGGAATATCTTCAGGCAAAGAACGAAGTCCGCGCGTATGAATGCCTGCGCTCGATGGCGATCGCGCAACCTGCCTTGTTGGCGCGTGTGGAAACATTCTACGAGTTGGCGTGCGGCGACCAGCCGAAGGGGTATCGCGGCGAGTTCGCGTCGATCAACCTCGAGCAGAATGCGCGCGTAACACTGCGGTTGTTGGAGGAGTTGTTTGCCGACCATGAACTGCGCTTGGCAGGGTTCAAACCATCGGCAAACGCTCACGCGTGTTACGCGTTTGGCTTGCTGGCATACGGTCAAGGCAATATACGCGCGGCGCGGAAATATTTCCTCGGCGCATTGCGTTTTCAACCTTTGCTCATTGGGGAGCGCGCCTTTGTTGGGTTCTTGCTGCGCTCTCTCCTCGGCGCAACGTTGATCCACTCCTTGCGCCGCATGATGGGGAGATCGAAATAATGCGCATCCTATTTGTTTCCAGCCAATACCCGCCTTACGAACTGGGCGGTTATGAACAGTTATGCCATGAGGTGACTCGCGAACTGCTCGCGCGCGGGCACGCGGTGAGCGTCCTCACCAGCCGCTATGGGGTGAAATCGGAGGAAGAAACACGCTCGGGAAACGTGACCCGCACTCTGCGCTTGATGGCGGACCTTCATTACTACAAGCCGCTCAATTTTTTCTTCAAACTTCCCCGGCAGGAAAAAGAAAACCTGGCGGAATTGAAAAATGCCATAGACGTGTTCAAGCCTGATGTGGTCATGTTCTGGGGAATGTTTGCCATGTCACACAACCTGCCGTATTGGGCGGAGCAATGGATACCGGGTCGCGTGACCTATTACATGGCTTCCTATTGGCCCACAGACGAAGACCTGCATCTGGCATATTGGAAGTCCCCGGCGAATCGGCGCGTGACCGAATGGTTCAAACGGTTTCTCAGGGCGTTTGCGTTATCGCGTCTCAAACGGCAGGGATATCCGCCGCGCTTAAAGTTTGATCATGTTATTTGTTGCAGTGACTACGTGCGCGATACCTTGGTGAACGCCGGGAAATTTCCGCCGAGCGCGTCTGTCGTCTATGCGGGAGCCGACCCCGCGCCGTTCCGACAACTCGCGCAAAAAAAGAAATCCGCGAAGAGGGGGCAAACGACCCGTTTGCTTTATTTCGGCAGGCTCGTGCCTGATAAAGGTGTGCATACCGCGATCGAAGCATTGGGCTTGCTGGCGCAAAAAGGATTCGCCGACCGGGTCGAGTTGACCATCCTGGGCGACGGGCATCCCGAATATAAAAAGTACCTGCAACAGCGAGTCGAAGAATTGGGGATCGAACGCATCGTCCGCTTCTCCGGTAAAGTTGCCCGCGAAGAAATCCCCGCCGTGTTGAACGAGTATGATGTCTTCCTCTTTACATCTACCTGGCCCGAACCATTTGGGCGCACCATCATTGAGGCGATGATGGCTGGGCTGGTGGTCATCGGCTCTAACGTGGGCGGGAGTCGCGAGGTCTTTCGCCATTACGATAGGAAGATGCTGTTCGAGCCGGAAGACGCGCAAGGACTCGCCGACCGTATCACCCGCCTCCTCTCGGACCCCGAACTGGGCCGCCGATTGGTGGACGTGGGCCGCAAACTTGCGTCAGAGCGATTCACCATCCAGCAAATGACGAACGGCATTGAAGTCTTTTTGAAAAAAATTGGTCCCGCGGGATACGCCGGATGAGAATCCTATTTCTCACTAACTTTTACCCGCCCGCCAGCCGTGGCGGATATGAACAATGGTGTCAGGAAGTGGGGGATGGGTTGCGAGCGCGAGGGCATGATGTGCTGATCCTCACCAGCGCGCACGGACGGGATACGTTGCCATCGCCCGACCCGCTCTGGGTGAGGCGCGAACTGCGCCTCGAAATGGAATTCGCCTCGCTGAAAAATGCGGTCTGGTTCTTTACGCGCCGCAAACAACGGGAGCGCGAAAATCTGGCATTGCTTCGTGAAACGGTGAAGGCTTGGGCGCCGGAGACCATCCTCGTTTGGGGGATGTGGAATTTCCCCCGATCACTGCCCGCCCTTGCCGAGTCGCTCATGCCCGAGCAGACGGTCTATTACATGGGCGATTACTGGCCCACGCTTCCCAGCCAGTACGAAAATTATTGGAACGCATCGCCGCGCTCGTTTTTTACGGGCCTGCCGAAATTGTTGTTGAAGCCGATTGCCCGTGGAGTTTTGTCGCGAGAGGAAAAGCCGCGCCTGCTTCTTCGCCGCGTTCTCTTCCCATCTGATTTTATGCGGAAAGAATTTAAGCAGGCGGGAATACCCTCAACCGAGGGGCGGGTTGTCTTTGGGGCTGTGGATACAACTCCCTATCTTGAAGGTAAGCAATTGCCGAAGACGAGCGATGTTGTCTCGCTATTGTATGTTGGGCGGCTTACCCATGAGAAAGGCGCTCACACCGCCATTGAGGCGGTGTCGCAGCTTGTCAAAAAAAATGGAATCAAACACCTGAAATTGACCATTGTGGGCGATGGCGAAGCGGACTATCTCGACTCGCTTCACAAGACGGTCGAGCGCGACTCGCTCTCCTCATTCGTGACGTTTCTGCCTGCACAGCCCAAAGAATCGTTACCGGCGCTGTACCGACAATCCGATCTGTTTTTGTTCACCTCCATCTGGCAGGAGCCGTTCGGGAGGGTGATCGTGGAAGCGATGGCTTCCGGGATGGCAGTTGTAGGGACCGCGGTGGGCGGCGCGGCTGAGATACTCGTCCACGATGAAAATGCTCTTGTGTTCGAGGTTGGCGATTCCTTTAGCCTGGCTCAAGCATTGCGACGACTGATCGAGTCGCCTGCATTGAGGGAAAAACTGGGAAGCGCCGGGCGCGAAACTGCGCGAAGCAAATTCGACCTGCAACGCATGACCGACGAGATCGAGCGATACCTCCGGGCATTGATCAATTAAATGAAAATCCTTTTTCTCTCGCGTTGGTTTCCGTACCCGGTGAACAACGGCTCCAAAGTGCGCATCTACAACCTGTTGCGCGGGTTGGGTCCGCATCACGATGTGACCCTGTTGAGTTTTGTAGACCAGACCGGGGGGCGTCCCGAAGCGTCTGAAATCCGAAGCCTGTGTTCGGAAATCGTCGTCGTCCCGTGGAAGGAGTTCGAGCCGGGCACATGGCAGGCGCGCCTCGGGTTTTTGTCGTTGAAACCGCGCTCGGTGATCGACACATTTTCACCGGCGATGGCGGGCGCGATCACTACAGCCATCACAGGGCAGAAGTTCGATCTTGTCATCGCGTCCCAGTTGCAGATGGCGGCTTACTATCCATATTTTCAAGGGATACCGGCGCTGTTCGAGGAATTGGAGATCGGCTTGTTTCACGATCGCGCGTTTTCCCCGGACGGCAAAATTCGCCTCCGCCATGCCCTGACCTGGTTCAAATATCGTTATTATCTTTCGCGGCTTTTTAATGGGTTTCGTTTCATTTCGGTCGCTTCTGAAACCGAGCGCGGTTTGGTGACGAGAAATTTTCCCCGGCATAAAGACCAGGTGGAAGCCATTCCCAATTGCATCGATATCAGCGAATATTCAAGCGCGAACGTGGAGAAAAAAGCAAACACTGTCATCTTTACGGGTCCGTTCAAATATCGCGTGAATTACGAAGCCATGCTTTGGTTTGTCGGTGAAGTTTTCCCCCTGGTGTTGAAAAAGATCCCCGATGCGAAACTGGTGATCACCGGCGACCATGAAAACCTGCCTCTTCCATCCAGTCAAAATATTATTCTCGCGGGATTTGTGGAGGATATCAAATCGTTGATCGCGTCGTCCGTGGTTGCCATTGCGCCGCTCCAGAGCGGGGGTGGCACGCGGTTGAAGATTCTGGAGGCGATGGCGATCGGGACGCCGGTGGTGGCGACCTCCAAGGGCGCGGAGGGGCTGGACGCCAAACCCGGGGAGAACCTTTTGGTTACAGATGAGCCGAAAATGTTTGCGTCGTATGTTATAAATTTGCTTCAAGACCGGGCGCTGCGCGACAGGATATCCATCAATGCAACCTCGTTGGTTGCCGAACAATACGACTGCTCGAAAGTGATGCTCAAGTTTTTTGGGTTGATTAAAGAGATTGCCGATCGGTAGTCCCTTTTGATTTTTTTATTTTGATTTTCCGCCATGCCATGGAACTCTGGCACATGGAAGCGGACCGCTTATGAGGAGATTGTATGAAAGACCGTTCTCGTTCGATTCTTTCCGCGTTGTTCATTATTTCCATTGTCCTATCGCAATTTGCGATCTTGTCATCCGCCGGCGCGTCATGCGCGGGAGTGGTGTATGTGGATGCCAACTCCGCCGCCCCCAGCCCGGACGGGTGTAGCTGGGCGACCGCCTATTCAAGTTTACAGGATGCTTTAGCGGCCGCATCAAACGGCGATCAGATTTGGGCGGCGGGCGGCACGTATTATCCCGATGAAGGCTCTAGCCACGCAAACAACGACCGCAATAGTTCCTTCGCGCTCAAAAATGGCGTTTCGATCTATGGCGGGTTTACGGTAGGCGATACCCTGTTGAGCCAGCGCGATTCCAACCCGGCTACAAACGAGACCATCCTAAGCGGCGATATCGATCAATCGGCGGGCAACGCCGGGAATGCCTACTCAGTTGTTACCGCGAATGGGACTCTCTCTGACGCATACGCGCTGGATGGATTCACCATCACCGGCGGCAACCAGAATTCAGGGAGCGGGGTCGGCGGCGGCATGTACATCCAGAATACCAGCCCCACGCTTCGCAACCTGCTCATCACGGCGAATAATGCCAATGGGCGCGGCGGCGGCGTGTTTGTTATTTCCACCTCGGGTGTGGAAGCCAACTACAGCCGCGCCTCCTTCACAGATATCACAGTCAGCAACAACACAGCGGGTATTGGCGGCGGCGTGTATGTGCAAAATGGAAGCGCCTCTTTCACGCGGGTAACATTTACAGAGAACACTGCCACATTTGCCGCGGGCGGCGGTCTGAATCTTCAGACGTTGGGCGGTCCCGGCGTGGATGAACCAAATCTCCCGACATTGGTGGATGTGGTCTTCACGAACAATGACGCTGTTGGCGGCGGAGGTCTGTTCAACAATAATAGCCAGACCACGCTTGACCGTGTGACTTTCAATGGCAATACTGCCACCCGCCGAGGCGGAGGTATTTTGAATGAATACGCCAATCCGGTCTTCACAAATGTGACCTTTAGCGGGAATATTTCGTTTGAAAGTTCGGGGGGCGCGCCCTGGGGCGGCGGCGGCATCCTGAATATCGACGGCGACCCGATTTTTAATCACGTTACCTTTACGGACAATCACAGCGTCAATGCTTCCGGCACAGCGGGAGGCGACGCCATGCTCAATTTGACGGGTAGCGCGCCACAGATCGCCAACAGTATTCTATGGGCAAATGGCGGCACGAACGATGAGATCAAGAATGATGAATCTAGCGCCGCCACCGTTACAGACAGCCTGGTTCAGGGCGGGTGTCCCTCAAGCACGACTTGTACAAATCTAATCACGACCGATCCGCTTTTGGGCGCGTTGGAAAATAACGGCGGATTTACAAACACACACGCGTTGATCGCGGGGAGTTCAGCCTTGAATTCCGCCGGCGTGAACAGTGTGTGCGCAAACGAAGATCAACGCGGCATTGCCCGCCCACAAGGCGTCGGATGCGATATGGGCGCTTTCGAATTCGTCATGCCCGGAACTCCGGTAGCCACCGCCACGCCCACCTCAACATCTGTCAACACCCCGACGTTCACACCCCAGCCCACATCCACATCCACGTTCACATCCACGCCTGCTCACACCGCTACCAACACGCCCACAGTCACCGCGACGAATACGCAATCGCCTTTCTTTAATATCGGCGAAACAACCATCCTGGGCATACCCTACTCCGGCGCTGGCAATCAACTGGTGGCGCAGCAGGTAACACTTTCACAGACTGCAACCATTCAAAGCCTGAGTTATTACGTGTCAACGGCGGGTGGGCAGTTGCGGCTGGGAATCTATAACAATTCAGGAAGCGTACCGGGAACCTTGGCGGCGCAAACAGCCGCTTTCACGCCCGTGGTCGGGTGGAATACGCAACCGGTCATTACGCCGATTTCGCTTCCCGCTGGAACGTATTGGCTGGTCTTCCTGCCTCAGAACAACACCGTGGCGGGGCGCATGACGTACGCGGGGGCGGGGCGCTATTATGGCTACACATTCGGGGCATTGCCGGCAACCTACTCGGCTTCTTCCGCTTCGGGCACATTCCGCTTTTCTTTCTATGCCACATTTGCTCTCGGCGCCGCGCCAACAAGCGCGCCCACAACCGCGCCGACCATTACAAAAACGCCGACGCCTACAGCGACACCGACTCATACGTTCACGCCAACCATCACCAACACGCCAACCTACACACCCACGGCAACATTCACTCCGCTCTTTACATCCACACCGACAAACACAGCAACAAGGACATTAACGCCCACATCGACATATACACCGACCAGTACGGCAACATTTACGCCTTCACTAACCGCCACATCCGCTCCGTTGTTTACAGCGACCTCCACGAATACTGCTACCAGAACTCCAACGCCGACAAATTCAGCCATACCCACTTCCACATCCTCCGGCGGAACCCCCATCACCGTCGGTGAAACGAGCGTTCTGACAACTCCGTACTCTGGCATGGGAAATCTATTGATCGCCCAGCAGGTAACGCTTTCGCAAAGCGCCACGATACAAAGCCTGAGCTACTATGTGTCCACGGTGGGGGGACAACTACGCCTGGGAATTTACGCGAATAACGGAAACGCCCCCGGCGCCCGTCTGGCAGAAACTGCCGCGTTTACCCCAGTTGCTGGGTGGAACACTCAACCCGTGCTGACGCAAACCACACTGCCCGCCGGAACATACTGGCTGGTATTCCTGCCTCAAAACAATACTCTCACGGGCAGGGTCGCTTTATCGGGTTCGGGTCGGTACTATTCCTACACCTTTGGCGCGCTCCCGGCGACATACTCCACGTTATCAACATCGGACAGCTTCCATTTCTCGATGTATGCCACCTTGTTGGTTCCCTGAGCCCTGGCGCAAGAGACGAGATCAAAGGTTGGTTTTTCTGTCATACATGCCCTGAGTCGAACGTAACCCCTTTGCCTGGATTTCCGTCCTGTGGACGGATCCATCAACCGAATTCCATACCCAGTCGCGGCTGAACGGATTGATTTTTGCATGTTATCCTGCTGTGGCTGGGTATTGAGTTAAAATGGCATCCTCTACGCGACTCATGGACATCAATTTCAACCTAAAATTCCTCACTATTAACCGGCAGATTTCGATTTCCCGGCAAACCTTTCAATACAGCGTTGGCTTACTAACCATCCTGATAACAGTCGCCGCCTCATTTTGGGGAACCGTGAATGTGTTGGTGATCGCCCTGGCGGCAATTGGGGGGCTGGTTGTTCTGGGGCTGTTACTTCGCTACCCGTTATCGGCATATATCTTTCTGATCCCCGCGGGAATGTTTGTCCCGTTTTCAGGACCTGGCGGCTTCAATGCCTCGGTCTTGCTGGTCGTTCTCATGTCGGTCTTGTGGATTGGGAATATGTTCGTCGTGCGCCGGCGGTTCGAGTTCGTTCGGTCCTCGGCTGTCCGCCCTGCCGTGATGTTCATGATCGTATCCGTGGTCGCGTTCGGCATGGGACAGGTTTCGTGGTTTTCCCTCGCGCAACAAGCGCCATTCGACACGCAGTTGGGCGGCTTTGCCATTTATTTTTTCTCGCTTGTCATGATGGTGATGACCGGGAACATCATCAAAGATATCCGCTGGCTCAAGGCAATCGTCATCACGTTCGTTGCGCTGAGCATGGTATATGTTCTCGGCAGGGTGGTCGAGTGGTCGGGCATCGACGCGATCTATGAAAAGGGGTTTATCGCCAACAGCATGCTCTGGACGTGGCTGGTGATCCTGCCGCTGGCTCAGGCGTTGTTCAATCAAGACCTAAAAAAGAACATCCGCATCCTTCTGTATGTACTTGTCGCGCTGACGTTGTTCGTCGCGGTGATCCAAACGCGAGATTGGAAATCGGGCTGGGTGCCAGCCATGGTCGGTGTTGGCGTTTTAGTGGCATTGAAATTTCCGAAACTTGCTTTTGCCTCCATCCCGTTTGCGTTGATCGGCGTGGCATACCTGGCGCAGGATTTGATCTCCACCGATCAATACAGTTGGGGGACGCGCGTGGACGCCTGGGTTGTCGTTTTGGATATTAGCCGCGCCAACCCGCTACTGGGGCTTGGGTTCGCCAACTACAACTGGTACGCCCCTTTGTTTTCCCTGCGCGGATACCACATCCGCTTCAACTCGCACAGCCAGTTTGTAGACATCATCGCCCAGACCGGGCTGGCTGGCTTGGTCTGCTTCGTCTGGATTTTGTACGAAATGGCGACGCTCGGCTGGAGGTTGTCACGGGATCTGAAAGATGGTTTTGCGCGGGCGTATGCCTTCGGTGTTTTGGCGGGTGTGGCGGCTTGCATCATGGCGGCATATCTGGTGGATTGGCTGTTGCCATTCGCCTATAACATCGGGCTGGCTGGGTTCCGCGCCAGCATCTTGCCGTGGATCTTCTTCGGGGGCTTGATCGCCATCGAACAAATGCGCAAGGAAAATAAACTAACCTAATACGGGAGGCTTGCATGGAAGAATTGATTGGATTGATCCCCGCCGCGGGGAAGGGAGTTCGGCTGGGTTTGCCATACCCAAAAGAGTTGTACCCGGTCATCCGCAACAATCACTATAAGCCGATCTCGCAATTTGTGGTGGATAACCTCGTCAACGCCGGTCTCAAGCACATTGTTTTTGTCGTCAACGAGACCAAACATCAATTGATGGGATATTTCGGGAGCGGAATGCGCTTCGGATGCGACATCAGTTATGTGGTTCAGGAGGTGGTCGAGGGCAAGACCAAATCCACCTCGCCGGGGCTGGCGCACGCGTTGGATTCAGCGTATCACCTTGTCAAAGGCAAGACTGTTTTCTTCGGCATGGCAGATACGCTCATGAAACCAAACGATATTTTCAAACGGGTCTATGAAGCTGCCTCACCGCAGGATGACGTGTTGTTCGGCATGTTCACCACCGACCGCCCTGAAAAATTCGGCATGGTCAGCCATAACGATGGAGGCAGGGTTGTTGCGATTGTCGATAAGCCGAAGCAAACCGACCTCACCGAGATGTGGGGATGCGTCATCTGGCGGCCGAAATTCACCGAATATATACACAAATGCGTGTTCGAGGAAGGCATCTCTGACTTTGCTAAGATCATGAACGATGCCATCGCGCTCGGGATGAAGTTTAAAGGCGTTCATCTCGAAGATGGCACGTACATCGACCTCGGGACGTACGATGAGATCGCCGAAATGGACAAGAAATACCGGGGAGAGGAATAATGCCGGGTATGGAAAACAAACCACAGGTCCGGAAGAGAAGCGAGACGCAAGTCGTGGATATGTCCATCGTACTGGTGTGCTGGAATAACAAGGCGTACCTCGACCCGTGTTTGAAATCCCTCTATGAAGGCGGGCTGAAGAGTTCGTTCGATGTGGTGGTGGTGGATAACGGCTCGACGGACGGAAGTCAGCAGATGTTGGCGGAGAAGTACCCGCAGGTGAAGTTGATCCAGAATGCGGGGAATGTGGGGTTGGGCAAGGCGAGCAACCAGGGGATCGAAGCGACGGACGGGCGTCACGTGTTATTGCTCAATAACGATACCCTTGTGAACGCTCCCGCGCTCGATGTGCTGGTGGAATATCTGGATGCTCACCCCGAAGCCGGCGCGACGGCGGGGCGGCTGTTGAATCCGGATGGCTCATTCCAATCGGGGTTTGCGCCGTTTTCGACCCTGCTGGAGGAATTCCTGATCGTGACTCATATCGGCGAATTGTTGTGGACCGGGTATCCTTCGCATGGCGACGCGCGAGAGATCAAAGAGACCGGGTGGATGAGCTCGGCGTGCTTGTTGGTGCGACGCGCCGCGTTCGACCAGATCGGTTTACTCGATGAGGGATATTTCATTTACGGCGACGAAGCGGATCTGCAATACCGTTTGAACCAGGCAGGTTGGAAGGTTGTGTTCCTGCCGAATTCCTCCATTATTCATTTCGGCGGCAGAAGCATGGATCGCTGGAAGCGACGCAAGATGGTGTATCGCGGCAAGATGATGTTTTACAAGAAGAATTATGGTTTGCCAAGCGCCTTTCTCTTGCGCCTGTTGTTCTTCTTCATGAGCCTGTTAAAACTACTCGTGTGGGTGGTGGGCTTCGTTGTCCCATCGAAGAACGACCAGGCGAAGAAGGAACTACGCTCGAACATCGATGTGATGGCGCTGTGCCTTATTTTGAAGTGAGCAGCGTCATTTTTTTTGAATTCAAGCCACAGAGGTCGCAGGGCGCGCTGAGTTCCAGTTCTCAGATCTCTGTAGACTCTGTGGCAAAGTTTTAATCACACCTTATGAACATTCTATTCTTAACCCAAATTGTGCCGTTTCCACCGGATGCGGGTCCCAAGGTGAAGACCTGGCACGTCCTACGATTCCTCGCCGGGCAGGGACATTCTGTAACTTTGGTTTCCTTCGTTCGTCCAGAAGAAGTGCCACACCTGCCCGAGCTGGCTAAAATTTGCGAGGCGGTCCATGCGGTGCCAATTCGCCGGTCGCGCGTGGCGGATGCCGGGTACATGATCCGCAGTTACCTGACCGGACGCCCGTTTCTCGTCGAACGCGATGATCTGCCAGCCATGCAGGAGAAAGCGACCCATCTGGCACGACACGGCGATTTCGATTTCATCCACGCCGACCAGTTGACAATGGTTCAGTTCGGGCTTCGCGCCGCTCTTGCCGCGCCGAAGAAAAAACCGAAAGTTATCTTCGATGCTCACAATGCCGTTTGGTCCATTGTCGAGCGGATGCGCGAAAACGCGCGCTGGTTCTTGAAACCCATCCTTGCCGTCGAGGCGAAACGCGTTAAGCGTTACGAAGGCGAATTGCTCAAGACCGTCGATCATGTGCTGGCGGTGACGGATGTGGACCGGGCTGGGCTGGAAGAAGCGTTGCGCTTCTCAAAGGTAAAACCCGGCGACAAACTTGCGCCCATATCCACGATCCCGATCGCGGTGGATACGCAAGAATTAATGCCGATCCAGCGCAAGCCCGCCTCGAAAAATATTGTCACCCTCGGCACCCTGCATTACCCACCCAATGCGGATGGTATCCGCTGGTTCTTCAATGAGGTCTTCCCTCTGGTTCAAAAACGAACGCCAGAGGCAACGCTGACCATCATTGGCAAAAACCCGCCGCAGGACTTTCTCGAATTTCAGGCTCGCAATTCGGGGAGCGTGAACATCACCGGCTATGTTCCCGAACTGGCTCCAACTCTGGCGGAGAGCGCGTTGATGGTGGTCCCCGTTCGCGCGGGCGGCGGGATGCGGGTGAGAATCCTCGAAGCGTTTGCCTATGCCATGCCGGTGGTCACTACCACGATCGGGCTGGAAGGCATTCAAGCCGAATTAGAAAAAGATGTGATCGTCGCCGACAAGGCGGACGATTTTGCAAGCCGGGTCGTCGAACTTCTAGAGAATCCTTCGTTGCAGGAAAAACTATCCGTCCACGGACGAGCGCTGGCAGAAACGAGATATGACTGGCAAGCCGCGCTCTCTGCCATGAAAAAAATTTACGAAGCATGACAAGAACATCGAACAAAAACATTTTGCAAACGATCGTCGCGCAGCCGTTGCCGTTCATACTGACAGTGGCTGTGCTCTTGCGCGTGGCGATAGCATTTGCAATGGGAGATACTGTGGCGGCTCTGCCCGGCATCTTCGACCAGGTGTCATATCATAACCTTGCCTTGCGCGTCAT
The DNA here is from genome assembly GCA_949319575.1 of uncultured Anaerolineales bacterium. Lineage (GTDB taxonomy): Bacteria > Chloroflexota > Anaerolineae > Anaerolineales > Villigracilaceae > Defluviilinea. Next base: position 39,571 of record CASGHD010000029.1, on the reverse strand, counting down.
CGGCGGACACGGGTTTTCCTTCGGCGAATTATGGTGGCCCATCACGCCTGCCGACGCGCCCACCGCGCATTGGAGTTTTCTCTACACACTCTACCTCTCGTTGATCTATACCCTGTTCGGTCCGCACCCGCTTGCCGCGCGGGTTTTGCAAGCGGTCATCGTCGGCATATTGCATCCATATATTGCTTTTCGAATCGGTGAAAGACTTTTTTCCAAAACCGTCGGACTGGTTGCGGCAGGCATCACCGCCGTGTATGTGTATTTTTTCTACTACGGCGCGGCACTCATGACCGAGCCGTTCTACATCACCGCCATTTTGTTCAGCCTGTTCTTCGGAATTCGATTATCTGAAAACCTGGATCGAAAACTGGATATCAATTTCGGCGTCGCGCTTGGTATCTCGATGGGAATCACCATCTTGTTGCGGCAGGTCTTCCTGCTTTTCATCCCCTTCCTCTTTCTTTGGATATGGATCGTCCGCGTCCGCCGCAAGGTCGAGTTGCCTCTGCTCCCCAGCCTTGTCTCCATCGTGCTGGTGATCGCCTTTATCCTGCCAGCCACGTTGTACAACTACTCCCGCTTTGGCAGGTTTGTCCTACTCAACACGAACTCAGGGTATGCCTTCTTCTGGGGCAACCATCCCATCCACGGGATGAAATTCATCCCCATCCTGCCGACTGAAACCTATCAGGAAATGATCCCCGAAGAAGTCCGTCACCTCGATGAAGCGGCGCTCGACCAGGAACTGCTCAAACGCGGAATCCGGTTCGTCACAGACGACCCCGGGCGGTACGTGTTGTTGTCGTTGAGTCGCATTCCTCCTTATTTCAATTTCTGGTATTCATCCGACTCATCCACGCTGAGCAACATCTCCCGCATTGGCAGTTTCGGGCTTTTCCTGCCGTTCATGGTATACGGAATATGGCTGAGCGTTAAAAAGAATGCTGTTGAACATGGGAATCATTTCCTCAACCTGCTCTTCTCGCCGCAAGGACTTCTGATGCTCTTTGCCATCGTCTACTCCGGCGTGCATATCCTCACATGGACGTTGATCCGTTACCGGTTGCCAGTAGACGCTGTCTTGATCCCGTTTGCCGGGCTGGCGCTGGTGGAACTTGTCCAGCGCATCTTGAAAACACGACCTCAAGTACTCCAACAATATCAGAGGGAGCCATGAAAATCATCTCCGTAGTCGGCGCGCGCCCCGAGTTCATTCAGGCAACGCCAGTGAGCCGCGCGCTCCGCAAACACCACCGCGAAATCCTCGTCCACACCGGCCAGCACTACGATTACAAAATGTCGCAGACCTTTTTCGACGAGCTTGGCATCCCCGCGCCCGACCACAACCTCGAGGTGGGTTCCGGCTCGCACGCCGGGCAAACAGCCGAAATCCTGGTGAGATTCGAGGAGATCGTCCTCCAGGAAAAGCCAGACGTGGTCCTCGTCCGCGGCGATACGAACTCCACATTGGCGGGCGCGCTCGTCGCGAGCAAACTGCACATCCCCACCGTTCACATTGAAGCGGGCGAGCGCAGTTTCGATCGTCGCATGCCCGAAGAGATCAACCGACTCGTTGCCGATCAGTTATCCTCCGCGTATTTTTGCGTGAGCCAGACCGCCGTGCGGCAACTCGCCAGCGAAGGCATCACGAAGAATGTCTTTTGGGTGGGGGATGTAATGCTGGACGCGAACCTCGCCAACCGCCCTCTCGCGCGAAAAAAATCGACGGTTCTTTCGGACTTGGGGCTTGCCCCCGCTTCGTACAGTTTGGTCACCGTCCATCGCGCCGCCAACACCGACGACCCCGCGCGCCTGACGAACATCGTCCGCGCGTTGAGCCGCGTCGGCGAGACGGTGGTCTTCCCCGTCCATCCGCGCACGCGCGGCGCGCTCGCCAAACTCGACGAGCAATTTGGCGATAACGTCCGCTTGATCGAACCGGTCGGGTATTATGACATGATGGTATTGGAGGAGAACGCGCGCCTAGTCGCCACCGACTCTGGCGGCGTGCAACGCGAAGCCTACTTCATGCGGAAGCCCTGCCTCACCCTGCGCGACGAAACCGAATGGACGGAGACTGTCACAGCCGGTTGGAACAAACTGGTTGGCGTGGAGGTGGAACTGATCGTCCACGAATGGAATTCATTCGCGCCGCCCTCAGCCCAGCCGCCGATCTTTGGCGATGGCGCGGCTGGTGAAAAAATTGCGGAGATCCTCGGGCAGATCCAGTTGTCGGTCCACGAAGAACGCGTATTGGCGTAATCGACCCTTATAGAAAATTCGAGATTATGAATCAAACATCACAACAACACATCGGCATCATCGGCGGCGGCATCATGGGAATCAGCCTCGGCTATTTCCTCTCGCGCCAGGGACTCAAAGTGACCATTTACGAAGCATCGCCCGTATTGGGCGGGCTGGCGGGTCCCATCACGCTGGGTGATGGCACGCAGGTAGATCGGTTCTACCATGCCATTTTGTCCAGCGACCGTTTCCTCAGTGACCTGTGCAAAGAACTGGGCATCGACGACCAATTGCGGTACAAGGAAACCAAGACCAGCTTTTATTACAAGGGCAGACTTTACCCGATGAATAACATTATCGAATTCTTGAAGTTTCCGCCTCTCGGATGGATCGACCGCTTCCGACTCGGTCTCACTGTGCTTGCCGCGCAATTCGTGAGGGATTGGAAAACGCTCGAATCGGTCAGCGTTCAGAGTTGGTTGTTGAAATGGGGCGGCAAGACCACCTTCCAAAATATCTGGAGACCCATGCTGAAAGCCAAATTCGATGGCGGCTTCGATAATGTGCCAGCCACATGGATCTGGTCGCGGCTCGTGCGCATGAAATCCACGCGCGAAGGCGCGAATCAAAAAGAAATGGCAGGGCATCTGATCGGCGGCTACATTACCCTTATCCAAGCCCTGACAAACAAGATCGTGGAAGCGGGCGGGAACGTGCTTCTCAAAACGCCTGTCAAGGAAATTGTGGTCGAGAACGGCAAGGCAGTGGGCATCCGCATGGCGAACGATGACGTTGTGAAATATGACAAAGTGGTTTGCACCATGCAGACTCCTGTTTTTCAACGCCTGATTCCCAACGCCGATCACGCCTACCATGAGTATCTCGGCAAGTCGGACTATCTTGGCATCATCGCTCCTCTGCTTGTGCTGGATCGCCCGTTGACAGGAAACTGGACGGTGAATATTACCGACGATCGTTATCCGTTCACCGGCGTAATCGAGACGACTGCTTATATCGACCCCAAGTATGCCGGCGGCTATCACCTGGTCTATCTGCCGAAATACACCGCGCCCGGCAGCGAATGGCAGAAGAAGAGCGATGACGAGATCAAGCAGATCTGGCTGGAAAACTTACAGGCGATGTTCCCGAGTTTTGACGCCTCCTCCGTCCGATACTTCCTGATTCATCGGGAGCGTTATGTCGAACCGTTGCATGGCTTGAATGAGATGGGCTTGATCCCGGCAGTGAAGACGCCGATCGGAAATCTCTTCCTTGCCACCACGTCGCAGATCTACCCCGCGCTGACGAATGGCGAATCCGTTTCACGTCACGCGCATGAAGCGGCTGATATTATCGCAGGAGCGAATGGATGAATCCCAAAACAGTCGTAATTGTGTCCGGTCTGCCGCGCTCGGGCACATCCATGATGATGAAAATGCTCGAGGCGGGCGGGTTGCCGATCCTCACCGACAACCTGCGCGAAGCGGACGCGAATAACCCGAAAGGCTATTACGAGTTCGAGCGCGTCAAAAACATGAAAGACGGCGATCTCGCCTGGATGCCGGAAGCGGTTGGCAAAGTGGTGAAGATCGTCACCGGGCTGATCACCTACCTGCCGCCTGAATTCAAGTACAAGATCGTCTTCATGCGCCGCGACCTCAAAGAAATATTGTCGTCCCAGAAGAAAATGTTGGGGCGGCTCGGCAAAGGCGACGACAACATCCCCGACGACAAGATGGCGAAGACGTACGAGGAACACCTCAAACAGGTGAAGGGCTGGCTCGTGCGGCAGGCAAACATCGAAACGCTGTACGTCGATTACAACGTGATGGTCAACGACCCGACCGAATCGCTTCAAAAGGTCAGCGCGTTTCTTGGCGGCATGGATGTGCAGACCATGGCATCTGTAGTGGATCAGGAACTCTATCGCGAACGCAAAAAAGCGCTTGCATAAATTGACTTCTTGCAAGCGTGTCTCACACTCAGCCACAGAGTCCACAGAGACCGTTGAGAAATGTAACTGCTCAGGCATGTCGTTGCGAGGAGGGCTTTTGCTCGCCTGCCCCGATGTTTTTTCGGGGTCCCGACGCCTGTCCTGAGCCTGTCGAAGGGAAGCAATCTCCCGGCCTGGGGAGACTGCTTCGTCGAAACCAAGAGCGCCTCGCAGCGACATGTTCCGAGGCTGAGTAGTTACTGAGAAATGATCTTTTTTCTCGGCCGTCTCGCGCCGACGCGCTCGCGGCACGAACAGTGTGTTCTCGGCGGCAAAACGACTTTCACAAGTGACACAAAAAAGAAAGGAATACAAACATGAATCCAACTTTCCGATTTACCCGACTCCTCACCCTGATGGGGCTTTCAGACCCGGTTCAAGGGCGCGGTTATTTGGGACCTGAAACCCTCATGCCCATCGCCTCCGTGCTGGCGGCAATTGCGGGCTTCTTCCTCATGTTCTGGCGAGTGATCGTCAAATTCGTGAAGAAGGCGTATCGCAAGGCGCGCGGCATTCCGGAAGAACTTCCCCCGGATGTGGAAATTGAAGAAGCCGCTGAAGAAAAACGAGAGCAATAATTTTTTCGCCGATGAAAAAGGTCATTGTCATCGGGCTGGATGGATTCGAGCCGAAGATCGCCGAATCCATGATGGCTCGCGGTGAACTCCCCAACTTGATGCGGCTGCGCGAGCAAGGCGGATATTCGCGACTCAAAACCACCGCCTCCGCCCAAACGCCTGTGGCTTGGTCCACCTTCTCAACCGGCGCCAACCCCGGCGGACACGGCATCTTCGACTTCCTCACCCGCGACGCGAAAACCTACCTGCCGCTGATGGCCTTGAGCCGTTACGAGCAGAAGAACGCGTTCGTTTTGCCCAAGGTGGTCAACATGCGGCGCGGGACTCCGTTCTGGGATTTGCTCTCGGCAAAGGATGTGGAATCGACCATCCTGCGAATTCCCTGCGCCTACCCGCCGGACAAAGTGAAGGGACGAATGCTCTCCGGTGTCGGCGTCCCCGACCTGCGCGGCGGATTTGGCACGCCCACGTTTTACTCCACGCGCAAAGATATTCACGGCGAGTCGAGCGAAAAGGCGGTCAACGTCAGCGTGGCAGATGGCAGGGTGGCGACGCATGTCATCGGTCCGCGCGACCCGAAGACGAAGTCTGATCACAAGTTCGACATCACTGTCGAAATACAACAGTCCGAAGATAAGATCATCATCACCTCGCAGGGACAGCCCGACAAACTCGAAGTGAGTTTGGGCAAATGGAGCAAGTGGCTCAAGGTCAAGTTCAAAGTTGGGATGATGCAAACCGTGTCGGGCATTGTGCGATTCAATTTGCGCCAGCTCGAACCCGAGTTTGAGTTGTACGCGTCGCCGGTCAATTTCGAGACCGAAGAACCGTTGTTCCCGATCAGTTCGCCGCAGGAATATGCCCACGACCTGGCAATGAAGATCGGGCGGTATTACACCGCCGGCATGGCGGAAGACCACGACGGTTTGAACAATGAGCGCTTCGATGAAGCCTCGTATCTCGACCAATGCCGCACCGTGTTGCGCGAGCGCCGCAAGATGATGGAATTTGAATTAGGCAGGTTCCAAAAAGGATTTTTCTTCTGCCTGTTCGATACGCCCGACCGATTGGCGCACATGTTCTGGCGCTTCACGGAGCCAAATCACCCCGCCAACAAGGGCGAAGATGTTTCGCGCTATGCCAAAGTGATCGAGGAACATTATCGCGAGTGCGACGAAATTGTCGGCGAGGCGATGAAGCGCGCCGACCCCGAGACGCTCTTCATCGTGTTGAGCGATCATGGCATGAACTCGTTCCAGCGCGGATTGAATCTCAACACGTGGTTGCACGACAATGATTTCCTCGCATTGAAATCTGGTTTCAAGCCGGGCGAGAGCGGCGACTTCTTCCAGAACGTGGACTGGGACAAGACCAAAGCCTTTTCATTGGGTCTGGGTTGCATCTTCCTCAATCGCAAAGGACGCGAAGCCAATGGCATCGTCACGGATGGGGAGATGGAGTCTGTGCGGGAGGGTATCGTCAAGGGGTTGACCGGGTTGGTAGACTCAGACCGGGGAGCCGTGGCAGTTCGCACGGTGGCGCGAAGCGAAGAAGTCTATCGCGGTCCGTATGCGAGCGAAGCGCCCGACCTCATCGTCAATTTTTCCGAAGGCTATCGCGTCTCGTGGGACACGCCGCTGGGCGGGGTTCCGCGCGGGTTGTTCGCCGATAACACGAAGAAGTGGGGCGGCGATCATGTGATCGATCCCGCGCTGGCTTCGGGCATTTTGTTCATGAATAAAAAATTCAGCGCCGAGTCTCCAGGTTTGATGGACCTTGCGCCGACCATTCTCAACGCGCTCGGTGTCGCGAAGGGCGACGCCATGGAAGGAAGCGATTTAATATCATGAAGATTTTAGCGTTTAACTTGCAGGGCGCAAAACGCGCCATGTTGCTCGCCGATGAGCGGCTCGAAAACCTGCGCCGCCTGATGGATATGGGATGTTTCGGCGAACTCGAGGGCGACCCGCGCGAATGGAACGTGCTGGCGCGCCACGAAGCGCATACATTGACGCTCGCCGAATTCCTCGCGCAAGCGGGGAAAGATGTTGCGATGTTCGACGATGTTGCCGCGTTGAACTCGAAACTTGCATTCGGTGACTGGGATGGCTGTCAACTCAACGCCTCTTTCCCCATTGACGGCGGGTCCGCCGACCAATACCTTGACTTCGACCGCGGCTTGGGCGACGCCCTCCAGCATTTGAGCGACGACACCCTGATTCTAGTGGTGGGGGAGTTGTGTTTTGTGCTCGTCGCGTCGAGCAATCCGATCACGGGGTACCAGGATGGTTCCTCGCTCGACCTCACGCCGACCGTGTTGGAATTGGCGGGCTACCCGTTGCCTGCGAACATCGAGGGGAAGTCGTGGGTGGCAGGCATGGAATTGAACCGTTCCTCCGGCTTATCCGATGACGAACAGGCGATGCTCCGCGAACGCTTAAGCGGGTTGGGATATATCTAATCGATTGTCATTCTGAGCGAAGCGAAGAATCCCTGAGACTATCATGGAGACCCTTCGCGGAGTTTATCCTGAACCTGTTGCAGGACTCAGAGTGGCACGATGAGCAACCTCCATGAAAAAATTCGACAAACAATTTGCAAGTGAAATCCTCCAATACGCATTGTGGTTTGGCATTGTCACCGGGCTGGTGGAAGGCGTATTCTTGTACGCGATGCAACGATACGAACTCCTGCGCGGACAGATCACCTACCTCGGCTCAGGGCCACAAGTGTTATGGGTCGCGCCGGTCTTCGACGCGTTGTTCTTTTTGCTTGCGGGCGTGGGTGTGGCGGTCGTTGCTCAATTTCTGCCGCAAAAGTTGGCAAAGCAGGCGGTCTTCTTTGTTTTCTGTTTTCTGGCGTTTTTCGCTTGGTTGCTGATATACCTTTCCGGCAGGTTGAATCCCGCCGCCACAGCGATCCTTGGCGCGGGCATCGGCTATCAAATATCTACGGTCATTTTTGCGCGTGAGAACCGATTTGCGTCGTTTGCGCAACGAACTTTTAAAATATTTGCCGGCGTAACGCTGGCATTGTTCGTCCTCATTCAAGGCGGCTTTTGGATTCAGGAACGTGTTGCAACAAGCAACCTGCCTCAGGCGAATGAATCAACCCCGAACGTTTTAGTGATCGTGATGGACACCGTTCGCGCCGACCATTTGTCGCTTCAAGGGTACGAGCGCGAGACCGACCCCACACTCAAGCGCATCGCCTCCGAAGGCGTGATGTTTGAAAACGCCTACGCCGCCTCCTCATGGACTCTGACCTCGCACGCCTCACTCTTCACCGGTCGCTGGCCCTACGAACACAAAGCCGATGGCGGGCGTTACCTCGATGAGACCTATCCCACCATTGCCGAAGCGCTGACCCAACGCGGCTATCGCGCGGGCGCGTTCAACGGCAATTTTGAAACGGTCACCAGCCACTGGGGGTTTGGGCGCGGCTTTCTCCATTTTGAAGATTATTACCAGACCCTGCCGCAACTGGCGGTCAGTTCTGTGTATGGTCGTTTCATCGAATACTATGTTCTCCATAAAGTCTTCAATATGGAATTTTCCATCGACCGCCGCTGGGGCCCAAGCGTCAACCGATCGGCATTGGATTGGATCGAGCAGGACGATAGCAAGCCGTTCTTTGCCTTTGTCAATTACTACGACGCGCACGCGCCGTACATTTCACCGGAACGCGCGAAATTTTCCAACCTCCCCAACCCCGGCGGACTCGTCAACACCGATTGGACGACTGCCGATATTTACAACCCCAAAACGCCCGAGCAAGTTCAAGGCGAGATCGACGCCTACGACGGCGGCATCGATTACACCGACCAGCAGATCGACGCGCTGTTGAAGGAACTGGAGTCGCGCGGCAAACTCGATAACACCATCGTCGTCATCACCTCCGATCATGGCGAATTGTTCGGCGAGCACGGCTTGTGGGAACATCACAACTCGTTATACAAGCCGGTCATCCACGTGCCGTTGATCGTGTGGTATCCGAAATCTGTGCCGCAGAATATGCGGATCGATACGCCGGTGTCGAACACCTTTATCCCCGCCATGTTATTGGATATGCTCGGCGAACCGGAGCAGACCACCTTCCCTGGCCCGCCTCTTTCCCAATTGTGGGTTGACCCAGCCTCCGCGGCGGGCTTCCCCGACCCCATCGCAGAGATGGCAGAGTCGAGTTGGGTGAACCCGAATCACTTGTCGATTCGAGGCGATATGGTCAGCGTGATCTCCCCCAAGTGGCAGTTCATCGCGCATGAGTTTAACGGCGTGGAGTTGTACAGTTTGGCGGATGACCCGAATCAGGAAAATAATCTTGCCGGCGAGAATCCCGCCGCGCTGGACGAACTCAAGAATTATTATCTCGATCTGCTTTCCAAGCTTGGCATGACCTGGCCCTACGATAACAAATAACAACCCGTAACGCGAGACTGCGTAGCGTCTCGCATGTTGCAAGGGCGACATAAATGTCGCGTTACATTTTCCTGAGATCACCAGTGAACGACACCTTCAAAGACTTTGCAAAGAAAACACTCATGCTTTCTGCCGCCTTCGGTCTCATCACCGGGTTGGTGGAGGGCATCCTGCTCTTCGGCTTGCATCAACTCGAACTGCTGACGTGGCGACTGCAAAACCGCGCCTATTGGTATGAAACGCTGTGGATCGCGCCGCTGGTGGACGTGATCCTGTTTTCACTGGCGGGGTTCGCTCTGTCGCTCATTGGCTTCCCGTTGCGAAAGAAAACCCCAGTCAGAAAACTCAGCCTGTTTCTCTTTTCATTCCTTGCCGTATTCGATTGGGTCTTCATCATCCTCTTTGGACGTATCTCCCTGTTGCCGATTTTGATTTTAGCGGCGGGAGCAAGCGTTCAAGTGTTCAATGTGTTATCCAAACGGGAACAAGCCATTACACAAAAAATCCCACGCATTTTGAAATGGCTTGCAGGAACGGCAATCGCGATCTTCGTTATCGTTCAAGGCGGCGGATGGGCGCACGAAAAACTAAAAACCTCCCAGTTGAAAGACAGTGTCGACGCGCCGAACGTGATCGTCATCGTCGTAGACACATTGCGCGCCGATCATCTTTCCTCGTATGGATATTCGCGTGAGACCAGCCCGTTCATCGACAGCCTCGCCGCGCAGGGCGTCCGCTTTGAGAATGCGATCTCGCCCTCCTCGTGGACCCAGCCCTCACACGCCTCCATGTTGACGGGACGATACACCTACGAACACCAAGCCGAAACGCAACCGTTGGGTGATACCTATCCGACGATTGGCGAAGTGATGCAGGCGAATGGTTATCGGACAGGAGCATTCTCGGCGAACACGTTATTCTTCACCCGCCGCCAGGGATTCGGTCGCGGCTTCCTGCATTTTGAAGATAATTACCAGTCGGCGCCCGATGCGTTCCTCAATTCATCGTTATATGGCTATCTCTTCGATTATTACGGTTTGCGCAAAGCCTTGAACTACGAAGGCGTTCCCACGCGCAGGCTTGCGCCGGATATTAATCAATCGGCGTTGGAATGGATGGATCAAAGTGATAAACCGTTTTTCATGTTTATCAACTACTTTGACGCGCATGACCCATACACGCCGCCCGAACCCTACCTCAGCAAATACGGTCAGACGCAGGGCGGGCTGATCAACGGCTTCGTGGAACGTTACCACCCTGACTTGACGCCCGAACAACTGCAATCCGAAATTGACGCGTACGATGGCTCGATCAACTATGTGGATGACCAGATCAAAAATCTTTTTGCTGAACTTGAGTCGCGCGGCGAGTTGGAGAATACCATCGTCATCATCACCTCCGATCACGGCGAGTCGCTTGGCGAGCATGGACTGCTCCAGCACAGCGCGTCGCTATACCGGCAGGAGATTCACGTGCCGCTGATCGTGTGGGGGGCAGGGATGCCGGAGGGCAGGGTGATCGACACGCCCGTTTCCACTACCGCATTGCCTTCCACGATCCTGCAATTACTGGATGCCAACGACGGCACATTCCCCTCACAGCCGCTGACGAAATTATTCGGCGGAAATGTTCCCCCGGGGTGGGCGCAACCCATTTCGGAGGTGGCGCAATTTGCCGGCGCGGCGGAACAAAACCCCACAACCTATGGAGAGATGAAATCGGTGGTGGGCGATCAATTGCAGTACATGGTCCATGAAGAGTTCGGCGAAGCGCTCTACAATTGGAGGGACGATCCGCAGGAGACGAATAACCTTGCTGACGACCCGGCTTCGGCAACCGCGCTCGATGCGTCCAAATCCTATCTTGAGGAAATGGTCGGAGCGCCGATTTTTAAGTAAGCCTTATTATTGTCATGCTGAGCGATAGCAAAGCATCTCTACCGCTGCACTAGAGACCCTTCGCCCCGCTCAAGGTGACACCTTCTTAAAACCTATGAAACAAAAAATCACTCGCAGAGACTTTCTCAAACTGGCTGGCGCAGGCGCGGCGGTAACTGCCGCCCTGGGCTATGGCGCGCTACGCGAATCGAATGGCGACCCTATCGTGGAGCGGAATCCGTACGTTAAACCGGGCAGTCTGTTTACGGCAGAGTTGGACGGCTCGGTCCCGATCCTCGTCGTTGTGAACCCTGACGCGGAAAACAAGTTTGGACTCTTCCTCACCGAGATCCTGCGCGCGGAGGGAGTCAATTGTTTTCACCTGGCGACGTTAGCCTCGCTGTCCGCGGAGGTGATCGGCGCGTACGATGTGATCCTACTGGCAGAGACTCCGCTGACCGCCTCACAGATCGAAATGTTCGAAGGCTACGTATTCAACGGCGGGGGGCTTGTCAGTTTGAAACCGGCCGCGGGGTTTGAATCAATTTTCGGCTGGGAAAGAAACGCAGGCTCGTTATCCGATGAATACCTTCTTTATGACTCCGCTCATCCTGTAAATGCTGGCAGTAATCCGCTGTCGCTTCAATATCATGGGGCGGCAGATTTATACGCGCTCACTGGCGGCGAGGGGCTGGCGTGGCTATTTACGAAACATGCCCCATATGGAAAACCTGCGATCACGATGAATCAATTCGGCGATGGCGTCGCGGTGGCATACGCGTTCGACCTGGCAAAGAGTATCGCGTACATGCGACAGGGAAACCCCGCGCTTGCGAACCAGGATTTGGACGGACTGAACGGCGCGCGCACGGTGGATATGTTCGTGGGTTGGATCGACCTCGAGCGGATTCAAATTCCGCAAGCCGATGAGCAACAACGCATGCTCGTGAATACGCTGGCATACTTGAGCAAACGACCGTTGCCGCGTTTGTGGTATTTCCCGGAGGATAAAAAATCGGTGTTGATCGCCACCGGCGATTCGCACAGCAATCCCGTTCCGTTTATCGAAGAGGTGTTGAAGATCGTGGATGATCGCGGCGGACACATGACCGTGTATTACGCCCCGCAGATCGTGAACGATATTGGACGCGCCGCCCGCTGGACTCGTTTCTGGCTGACCGACAACGTGCCAGTGATCTCCAACGCGCTTGGCGAAGAATTCGGCTCGCCCACGCCCGCTCTCGTAGAATCCTGGCGCGCGCGCGGGCATGAGATCGCAATGCACCCGTATGTTGAAACCGGGCTTGATGAATGGCAGTTATATTGGAAGGAATTTACCGGGCGCGGCTATGGCCCCGTTTCGCAAACCGTTCGCACGCATCGCGTCTTGTGGACGGGCTGGATGGAAACCGCCCGCGCGCAAGCCATGCGCGGGATGCGCATGAACTTTGATTATTATCATGTCGGTCCGTCTATGCAGATGCCAAACGGCGCGTGGGTAAATGGTCACCTCACCGGCAGTGGCCGCCCAATGAAATTCATCGACGAGCAGGGGCATATCATCGACCTCTATCAGCAACTCACGCAAGTCACCGATGAGCACAACATCCCCATGGACGTGCCGGAGTGGGGCGGCTACGCCGGCTTGAGCGCGCAAGAGACGGTTGAAGTTTCAAAGTATTTGCTTGATCGCTCGGTCAAGTTTGGCGATTACTGCGCCATCACCGGGCAATTCCATGTCGATCCCTTCCAACTCGGCGGCGACCCGGCAAAGTCGGGGCGCATCTTTTTGGAAGGCGCGCTGGACTATGCCAACGAACTCGGCGTGCCGATTCTTTCCGCCCAAGAGTGGCTGTGGTTTACGGATGCCCGGCATGACTCCAACTTTGAGAATGTGAACTGGGATGCGGGCGCTTCTTCCCTGACGTGCGAACTGGTTCCGCCCACCCAGCCTTTATCCACGCTGACGGTTCTGCTCCCCGCGCTCCACAATGGGAAACAACTTTCCGCGGTCACGGTGGACGGTGTACCCACTTCCGCCAAAACCCGTCTAGTACTTGGCGGCGTGGAATACGCGCAACTAATCCTCCCCGCCAATCGGCAATCGATACAGTTCAACTATTCATAACAACCCCAAACGATGGGGGGATACAATACAGTTTATTTGTTTCAGCCTTCGGAGAGAAAGTATGTCACAATTCCTATCCACTAATCGAAAGACGCTTCTCGTTGCGCTTGGAATCCTGCTGGTGTATTTCTTTGCGCTCCATAACCTGACGCGCTACCCCGCCCCGTGGTTCGACGAAGGCTCGCACTTGCATGTGCCGAAAACGCTGGCGCAATATGGCGAGTACGCCGATATCAGCAGTGACGGGTTCCGCTATTACGGTCCCACCATTGGCGTTGGTCCTACGGTGATGCTTCCCATCGCGGCGGCATTTAAAATCTTTGGCATCGGCTTGCTTCAGGCGCGGTTCGTGATGGCGTTGTACCTGTTGGCGGCGTGCTACATCTTTTTCAAACTGGCGGAGCATCTCTCTGGCAAGGCAGTGGCATGGGTCGCCCTGGCGTTGATCTTATCCTCGCGGAGCGTGTTATTTTTGGAATATGGGCGTCAACTATTGGGGGAAGTGCCGGGCTTTTTCTTTCTGGCTCTCGCCCTCTATCTCTGGTTCGCCAAATGGAATGAAAACGATGCAAAACGGCTGGTGACGATCGGCTTGTTCTTCGGGCTGGCGATGATCACCAAATATCAATACCTGCTTTTCCTCGCCCCAACCCTGATCCTCTCGTGGGGGCTGGATATTTTTTATTACAAAACCTCTTCCCACAAGAATTTTCTCATCCCCGGCATTGTGGCGGCGGGCAGTTTCGGCATCTGGCAGGTGTTTACGTTGATGTATCTCGGCCCCGCCACGATGACCGAAAATCTGGCATTATTGCAAGCCTCCGCCGAAGGCGCCGCGTTCAACTTCAACCTTGCGCAACTCGCCGCCAATGTGGGCGCGCTCAGTTCGCGGGCGGTGTATCTCGAAGCCTTGTTGCCCGCCCTGATCTATGCTTTCTTTGTGTCCGCGCCTCGCACCCGTGAGGGGCAAAAGTTCAGCGTGCTCTTCCTCATGATCGCGCTTAATCTAGTGTGGTTCATTGTCGCCTCCATCGGCTGGATTCGCTACGCCTTCCTCGGTCTTACCCTCTCCAGCATTTTCATCGCCCGCTTCTTCCACAGCCTGACAGACGGTTTCCACTTCGACTGGAGCGGAGGATATTTCCGTTCGCTGTTTGACGCGAAGAACGCCGCCCGCTTCGCCCTGACCTTATGGCTGGTTGCCATCATTGCGATTCCGCTTGCAAAGGATGTTTCAGAGATCGCGTTCCCCGGCCCGAACAACGCCCGGCTCATGGCAGACTATCTCAACGCCAATGTTCCCGAGTCGGCGGTCATCGAAACCTGGGAGCCTGAGATCGGCTTCCTGACAAACCACAACTACCATTATCCGCAAAACGAATTGCTCGCGGTGGCTGTGAACCAGGTCTACTACGGCGGCGAACCGGTGAGGGATCGTTACTCATTCGTTGAAACTGAGAATCCCGATTACATCCTTGTCGGCGAGTTCTCCAAGTGGACGCTGATCTACCCGGTGGAATATGTATTCGAACACTACAAATGGGCGCAGACGTTCGGCGACTATGATCTCTATCAGCGGATCGAAAAGTAAACCATGCTGATTAAATTGTTGATTCTGCTGGTATTTGGCGGAGGAATACTTCTCGGGCTTCGGCGCGAGTCGAAGTTATCGGGTATTTTTCTGAACCTGGTTGCCATCTATGCGGGCGCTTGGATTCTGTTCATGGCATATCTTTGGGTCAACCATGTCAATTTTCCATTGAATCTTGAAGCCATGGAGTTGACGGTCGTCCAACATTTTCAGCGGGCGGTGGCGGGTCAGCCAGTCTACGTTGAGCCGTCGCCGGGCTTTGTGCCGCTGGCGTATGCTCCGTTGTATTACTATTTTTCGATCCCGTTTGCGTGGTTGTTGGGAGCGAACCTTTTTACGTTGAGGCTGGTAGCCATTCTTGGAATGCTCGGCGCGGAGATCGTCATCTTTCTCGCTGTCAAAAAGGAGACACAATCCGCGTGGTGGGGGATCGTCGCTGTGGGTTTATTCGCCGCCGCCTATCGCGTGATGGACACCTACCTCGATAATGCCCATTCCGATTCGTGGCTGTTGTTTTGCGCGCTGCTGGGGAGTTATTTAATCTCATTGAACAAATCCCGTTCGGTCAATGGGCTGGGCGTGTTGGTACTCGTCGCTTCGTTCTGGTTCAAGCAACATGGCGCATTGTTCGTTATCGGGGGCGTGTTATATCTCACATGGCGCGACGGCTTGAAGAATTCGCTGCCGTATTGGGTTATCGCCGGGGCGCTCGGACCTCTTCTTTACCTGCTTGCGCCGGCGCTGTTCTTTGGTTCGCTGTTCCATTACTATACCCTGACAGTGCCCGGCGGCTGGAGCCATCTCAATGCCGACGCCGTGATACGCTATGTCGTTTTTATCGTGACGAATTACTTTGCTCTTGCCGTCATCGGCATAGTTGCATCGGCTGTGTATCTGTTCAAGCAGAAGAGCAAGGCGGGCATTTGGTATTTCACCCTGCCCTTTGCCTTGCTCAGCGGTTTTATGGGCGCGCTCGACCCGGGTTCGAACAATAACGTTTTCATCCCGATGGGAACATGGTTCATACTTACAGGCGCGCTTGGCATGGCGGCGTTCCTCGGCGAGTATCAGGTTGCGCGCAAATGGTCGCTACATCTGGCGGCGTTGGGTTTATCGTTTGCCTTGTTCTTTTACAACCCGGCCTCTGTCGTCGTTTCGTCGCAAGCCGATGAAGCCTATCAGGACTTCGTCGGATATTTGAATTCCCTCGATGGCCCCGTCTTCGCTCCGTGGGTGGGGCAGTTGGAGGACGGTTATGCGTTCGCTCCCGCTGTCCATTGGGTGCCAATGGAAGATCTGGTTCGCGGTCCCGGCGCGGAGGATGCGGATGTGAGAATCGTTCAGGGATTACTGGACCCGGTCATACGTCCGGAGGGAACCGCCTACATCCTGACTAATTACCCGCTGGAGAACGACCCGCTCCTTTTCTTCCTGTTGGAGGACTACCATCTTACAACAGACCTGGGCGACAGGTTTGCCGCGCTGTCTACACTGCCCAAACGCTACAACCTTGAGTATCCAAGGTATTTATATCAATACACGCCGTAGCATTTGTATCGGATCTCTTACATGGATTGGAAAGCGATTAATTTGCGGCGACTTTTTATCGCCCCGGCGTTTTTTTTTCTGCTGGTGTTGGGAATTTATAATCAGCCTTATTACCCTGTCACCTGGTTTGACGAGGGACTGGCTCTGCAGGGCTCGTTGAATTTGGTCAACTACGGGCAGTACGCCATGCGGTCTGCGGAAGGGTTTCGAACGCTCGACCAGCCGTTGATCGCGAATGGTCCCGGACTGATCATCCCGATGGCGGTTGTGTTCAAGGTCTTTGGCGTGGGCTTATTGCAAGCGCGGGTTGTTGCCGTAGTATTTTTTATTGCAGCGGCTTGGATGTTTTTTCGTATCTCTTCCGCGCTGTATAGTCTGCCATCCGCCTTGATTTCAATGCTCCTGTTGTTGTCGGCCCCAGATGAAGGCTTCTTGTTTTATGGCAGGCAGGCATTGGGCAATGTCCCCGCCCTGATGTATTTTTTTATTGGATTTCTCTTTTATCTTGCGCTTGGGAAAACGAAACAAGCGTATTACGCGATCCTCGCGGGTTTGTTTTTCGGGCTGGCGCTGGTGACGAAGGGACAGTATTGGATATTTGTGCCTGTTTTGGCGTTGGCAATTACCGCGGATTATTTTTATTACAAACAGATCCGACCCACATATAGCATACTTGTTTTGGCGGTGATGCTTGCCTGCGCTGCCTTATGGTTTGGCGTTCAATACAAACTTGTCGGCGCTGAAAATTTTGACGCTCATATCGCCGCCCTTAACTCGAGCGCGGAAGTGACCATCCTGGCGTTTCGACCGGGGCGCATACCGGGAAATATTTGGTACCTAATCCGGTCTGGGTTTTTGTTTTTTGTTGTCCCTGGCTTGGCTTTTTCATTTCTGGAAAGCCGCGAACGAACAATAGTTGGGTTGGGGAGATTCATGCTGGCTGTGTTCGTCTCGGTTTGGGTCATGTGGTATTGCTTTGCATCAGTCGGGTGGACCCGTTATATGTTTGAGGCTTTTTCCATCGGGCTTGTCTTTTCTGGCGAGGCTTTTTATCGATTTTACTTCTTCATCCGTAAATCCTGGAACACGCGAGGAAGCGGCTTAACTCTGCGGCAACCCTCCCTGTACGCAAGTTCGTTCTTCCTGTTGGCGGGTTTGGCTTGGGCAGGGATGGGTCTGTTCCATCAAATACAAGATATCGATGTCAAATACGATGCGACACCGGAGAAGTTTGCCGGGTACATTACCCAAAACATTCCCGCGGGCGCGGTGATCGAATCGTGGGAATGGGAGATCGATCTGTTGACCCCGGATCAGACGTATCATCATCCTGTCAATCGTTGGGTCGACCTCAAGACCGCAGAGACTCAGTTTGGCGAGGCTTCGGGCGAAACCTATGACCCGACGGTCTATCGTCCAGAATACCTGATCGACGGACCATTTTCGAAATGGACTGGGATGTATGCCGAATTTCTAGCAGGCGGCTGTTGTGTCTCTGTAATTACCATTGAAAATTACACATTGTACAAAATCAACCCTCGTGAAGAATGAAAAGGTATAAATGAACATATCCATAGTTGTTCCCTGTTTTAATGAAGAGGATAATATCGAAAAGTTGGACGCGGAGTTATTTCCCGTTGCCGAAAGCCTGATCGGAAGCAAGTTGCCGGGCGGCGATACTGTGGCATCTGTGGAGGTGGTTTTTGTCGATGATGGGAGCAGGGACAATACCTATCACGCGCTCAAGACTGCCTTTGCTTCCCGCTCCAGCCAGAAATTGCCGATCAAGTTTGAGAAACACGAAGTGAATCGCGGACTTGGCGCGGCGATTCGGACCGGGTTGCAGGCTTCGACCGGCGACATCGTCCTCACAACCGATAGCGATGGAACGTATAAATTTGCAACCATCCCAGCCCTGCTGGCTTGCTTCCAGCACAATGTGGATGTGGTGACCGCTTCGCCGTATCACCCGGACGGGGAGGTGGTTGGAGTGCCCGGCTACAGGATCTTCCTTAGCAAAGGCTCGTCTCTTCTGTATCGAATTTTGTTAAACTGGAATATCTACACATATACAGCCTTGTTTCGAGGATATCGTCGCAGGGTGGTCGAACAAGTGCAGTTCGAGGCGGATGATTATCTCGGCGGGACCGAGTTAATGGTTAAAGCCATGCTCAAGGGATTCAAGGTCGTTGAGTTTCCCGCCGCGTTACACAGCCGCATGTTCGGGGTTTCCAAGGCGAAATTGTGGCGCACGATCAAATCGCACTTGCGTTTTCAATACAGACTCCTGATGCATCGGCTTCGCTTACGGTCGATGTTTTCCAGCCCGGCATGAAGATCGCCTATTTTGTTCCCTACGTCCCGAATTTAATTCGGGTTAGACCCTATCAACTGATCGCTCATCTTTCCGCCCTCGGCGCGGAAGTGACGGTCTTTACGGTGACGACAAACGAGGGCGATGTTGAAGACGCGAAAGCGTTGAAACGCCTGTGCCATGCTGTGGTGCGCGAACATCAACCCGCGTGGCGTTCCTATTGGCAGAGTCTTGCGGCTCTTCCTGCGCGGCAGCCGTTGCAGTCCGTTTATAGTTGGAATCCAACGCTGGTTGAGCGATTTTTCAAATTATGCGACGCTTCTTCTTGCTTTGATGTTGTTCATGTGGAACATTTGCGCGGCTCGATGTTTGGAACAACGATCCGTTCCCGCATGCCCAGCCTGCCGGTCGTGTGGGATAGTGTGGATTGCATCAGCCACCTGTTTGAGTTGACCTCATCGGAGAGTCGCAGCGTATTTGGCAGGTTGATCTCCACACTGGACTTGAACCGAACCCGAAATTGGGAAGGTCAACTGTCTTCCGCGTTCGATCACGTGACGATCACCTCGCAGGCTGAAAAAGAAGCCCTCCTACGGCTTGCTTCAGACACCCCGTCGGCGGTGACCGTGTTGCCCAACGGGGTGGATATGGAATATTTCCGCCCGGGCGCCGATGCTCAACGCGACCTGGAAACGATCGTCTTCAGCGGCAAGATGAGTTATCACGCTAATGTTTCCATGGCGGACTTTCTGGCTCGAGAGATCATGCCTAAAATTTGGGAGAAACGCCCCAATGTGAAATTGATCATCGTGGGGAAGGATCCGCCGGCGAATATCACCGCGTTGCAGGCTGACCCGCGCATCATCGTTACGGGAACTGTCGCGGATATTCGCCCATATCTTCAACAGGCAACGGTTGCGGCAGTTCCGTTATTGTATGGCGCGGGAATCCAAAACAAAATCCTTGAGGCGATGGCGTGCAAAACACCCGTGGTAACCAATATGAAGGCGATGAATGCTTTGCAGGCGAAACCCGGAGAAGATGTTCTCGTGGCAGACACAGCTGAAGAGTTTTCCGGGGAAATATTAAGTTTGATCGAGGAGCCAGCGTTGCAACAACGGGTGGGGCA
This sequence comes from uncultured Anaerolineales bacterium, assembly GCA_949319575.1. Classification (GTDB taxonomy): domain Bacteria; phylum Chloroflexota; class Anaerolineae; order Anaerolineales; family Villigracilaceae; genus Defluviilinea. The sequence continues at coordinate 19,751 of CASGHD010000029.1, read as the reverse complement.
GGCTGGGCTGGAGTATGTTCGAAAGCATCACGATTGGACTGCTTTGGCTGGAAAGTTGATACGCATTTATCAAGGCGTCATTGAACAGGCAGGCACAAATGCCTAAGTTTGCGTATAGCGACCATGCCCCGCTGTGTGGGGGGTAACTTTTCTAACGTTGGAACGTCATGAAGTTCGAGGAGAACGTCTGGTATTTTTATTTCTCCTGCTATAATTCTATTGATAAGAATTGGTTCACATGGATATTAATCCCTATCTCAAACCCTTAATCAAATGGTGGCGGTTGATCGCTGTAACCGCTGTGCTGGCGCTTGTTTCCAGTTCGATCTCAACGTTGTTTCAACCGGCGCAATATATCTCCCGCACCACTCTGGTAACGGGAAGCACTATTTCCAACCCCAACCCGGAATCGGGGCAGATCTCGATCTCACAGCAGTTGGCGACGATCTACTCGGATATGGCGCGCCGCGAACCGGTGCAGGAAGCCACGAAAGCCGCGCTGGGAATCGACTGGCTTCCGCAATACACATCGCGGATCATTCCGAACACCCAGTTGGTTGAGATCGCCGTCACCGATACGGACCCCCGGCGGGCGCAGGTGATTGCCAATGAACTGGCGCAACAGCTGATCAAATTAAGCCCGGCGGTCAGCGGCACAGGCGGGGAACAGCAGGAATTTATCACCCAGCAACTTGCGAGTCTTCAGGAACAGATCGAAGAGACCGACAAGGAAATCAAAGACCTGCAGGCAAGTTTGAATGTTCAGACGAGCACGAGTCAGATCGCTGAAACCGAAAAAGAAATTCAAACGCTGACGCTTAAGCTGACCAGCCTGCGGGATAACTATGCAACGTTTCTTTCCAATTCTCAACAAGGCGCGTTGAATACGTTGACGATCGTGGAGCCTGCGAACCTGCCCACAAAATCTGAGGGCACGAGCAAACTTCTGATCATTGGCTTGGCGGGCTTGGTTGGGTTATTGCTTTCGGCAGGCGCCGCGTATGGGTTGGAATATCTCGACCGCACGATCAAGACGACTTCCGATGTGGAGCGTATCTTCAACCTGCCGGTGATCGGTTATCTTTCGCAGATCTCTGAAAACGGCAATAACGCAACGTACGTGTTGAGCCACCCGAACTCGATCGTTGCCGAAAATTTTCGTCTGTTGCAATCAAACCTTGAGTTCTTCCAAACTTATAATTCTGCCAAGACGATCCTGGTGACCAGCCCGGTTCAGGGAAACGGCAAGACTACGGTTGCCGCAAACCTCGCGCTTTCGTTCGCCATGAGCGACCAAAAGGTGATCCTGGTCGATTCTGATCTCCGTCGCCCGTCTGTTCACAAAGCCTTGAAGATCTCGCAGAACCCGGGGTTGGCGGATATCATCCACGCGCGGATCGCCGCAAAAGAAGTTGTGAGACCGGTCAAAGGGAAACGGATCGATGTGATCACAGCGGGGCACATCCCGCCGAGTATTACAGAGGTTATCAACTCCAAACGTATCGGCGCGATTTTGAACGAATTAAGAGATGAATACGAGACGATCATCGTGGATGCGCCGCCTTTGATCATTGCCGATTCGTATAACCTTGCCTCAAAAGTAGATGGCGTGGTATTGGTGATTGAGCCCGGCTTGACAAAGGACGATCAGGCAAAGGTGATCAAAGAGCAGTTGAGCCGCGCTGGCGCGCGGGTGATCGGTATCGTGTTTAATAAGGTTTCGGAAACCAACGCGAAAACGTACGGCGATTATCAGTACATGTCTATGTATTCTCCCCAGCATTACAGCGATTACGTTTCCAGCAGTGAGCCCAAGGCGGAGGAGCCGGAATCGAACTCGAAGAAACTGCTGGCGTTCTTCGAGCGCGGCGAGGTTCCGCCTGATGTCAAATCATCGCTGGAGACCGCGTTCGACCGCTTTCAGGATCAGCGCAAAACACTGTTCAATCGGTTCAAAAGCAAATCACCCAAATCGTCAAAATCATCCAAGTAAGCAATGACAAGCCCCCGAAAGGGGGCTTGTTCTTTTTCACGAGGCGGGAAATGATGGGGGGTAGCGTCAGCCTCACTGGTAGAATGAAGCGACGTTCGTCCTCTGTTAAATTTCCCGCAACTATTTGGTCCGCAAGGCGTATAAGGCGTACGAGGAGCGCAGGTGAACGATGAACTTGCCTGGGTAGCCCAGGCGCAACAAGGTAGTGACGAGGCATTTACCCGGCTCGTCGAGGCACACCAGACGCATGTGTATAACTTGTGTTATCGGATGTTGGGCGAGCCTGAATCGGCGGAGGATGCGGCGCAGGAGGCGTTTTTGCGCGCCTACCAAAACCTGCATCGGTACGACCAAAGCCGCTCGTTCGTCACCTGGTTGCTTTCGATCGCCGCGCATTATTGCATCGACCGCCTGCGCCGAAAGAAGCTCTCGGTCTTTTCGATGGATGAGGAACGCGAGGATGGGACGGTTTTCGAATTTGCTGACCCCGCTTCGCCCGACCCCGAGGCTGAATCGACCAGGCGGGAGGAGCGCGACCGCCTGCACGGGTTGTTGCGCAACCTCGACGAAACGGATCGCGCGGCTGTGATCATGAGATATTGGTATGACTATTCTGAAATTGAGATCGCTGAGTCGTTGCAGTTGACGGTCAGCGCTGTGAAGAGCCGCCTGCACCGCTCGCGCCGGGCGCTGGCAGGCATGTGGCAGGAGGAGGAAACTCCGCCCCCTGCCCGAACGGAAAGGAGACGCCATGAATCACCAGCCTTTTGAAACCTGGCTTTTGAATGAGGTTGCGCTTGACGCGCAACAACAGCGCGAACTGGATTCGCACCTGCGTTCGTGCGCGTATTGCGCCGCGCTGGTGAAGACTGCCAGGGTTTTGCGTTCTGTGAAAATGGCTGTGCCCGCGCAGGGATTTGCTACCCGGTTTCAGGCGCGACTGGCGGCTGAGAAAGCCGCAGACCGCCGTCGCCGCATACTCGGTTCGATCTTTTTCACGTTGGGCGGGGTGTTGTTGTTGGGGTGGCTGGCGTCGCCTTATCTGGCTGGCTTTTTGCAATCGCCTGCCAGTTGGATCGCCGCACTGGTGCAAACGGGCGTGTTTGTCCTGACGACGCTTCAGGCGAGCGCAGAGGCTGGCGCGGTCATCCTCAATGTGCTGGGCAGGTTGCTCCCGCCGTTTGGGTGGATGGTGATCGTCTCGGGCGTTGCCGGCGTTAGTTTGTTATGGTCGGTGTCAATTTGGCGGTTCGCGTTTCGTGGCGCGCCGCAAGGAGCGTAGTGTATGAAGACAAAATTTAGACTCGTTTCCCTGATTGCCCTTTTCATGCTTGTGCTTGTTCCAACAGGCGCGGCGTTTGCCCAAGGGCCGGGACCTAGCGGCGGGCAGGTGATCTTTGGGAGTAATTTCACGCTGGAATCCGGCGATTCGTTTGATGGCGATCTGGTGGTCTTTGGCGGGAATGTAACCATTGAAGAAGACGCCGATTTCAACGGAAGCCTGATCGTGTTCGGCGGCACTGTGGAAAGCGACGGGACCATCCATGGCGATGTTGTTGCCGTTGGCGGACAGATTTATTTGAACGACACCGCGTCGGCGCTGGGTGATGTTGTCACGATTGGCGGGCAGGCGGTGGTGGCGGAGGGAGCCGTTGTCGAGGGCGAGATCGTCAATAACGTTCAGCCGGAGATCAATATCCCGGATGGGGAGGTTCCGCCTATTCTAGATCCGTCCAGGATCAATGTGAAGTACGATTTTGGGTTCAGCTTTTTTGGGCAGATGTTTCAGTTGTTCTTCTGGGCAACGCTGGCGGCGGGATTTGCCATGTTGCTTTCGTTGTTCTGGAAGCCGCAAATGGAACGGGCGGGTAGCGCCATTGCCGCGCAACCGCTGATGGTCGGCGCGATGGGCTTGCTGGCAGTGGTGGTGAGCGTGTTGCTGTTCCTCACGATCATCCCGCCGATCGTGCTGGGCTTTGCCTGGTTGTTCGGGATCGTCGCCTTCGGTTCGGAAGTGGGGGATCGTTTTGCCAGGGCAATGAGTCAGACGTGGTCGCCGGTGGTGACGGTGGGCGTTGGAACCTTCCTGTTCGTGCTGGTCAGCGGCGCGCTTGGGTTTATCCCTTGCCTCGGCGGTCTGGCGCAATTCCTGCTTGGGTTGCTGGCGATCGGCTCGGTGGTGATCACCCGCTTCGGGTCGCGCACCATTCACGCGTCTGGTGTGATCGTGAGTCCGCCGCCTTCACCTACAGCGCAGGCGTAAAAGGGAGCACTCAAAGGTTGTAGATAGCCCAACAGACTAAACCACGGAGACACCGAGTCGCGGAGTTTTTTTATTGCTTTTCTCCGTGTTTCCGTGACTCCGTGGTTAGGGTTTTCCGCCTGTGGTGAAACCCATCTACATACTTTTAGCGCACTCGGCGTAAAAAGTCCGCGTGATAGGTATGCCCGTGAAGGGTATAATTTGTCCGCCCCGGATGCGCATCTGGGGCGGATTTATTATTTTGGAGGACTCATGGCGTTACAACAAACCCCCATTCCGAACACGATACTTCACGATTCTCCCCCGCCGCTGGTGGAGGTTTCGGGCACGCATCGCGAAATGGGCAGGCAAGTCGGCGAAGCGAGGCGCGAACAGGTTCAACATAGCATTGAGAATGCCCGCGTGTTGATTGACCAATCGTACAACACCCTTGAACTTACCTGGGGGGGCGCGCAGATGCAGTCGCGTAAATATTTGCCGTTTGCCGAGGAGCGTTATCCCCAGTATGTGGACGAAATGCGCGGCATTGCCGAGGGGGCGAATGTGTCGTTCGACGATGTGGTGACGCTCAACGCCATGGAAGCCGTGACGATGGACGCTTTGCACCTTACGCGTTGCACCAGTTTTGCGGTCAACGAACAGCGCTCGGCAGATGGTCATGTGCTGGCGGCGCACAATGAAGATTGGGTGCCCGAGGATGAGAACGATGTGTGCGTGATCTCGGCGAAGCCAAAGGAGGAACCCCCGTTTCTTGCCCTGACGTACGGCGGACTCCTCCCCAATGTTGGATTCAACGCTTACGGCATCGCCCAACTCATCGACTCGGTCTACCCGAACGATTCCCGCATCGGGATTCCCCGCCTGGTTGTTGCGCGCGCCGTTCTTTCTTCACGTCGTATTTCCGGCGCCATCGGGCGGACTCTCATCTCGCGGCGCGCGGCAGGCTACAACCATTTACTCCTCCATGAAAGCGGGGAGATGTATTCGGTGGAGGTCTCTGCGAAACGCTTCGACATCCTGCATGGCACAGACGGGTACATGGTTCATACGAACCATTATCTTTCGCAAACGATGAAAGAGATCGAGAAAGACCCTGAGGAGTTGATCTCGTCGCGCGTGCGTTATTTCCGCGCCAACCGATTATTGCGCGAGAACTCGACCCATACGATCGAGACCTTGCAGGCGATCCAGAAGGATCATGTGAACCTGCCGAACTCCATTTGCAATCACAACATCGCCGGCATCGACCCGATGGACCGCGAGAGCACCATTTCCGCGCTGGTCATCGACCTAACCGCGCGCGAGATGCGCATCGCCTGGGGCAACCCATGCCAGAACGGGTATCATATGTATCATTTGGATGGGTGAGGGAAATAGCGCTACGACAATTTGAAATTAATACTTTCTTGTTCTCTCATTTGTCCGACAACAATTTGATATTTGAAGAGTGACAAATACATAGTATGCTAGAATCCCTTTCGGTTGTTTCAGCGCGTGATCCCTTGCGCTGGAAGGGTTGCCGCTTCGCAAGAGGCGGCAATTTGTTTTTTCTGCCTGGCAAGCAACCGCCGCGCTCGACGAAGTACAGCCGCTTTGCCTTTGGCGTCCAGGTTTTCGCACACGTTCAAAATCTCTTTCCACATATCATTCACGATTTCATCACCTCCTTTCGGTGGGTTGTTTGCCGCGCTATCAATACCCTTGCTCATCACACGGGCGCGCGATAGGTGAGTATGAAGTTGTCAAAGCGCAATTGACCATATTGTATAATACAATATGGTCAGGCAACAAAAAAGCGACTGTTTCAAACAGTCGCTTTTACTTTCGGCGCGAGTTGTGCTTATTATCGCCGAATTGCTTTTTGTACTTTTCGACAGACGATTTCAGTACCAGCCATTCTCGACGCCATTTTGTCCCCTCGAGGATTCCATCACGGACAAGGCGGCGCACAGTTTCAGGGTGGAATTTCAATTTTTGCGCCACTTCATCAACCGTAGAAAATTGTTCGAGATCAGGCATAGCGGGTAAAGTCAAAAAATGTTTGTGAGCGTGACCAGTCATTATCTGCTCCATTCGATGATGACTGGTTTTTCACTGAATAACGTTGTGCCCCCACGGGGATTCGAACCCCGGTCGTAGCCTTGAAAGGGCTGCGTCCTAGTCCACTAGACGATGGGGGCAAACTTACTTTTATAAAGCGGGCGGATTTTATCACCCCGCCTTGCAATGGTCAAGCAATTTGTTACGTTGGGCGCGCTAAAAGTATGTAGATGGGTTTCACCACAGGAGGAAAACCCTAACCACGGAGTCACGGAAACACGGAGAAAAGCAATAAAAAAACTCCGTGGCTCGGTGTCTCTGTGGTGTAGTCTGTTGGACTATCTACAACCTTTGAGCGCTCCCGTTACGTTGTAGGTGTCTATTCTGGCGCGTAGAGCCACAGAGAATTTGAGACATTTCTCTTAGTGTCCTCTGTGGCAAGAAATTTTCACGCGCAGATTCGACACTTTCCTACTTTTCCTCTTTCGCCCGCTGGTTGAGGAGCGCCATCATGTCGATGAACACGCGGTTGAACAACATGGCGGGGCTTTCCACTTTAAGATTGGGGATGAGAATGGCTCCCAGCACGGCATCGAAGACCGGGATGAAATCGCGCGTGGTATCCGAGATCAGCACCGAAAAATCGAAACGCCCTGAGATCTCCAGCTTCCCTTCCACTTCGTACACCTGCGAAGTAACCCGGGCAAGGACAGGCGCGGCATTGGAATACCCGCCGCGTACCACTGCCGCGGGTCCCAGGTCTTCACGCCGCGCGGCGCACAACGCGAAAATGTTGGTCTTCACCAGCCTCACCACTTCAAAATGATCCACCAGTTTTGTAGGCATGTGGATGCGCGCCAGCCGCGCATCGTGCACCTCGAGATGCGATTTCGTGCGGTCGTTCATCGTCCCCATGATGCCGCTCGTGCCAGCCATCACCTTGCCGACGATGCGATAACCGGCGGTGTACAAGTCGGCGGGGAGGAAACGATACGTGCGTGAGGAAGAGTCCATGGCTTGGCGGGTTAATCCAGCGGGGGGGTGGGATGATTCAGAGTGGGCGGGGCAGGCTTCGGCGTCCGGTTGACGCGGCGCGTGGGCTTTCCTGTTTCCGGGCTAAGGAGCATTGTCAACCACGAGATGGCGCGCTCATCGTACTCGCGCCGTCCGCACAGGTCGCAGATCCAGGCGGGGAAGTTCGGCACGGTGACGAGTTCCTCGCCGAGCCAGGTGAAATAGGTGATGTGGCGCAAGTGCATGATGCCCGCGGAACATTCATTGCATGGGGCGCGGTCTGGATGAGTTTGGCGGGGAACGGCGTTGGTTTTTTCGCTCATGTGTGTAGTTTCATTGCGCGGCAAAAGCCACATCGATATGGTTGATGATCTCCCATTTGGGAGGGGGCCAATAAATGACGACGGCTTTGCCGATCACATTTTCTACGGGGAGCAAACCCCACTCGTGCGAATCTTTCGACTCATTGCGGTTATCACCCAGTACGAACAGGTTTCCTTCGGTCACCTGCCATGAACCGTTGTAAAACGGCGCCGAGGCAATATACGGTTCCTCCAACGGCAAACCGTTGACCAGCACCCGCCCATTTTCGATCATGACTGTATCGCCGGGCAAACCGATCACGCGCTTGATCAAATCCTGTTGCGGGTCGAGTGGGAAGATAAAAACAACAATATCGCCTCGGACGGGCGCGCCGAGTTTATACGCCAGCTTGTTGACGAGAATGTATTCGCCGTTTTCCAGCGACGGGTTCATGCTATACCCATCCACGCGGACGCGGGCAGAGATGGCGTTGATGCCAAAATACAAGACGACGGCAAGAAGAAGCGTTTCGAAGATGTCGCGCAACGGACGCTTCCATTCGACGGGCTGGTCTGTTTCGCCCGTAGGCGGGGAGCTCTGTTCTGTGAGGGGCGGTTGAAGCGATTCCATGTGGCGGGATTATACTGCCAAATATTGGCAGGCGTTTCCCCTTAAGGTGGGGTTAATTGAACCGCCGGTGTTTGCGGGGTGGGTGTGCCAGTTTGCGCCACGGCATATTGACAAATTGTCGATAGAATGTTCCCCCGCAATTGGACCAACTCCGGGTATTCATAGAAGAAGAGTATTTTGTGCTGGGCAACCGAGTCTCCCGCAGGTTTGGGGAACAAGATGAATTCCGACCATGATTCGGCGATATCTTCCGACGGGTTGGTGGCGGCGTATGCGGTGACGAATTGGTCTTGATATTTCAAATAGAATTCATCCAGGGCGGGGCTACGCTCCTCTGTCTCGCTCCCTTGCAGGAAGACGGTTACCCAATCCTCGTATAACTGACCGTGCCAGAAACGCTTTCCGAATTCGTTGATGTAGGACGTATCGCGCGCGCATTCCGCGCCTGTGAAGAATTGCTCGCCGCATACGTTGGACTTTGCGTCGAAATCTTTCCGATCAATTTCCTCGTCATACCAGGGTCCAATTCCTGTCACCTGCGAATCATCCAAAGTCAGGATGTGAGCGTGCTCGTGGATGATTGTTTCCGAAGTATCCCAAGCGCTGCCGAATTCCGCCAGGTTTACATTCAAGGTCCACTTTCCACTGGATGTCACCCACACGCTGGCGGCATAGCGATCCACATGGGTATCCGCATAAAAAGTGATATAGGAAATATGCGCTTGATCCCCGGCGTCGAAAATTTGTTTTGCGTACTTCCAGATACGGGCATGTAATTCGGTATCGTCCTGGTAGGGTTGTAAATACGATGGAACCTCGGGCTTGGACAGCTTGTTCAGTGAGCCATCGGCTTGTTTGACCCAGTAGCTTGCAAGCACATACCCTCCTGCTTTTTGATCCAGTTCATTTTTATGTTCAGGAAGGTCGATGCGCGCAAAGTTGGGCAGGGCCCGCAGGCAGGCATTTAAGCAGAAGTTTTCTCCGCAATTGGGGTCGAGGGTCGGCGAAGGAATCAGGGAAACATCCCGATCCACCACATAAAATAATAACCCGAAGTATGACAACATCCCGAAACAGCACAGGAGGGTGATTCCACCGATCAGTAAAATGGCTTTGCCCCAGATTGAATCCGATCGGGTGGAGGCAACCTCGGTGTCGCTCATTGCGGAAACTCAACGCAAAGTTGATTCAAGATATGCCCCCGTAATTGCATTAATTCAGGGAACTCGTGGAAGAACAGAATTTTCTGATTAGCGATCGAATCGGCAGGCGGTTTGGGTGAAAGGATGAAAAACGCGAACGCTTCGGCAATATCCTCCGCGGGGCTGGTGGCGGAGTAATTGCTGAGGAACTGGTCATCATACTTGTTGTAGAAATCGTCGAGTTGGTCGTAGTATTCATCCTTATCCTCGATCACATCGATCTCCTGCCATTCCGCGTACAGGTTGAACCAGAATCGATCGAAGAACTGGTTGACGTATGAATCTGAGTTACTGCATCCTTCGCCCGGGAAGTAATTTGGGCAGGCGGCGAGTTCGCGTTGATAAATCTCGTCGTTGGAAGGATCGCCGAACACCGCCAGGTTTGGCGGCACTTGCGAGGAGTTTAGCGTCATCAAGTGGGCGAATTCGTGGAGTAGGGTGAAGGTGAGGGCGCGTCGGTCATCCGAGTCGAGGATGTCCACTTCGAGTAACCACTCTTCGGCATTATCTTCCGATTGGCCCACGGAGGCAAGCACGTCACTGCCGCCGTCGGTGATGATGGCGAAGCCTACGATAAAGTCTCTTTCCTCGGGAGGGATGAGGCTGGTGAATAAACTCCAGATCTCTTCGTGGGCGACGCGATCATCCTGCTCGTCGCGGAATTTGGTCGGCACCGACTCGAAAAATGGATCGCCCAGATCGTTTCCATCCACGCGATAGGTGACGAGGTAGATTTCATCCTCCAGCGATTCATCGGAACTGCTTTCGAAGTTGAGGGAAGCCTCCAGAATATCCGCGACTTGAACGGGGCAACTGGCTTCGGCGGGCAGGGTGGGTGTCGGCGTGGGGGGGATTAACGTTGGGGTGGGCGGCGCCGCCGTGGGCGGGAGCGGAGTCGGCGTGTCGGGGACGATCAGCCGGGTGGCGGCGCGGCAGGCTAGCGTCGAGAAAAGAAGCGCGATCGTGATCAGGAGGAGTTTTCGTCTGAGCATGAGTCTATTTGGGTGAGATGATGATCCAGCCGGCGTCCAGAAAATACAGATAGAGGTAACCGACGAGCATGACGATCCACAAGGCGAGTTGGATACGGTCGAGCAAATTTTCCCATGAAACGGCGAGGTTGTCTTTGATGGTTTGAACGATGTTCTCGAGCCTGTCAAGTTTGTCGCGCACGGTCTGCTTCCAGTCGTTGAGGTACAGTTCGTTGTGAATGATCTCGTAGAGTTTGGCGGTGTACCAATCGCCGATGAGCAGGAGGCTTTGTTCGGCGCGTTCGAAATCGAGCATGATCTCAAGGCGATGCTCCGCCAGTTGGCGGATCAGCCCGCGCGTGGCTCGCGGACGGCGCGATTTTTGAAAGAACGATTCGCTGATCTTGTCGAGCAGGTCTTCGATGGATTGGTCCAACATGCGGTATCGCAGTAATTGGTAGTTGCCGATCTTGAGCAAGGCAATGTCGGAGCGGAAATCGGCTTGCGGCGCGATGATGACCGCGCCCTCCCAGTCTACGAGGGTGAGTTCGTCGGCAGAGTAACGCGCGCGCGAGCCGAGGATCTCGCGCATCTCTTCGGTGTCGAACACATCGCGTTGTGAACGGATGAAGTTGGCGAGACCCAGCGCGTTCTTTTCGATCCAGGGGTCGGGCGCGGGCGACGAGTCTTTCACCAACAGGATCCAATACTCCTCGAACAGTCCACTGCGGCGGTGCTGTTCGGGAATATAGCGCGATTGCAACACATTTTGTAAGTTCGTTCGCGTTTGCAACACAGGCGCGGCGAATGGGTCGCTGATCTGATAACGGCATTCGATCATTTGCGCGCAGTCGTCGTAGCGATGGCGCACGACGCTGACGGCATACCCCTCGAATAAAAATGTCTCTTCGCCAAGCGCCACGAGGTCGATATCCACCGGTTGAAAATAAGGGGCGTCTTTGCTTAACCCTTTGAATGGTTCGGTGGGTCGCGCTTTGCCGTTATCTGAATCGGGAAAGGCGAGTAAATAACAGATTTCCATGGGGTAAGTTTAGCACAGGAGGGAGTTGAAAGCGCTTCCGCGTCAAGCGCGATGAGAAACGCGCTTCCTATTCTGGTTGCCCTGTTGGTCTCCGCCATAACACTCGGCGTATTAATGACTGGTGTTGCGCAATAGAAAGAACACGCGATCGTTACACATCGCAATATCTCTCTGAAATCCGTCTGACAGCGTTGGGAAAAGGGCTGCTGGAAATCTCGTAACGCGACTTTTTGAAGATTAACAATTAAACCGAGCAATCCGTTTTGAACCACGGAGACGCTGAGTGGAGTTTCGACCGTTTTTAACGGGAATCTTTTTTTCAAACACAAAGGCTTGCATTGAGCTTGTCGCAATGACGCGACGGTCGCGAAGGAAAAACACAAGGAATCTAACCTCTTTTTTTCCCCTTTGTGTCCTTCGTGGTGGGCGCTTTCCCGTTAATTACGGGAGACCCGTTTTTAATTAGACCTCTTGCGAAAGTCATTCTGCACCTGAGACGCTGAGTCGCAGAGAGTAAAAATAAGGTTTTCTCAGCGTTCTCTGTGTCTCTGTGGCTGAAGAAATTACCACGTATGCAAGAGGTTAATTATTTTATTTCGCAAGTTCAATGCAAGTTCTCGGTGTCTCCGTGTCTCAGTGGTTGGAATTGGCGCCCTCAAATCCAACTTGTTGCTCGATTAATTTGGAAAAGCACTACGCACCTGACAGTTTTAAAAACGAGACGCGGATGAACACCGATTTTTCAACAAACAGGTGAAAAAAGTTTTTTATCAGCGTCCAAAAAGGAAAGTGTCAGGTGGCTAGGAAAGGTACAACAAGTCGCTGCATGGCGATGTATTTCCATGGATCTAAAAGTTTTCATCGCCGCCCGCGAAACTATTTGCGCCGCGAAGTGGCAGGTGAAATCGAACATGGAATGGAGCGATGGAAATAAAAAGGTGGAGCGATCAGAAAAGAGTTGGCTGTGCGGTTTGAGGTGGCAAACTTGCGGCTTGCTCTTTCATCCAATCGGGCAACTTCACGGGCGGTTCTTTGAACGGATGCGGGAAAGCCAGCGCGCCCTTTTGCAGGAGCAGTTTATTTCCCTCTGGCATGTGATCGTGCTCCAATACAAAAACGGGAACCCAATTATTTTTTAGCGTCTCAGTCGCGCCTGCCCATGTGCCGCCCGTTTCCGCATCCGACGCGACCACGATGGCGTAATCGGCAAGGCAATAGATGAGACGATTGCGACCCATTGCCGCGCCGACGGAAAACCCCGCGTTGGGACTGTACGGCGTGACGAGGCACAGATCGCCGCGCTTCAACGCTTCTTTCCGACTTTTGACCTGCTTCTCCAAACTATCCGCCAGCACACCGACGGCTGTTCCCCGCGCCTCAAGCGCAGACTCCATGCTGAGCGTATCCACGCCTCTTGCGCCGCCCGAGTACAAAACCTGCCCCGACAGTCCGCACGCATTGCCGACAAACTTTGCGCAATCCTGTCCCGCTTCATCCAAGTGACGCGAACCGACGACTCCAATCCCAGGCTGACCGAGCAATGCCTTTTCGCCTGCATAGAACAATACGGCGGGAGCCGAGTCTTTCAAGCGTTGGCGATATTTTTCAGGGTAATCTGAATCCGCGCGGGTGAGGGGATAGATGCCGAGGGAGGAGAGACGAGTGAGATGCGGTTGGATGTCGCGGGATGCGAGAGATGAGATGCGAGTTGCGAGTTCGGGGTCGAGATCAAGTTTGAGGCGGAGATCAGAGCCGGGGAGGTGAATCAGATCGGAGGGGCGGAGGGAGGCGGCTTGCAGTTTCCGCACAAGGGGATTCCATTCGCGCAGGGTCAATGGCTTGACGGAGTCGTCGAGTCCGAGTTGGGAGCAGAGGAGGAGGGCGAGGGAGTCGTTGTTCATGATACGAGATACGTGTTTACGCGTCTACCTGCCTACAGATCCGAATGAATAGTGCGTGTCAAGGTCAGCACGTTGATATTTGCCGCGCCATGTTTACGAAGCAGGCGGGTAATCTCTTCGATGGTCGCGCCTGAGTCGAAGAGGTCGTCAACAAGTAGGATGCGTTTGGTAGTTATATCACCGTTCACCGCGAACGCGCCTGCGACGTTGTCGCGTTTTTGCGGGAGGGTAAGGATTTCTTTTTGCGGCTGGGTCTGGCGGGATTTGACGATGAAGGTCTGCACAGGCTTGTTGAATGTTTTTGATAACGTTTTGCAAAATTCGTGAACGGGACTGAATTCGCGTTGAGTAGAGGATGGAACGGGAAGAATCATGTCGAATTGATTCATGTTGGGGTGCGCGGCAAAGAGTTCGCGCGTATGTTCGACGAGCGTGGGCAGAACGGATGCGTCCGATTCGTATTTGAGTCGATAGACAAGATCGCCGATGCCGCTTCGGTTCCACTCTGCGCCCTTGTAAGAACTATGGAAGTCGAGGGCAAAGCCTGCCTGCCAAGTGCCTTTGAGCGGGCGGGGGTGAGGGGTGGAAAGATAATCTGTAATGGAGTCTGTTTGCGCGTGTTTACCTGTATACCTGTCTTCTTGTATACGAGTTTCTGTACTGTGTGTTTCGTGTGCCGCCACAACACAACGGATCATCTCATACGTGATCTCATCGGGCAGAATACTTTTGATGGGGAAGAGGAATTGGGTCGAGCCGACTGTTTGAATTGCCGCCATGATTTTTCCTTTCGTTTCCTTTTCGATGACCTGGTCCGCGTCGAGTTTGCCCGCTTCGATGAGTTTGGCGCAGTGACCGTAAATGGTCATCAGGGTCAGTTCGCGTTGGCGCGCAATCTGTTCGGGCGTGAGACCTTCATGGATGAGTTGCGCGGTGTACTCCACCGTTCCGCCCGCCTGCATTTGGGCTTTCTTCTTTTCGATCTTGTGTTTAGAAATGCCCTGCGGGAGTTTCAGCGGAATGGAGGTTTTTTGTTGAATGGCGCTCTCGCCTTTGGGCGTCAGTTTGATGACAGGGTATTCGCCGCCGACGACTTTGAGGTATCCGAGTGAAACTAATTCCTGAATCATGTCTTCGAGATGTCTCAATTGCAGGGCGACGAGTTTTTTGTAATAAGGATTCTTGTCATAGTGAAATTGTAGGATGTCTTGCGCCTTTGAGCCTTTCAGAATTTGCGCAAGTTTCTTCCTGCCGACTTGTCGAGTTCCAAGCCTGTGGACTGTATCCAAAATGATGAGTGCGGCGCGTTCGATGAGGTCCATCTGCGCCACGTCGCCGACGGTTTCACTGGTCTTCTGCGTTGACAGGGACTTTCGCGTTTCGCAATTATCGCAACATACGGGCGCGTCGGCATTGCCGTGATCGCCGAAATGTTGAAGCACGATTCGACGACGGCAGGAGTTGGTCTCGGCATAGCGGATTATGTGATCGAGTTGTTCGGTGCGGTGGCGGATGTGATCCCTGCTGCGCGACGCGGCTTGTTGGACGGCGTGTGGATCCCATTTGCCTTTGCGTAGGGACATGCGCGCTCCGTCATCGCCGAGATGTTCGAGCGCGCCGATGCGTTCCAGTTCGGCGAGTCCCACTTTGATTTTGACGTGGTGCAGTTCAGTACGACGCTGGAAGTCTTCGGTGGTGAGCCAAACTTCGTCGTTGATCTTTCCCAGCGCGCGGTAGAGGAGTTGCAGTTCGTCGGGGGTGACCACGCTGTTTTGAATGAAAAATTCCTGCAAGGCGCGATCTTGCGGATCGTACAAAAGCGCGGCTCTGGCGGGATACCCATCGCGCCCCGCGCGACCTGCCTCCTGATAATACGCTTCGAGCGAACCTGGCACGGAATAGTGAATGACCTGCCGCACGTCGGCGCGGTCAATGCCCATGCCGAAGGCGTTGGTCGCCACGATGACCGGAGTGACGCCGCTGATGAAGCGTTCTTGAATCCGCGCGCGCTCTTCGGGTGGCATCCCTGCGTGATAGTGTTCGGCTTGTAGTTTGCAAATAACGCGAATGAATTCAGCGACTTCTTCAGCGTCGCGGCGGGTGCCTGTATAGATGATGGTCGCGCCGCGCGCAAACTGGAAGTGTGCGGTACATAGTTCGCTCAAGGCGCGAAATTTGGCTTCGGCGCCTGTCGTATATTTCACTTCGAGCGTCAGGTTGGGACGGTTGAAGCCTGTGACAATGCGCGTTGTGGATTCGGACAGACCAATCAGGCGGACGATTTCATTTTGAACTTTGGGGGTTGCGGTGGCGGTCAGTGCAACGGTGAGCGGATTTCTCAGGTGGCGGCGCGTTTCGGCGATGTGGAGGTAGTCGGGGCGGAAGTCGTGTCCCCACTCAGAGATGCAGTGCGCTTCGTCAACGGCAAGCAGGCTCAAGGTCAAGGATTGAAGCGAGCGGAGGAAGGTCACACTGCGCAGGCGTTCGGGCGCGACGTAGACGAGTCGATAATTCCCTTGTGATACAAGCGTCAATCTCTGGTTTTGTTCCGCGGATGAAATTGCGCTGTTGATGAACGTGGCGGGAATCCCTTTGCGGTTGAGCGCGTCCACCTGGTCTTTCATCAACGCGATGAGCGGCGAGATGACGAGCGTGAGTCCTTCGAATTGCAACGCGGCAAGTTGATAGATGAGCGATTTGCCCGCGCCTGTCGGCATGATGGCGAGCGTGTGATTTTTGTCGAGGAGACTCGTGATCGCTTCTTCCTGTCCTGCGCGGAAGGAGTCGAAGCCGAAGTGAGCGCGGAGGGAAGAGGTGAGGAATGTCATTCTGTGTTGCCGCCCTCAAACTGCTCACAGCCCTGATGCTCGAAGGTTAACAACCCCGCGCGCGGACTGGCTGGATTCGCGCACACGCCCCAGTCATAGCCGAGCTTGCCTGGAAGTTTGAGAAAATGTTTACACCCGACGGAACAATCGGGTTCGCCGTTGCGTTCACGCTTGCCGTAGGGTTCAAAGTCCGAAGGGAGGTTGCGGCAGATGGAATGTAGATGGTCGCGCAGGGAGGGTTGATCGTCGTGTTCCTTGCCGATCAAGAACAGGTAATCATCCGCAAACGATTCGAACATGAGGCGAAGGAGCGCTTCGCTCTCGTGTGAGAACGTGTAATATTCAGGGATATGGCGAACTTCCATATCGTACTGTTCGGTCTCCACGTTCCACTTGGCTTGTGCCTGAATAGCGCGATGCCTGAAATGTAACGGCGGATGTAGGTCTGGCGGACGCGGTTCGACAGGCGCGTGTTTGTGAATTTCGCGTTCCGGTTCGCCTGTTTCGGGGTTGCGCGTCAGCACAGTCTTCAACTTACGCTCTTCGATCTCGAACCAGACGTTGACATACGCACTTTCATCCGCCGAACTGCAACCATCGCAATTGAAGTCTTCACGAATGAAGTAATGCCCTGAATATTGCGGGATCTCATCTCCGACGTAAAATGTATCCATCACATTTTCAAAGTGTTTGGTTTGTATTTCCGCCAATCCCAAATGGCGGCTCGTGCGGTATGCTTCGATCCTGTCGGGCGTATCCAGTTGTTCGATCCATGCGTCGATGTTGTCGAAACCGTCGCGCTTTGCCCAATAATCTTGAAGGTGGAATTTCTTTTCACCCCTCAGAAAATTCTGGCGTGATTCAACCTGCGATTGTTTGTGCCGCTGGATATCGCGTTCAGCCGCCTCCCAGCGCATTGGGGAGTGGCGATATTGCCTGCCGCAAAACGGACAGTCTAATTCGGCGTAGACGGTGTCGAACATTCCCATGGCGAACCTTTCCGTAGTAATGCTTGGAGACAAAGGTTGGGCGACAAGCGAAGTATACCGAGTATTTTCCCGCTTGTGCTGTTAAAATAGGCTCTCCCGAAGTTAATGGAAAAAGCAGAGGGGATGCGCTATCCTCGGAAAGGAAAGAGGATTGGGATTTGTATGAAATCTGGAATTGTTTTACGCAATCAACATAAAAGATTCCATCAATGAGCACATATATGAAATACCAATACTCCGAGCGTGTTCTTATATTAATCCTGGCTTTGATTTCAACAGTGTATATCGGCTTGAATTTAATACAGCCCAACCTATCAGTTCGTATTGCACAGGAGGACAAAATTCTTTCAGGGAACATGGAGCCTCCTTATCAATATCGGGTCATTGAGCCTCTCCTTGGAAAGGGGCTGCAAACGCTGTTGATTCCCGTATTGCCGGAAGCCTCTGCCCGACACCTCTTTGCGTACATGATTATGACATTTTTTGTGTTGTGCAATGTCTTTTCCATCTTCCATTGGCTGTTGTCGAGGCTTTCGTTCCCTCCTCTAGCCGCCCTGATAGGCGTGATCTTGCTGCAACTCGTCATACCGCTATCGGTTACCGGCTATTATATGGAAGGAGATTTCATAACCCTGCTATTTTATTTGTTGGGATTAAGTCTGATGTTACAAGGTCGCGATCTATTGTTGCCTGTCATCATAGGAGCAGCTGTTCTAAATCGGGATCAAATTATCTTTTTGTTGGTGTTTTATTGGGCATATCGTTTGGGCCACCCGAAGGGCATTACCAAGCGCGCGCTTCTGGTGACAGCCCTCTCTTTGGGCATGTTTCTAATTAGTTATCTGGGATTGCGCTATTACTTCGGTTTCAAAACCAGCCAGTACACGATTCAGGCGCATATCGCAAACAACACCGACCTTTCACATGTTTTATGGATTCTTTGGCTTTGGTCTGCTGAGGTACTTGGGTTTACCATGCTCTGCATACTTGCATTCCGACAAAGCGCGCGCTTCTTCCGACTTTCCTTTCTTAGCCTGGGAATGTATATAATTCTTTTCTTCTTGAATGGAAATCTTTGGGAGATGGCTAAATTCCTGCCAGCTTTTCTCGTTTTGATCCCAATGAGCCTTCAAGTGTTGACTGGGCATCGGATTGACGAATCGGTGTTGTACAAATCGGCCTCGCCATCAAAACGCTCGATGGATGGCGCGGGCAGGCAGGAAGTGTCACACTCGAAATAAATCGTTCCCGTTAATGTATTCGGGATTTAACCTTGGAGTGGGTGTCGTTGAAGGAAAGATGGATGGAGTTTGTTTAATGCTATATCATCTTGAAACTTAACCCCGATATAGGAACTGGTATCGTTTAGCAACCCGCCGAAGACCAATAGCGCTAATCTTGTTCACAATAACATCTACTGGTTTATCTTCCACACATGTTTCATCACGGGCAATATAACTTGTACAAGCGATTAGCCAAATCCGGAACAATAGAGCGAGATCAATTATCAGTTCTATAGCAACTTTGCCAAAAAAGGGACATTTCTACTTTGCCCTAACAAAAACAAAAGCGTGCTTGACAGCATTGCCGTAAAAGGCGACAATGCTCATTGTGTACGCAATGAGCATTGTGTTATTTGGAGGCTGAAATGACAATTTTTATCGGCGCAAGAGACCTTCGGCAGAGGGTTGCTGAAATTCTCGGCAAAGTCGGTTTTGGAGGAGATGTGACAGTCGTGGAAAAGTCGGGCAAACCTATGGCGGCGATCATTCCCATCGAGATGTGCCAGAAACTGATGGCAGAACGCGAGCGCGCTTCCAAATAGTGGATAAGATTCGCAACCCACAGGCAGAGCGTCCCTTAAAGGAAATCGAACCATGTCGACTCTTCTTCGCCAAGACGCGCTTCTGGCTTCAGGTCAAATGGATGTGCAAGGCGCGGTTCCTCAAGACACAGACGATGAAAAATTTATCGTCATCGCTTTGGAAGGCGAGGCAACTGTCATCGTGAGCGACGATCAGCCTCTGTTGGATTTGGGCAGGTACGGAGATAGTGCAATCCAAACTGCCCGCCAATTTCTCGACTCGCTTCACTCCGAACCTTCGGCATGATTGCCACCCTCACCATCCACCTCCACCTCCCTTCTTGCGCCTCCCTCAAACAAAAACGCGGACGGATCAAGCCACTCATCTCACGCTTGCGCCGCGAGTTCAACGTCTCTGTTGCGGAGGTGGATTTGCAGGACAAATGGGATGAGGCGGTTATCGTCTGCGCGATGGCGGGGAACGACGCCGCGTTTTTACAGTCTGCGTTGGGGAATGTGGCAAAATGGGTCGAAGCGAATTGGTCAGATGGGGATGTGTGGGAGAGCAGAATACAGGTGGAGGGGTAAACAGGTAGACAAGTCACGTGTGTACGTGTTTACCTGTTTACCTGTTGTAAGACACGGTAAACTCGTACCTGTCAGAAAAACCAGAAAAGTAATACCTGTCGGAACTTTAACAATTCATACCAAAAGCGGCAAAAGACCTGTGAGGGCTTGCAGGGTCAAGTCGTTCGTGTCGAAGGTTAGGAG
>CASGHD010000028.1 GCA_949319575.1 uncultured Anaerolineales bacterium | reverse complement strand
CCCGGTGGCAAATGTCGTTGCGAGAGTAACGCCGTGATACGAACCTTTTCGCGCGATGACTTTGTATTTCGTCGGCTTGCCTTTGCGCTTCCAATAGTAACGCGCGGTCTTGAATGCCGAGTCGTTAGATTCTGATCCGCCGGAGGTGAAGAAGGTCGTGTTCAGCCCGGGGTAGGCAAAGCCCGCCAACTTGTCGGCAAGCCGAATGGAGGGAAGATTCGTCATGCCCGAAAAATTGGAGGTGAACGCCAAATCCTTCATCTGATCGTACGCGGCTTTGGCGAGTTCTTCGCGTCCGTATCCCGCGTTGACGTTCCACAAACCCGCCATGCCGTCGAGAATCTTTTGCCCGTCGGCAGTGTAAAGCCACACGCCATCGCCGCGTTCGATGACGAGCGCGTTGGCGTGCGACTTCGGATGATAGACGGGATGCAATTGCCTTTTATCTTTTTCGAGCCAGTTAACTTTGTTCATCTGATTAATCTCCATACATCAAAGTTTATTTACGCACACAATCGCTCACTCTTTACGAAGTACGCAGTACGAAGCACGCAATACGCAGCGCCTCATATCTCGTACCTCACAAATCACCCCATCACTTCCACATCATGCGGGCCCGACTCTTTCAAGCCCGCGCCAGTCATCCGCACAAAGATCGCTTTTTGTTGTAACTCCTCAATCGAATGCGCGCCGCTGTAACTCATGCCCGATTGTAAACCACCGAGCAGTTGATTCAACACCTCGCGCGCCTTGCCGCGATATGGCACTGCCGCTTCCACGCCTTCCGCAACATATTCCTCGATCTCTTCATGAGTTAAGTCGTTTCCTTCGCGCTTGTTACGGAGGATGTTCGCCTCCAACGATGCCATGCCGCGCGACGCCTTATAACGATGACCTTTGCGAGTTAATGTCATGCCTGGGCTTTCATCTGTGCCTGCCAGCATGGATCCAATCATCACGCTTGACGCTCCTGCCGCAATCGCCTTGACCACGTCGCCCGGCTGACGAATGCCGCCATCCGCAATGATCGGAACGCCGTACGAACGCGCGGCTTCGGCGCACTCGATCACCGCGCTCAATTGCGGAACGCCCGCGCCCGCCACGATTCGCGTGATGCAAATCGAGCCGGGACCCACGCCGACCTTCACCGCATCCGCGCCCGCGTCAATGAGTCGTTTCGTTCCGTCGCCCGTCGCCACATTCCCGCCGATGATTTGCGCCTCCGCAAAATGTTTGCGGATACTTTTTATCATCTCGATCTCAAGATGCGAATCGCCGTGCGCGATGTCCACCACGATGCAATCCGCGCCAGCCTCCAACACAGACTCCACGCGGTGCATTTCTTTATCGCGCACGCCCACCGCCGCGCCGACAGCCAGCCGTCCCTTCGAGTCTTTCGTCGCTTTAGGGAACTGCGTGATCTTCATAATATCTTTCAACGTGACCAGCCCCGCAACGCGCCCGTCTTTTTTCACCAGCGGCAATTTCTCGATGCGATGTTCATGCAATAGTCGTTCCGCCTCTTTCAAAGAAGTATCGGGAGACGCGCTGTGAACGTCGCGCGTCATGATCGCGGTGACGGGTTTGTTGTCGTCGTCCTCAAACAACAAATCGCGCGTCGAAACGATGCCGATCAATTTGTCATCCGCATTCAGAATCAAAATTCCGCCCGTGCCAGTTTCCGCCACCACGCGCTTCACATCGCCGACCGTATGCGACTCGCTCATCGTAATGGGGTCATCCACTACAATCGATTCTTCTTTCTTCACGCGCTCGATCTGACGCGCCTGTTCCGCAATCGTCATAAAGCGGTGAATGATTCCGATCCCGCCCTCGCGCGCCATCGTGATCGCCAGCTCGCTTTCCGTCACCACATCCATGTTCGCGGAGACAATCGGCGTTTGCAACACGATTCTTTTCGTCAAATAACTTTTCGTTGAAAGCGCGCGCCGCGAATCCACATCGGAATATTGCGGCACGAGCAGAACATCGTCATACGTCAACGCGACATCGGTTAAAATTTTCATCACTCTCTCCTCTTAAAATCAAACGCCCGAATTATAATGCGTGACGATGAGTCTTCACGCGCTTTCTTCGCTGGATGGACGCTACGAATCAGAGACCTCCCCACTGCGGGATTTCTTCTCCGAGTTTGCCTATCTCCGTTCCCGCGCCCGCCTCGAACTCGACTTTCTGTCTGCGCTCGCCGTAGCGGGCATTTGTCCCGCCCCCAACTTTTCTCTCGACTCCTTCACGGACGAAGACGCGCGCAAGATTCAAGAACACGAAAAAACGACGCGGCATGACGTCAAAGCGATTGAATATTTCCTGCGCGACAAATTGCCAACAGAGTTGCATCAATGGATTCATTTCGGGTTGACCTCCGAAGACATCAACAACATCGCGCAAGCCATCGCGTTGAGAGACTCGCGCGACCAAGTCCTGCTCCCCGCCCTCGACAATCTCATTTCATCCCTGCGCAACTTCGCAAAACAATATCGCGCCCTGCCCATGCTCGCGCGGACTCACGGTCAGCCCGCCGTGCCGACGACTTTAGGAAAAGAAATTGCCGTATATCTCTCGCGCTTGAAAACATGCCGCGACCAAATTGCGAATCACAAATTTGAAGCGAAACTCACGGGCGCGGTCGGCAACTTCAACGCGCTTCACGCCGCCGCCCCGCAAGTGGACTGGATTTCATTCAGCAAAGATTTCATCCAAAGTCTTGGGCTTGAGCCGAATCTCGTCACAACACAGATTTTGCCGTATGACAATTGGATTCGTTATTTCAATTCCGTTCAACTGACTAATTCAATCCTGATAGACTTCGCGCAAGATATGTGGCGCTTCGTCAGCGACGGGTATCTCAAACAAAAAATGATCGAGGGCGAAGTCGGCTCTTCGACAATGCCGCAAAAGGTGAATCCGATTGACTTTGAAAATGCGGAAGGCAACCTCGGGCTTGCAAACGCGCTCCTCACCCACTACGCACAGAAGTTGCCTATCTCAAGATTACAGCGCGATCTATCCGACTCAACGGTTCGCAGAACATTTGGAGTCGCGTTGGGACATACACTGCTCGCATGGAAAAATATCACGCGCGGCATGAGTCGCGTGGAGGCGGACGAGGAGAGAATCAAAGCGGAGTTGAACGCGCATTGGGAAGTCGTCAGCGAAGGGGCGCAGACGATCCTCCGCGCGGCGGGGCGAAGCGACGCGTACGAGTCGCTTAAGTCGCAGGCGCGAGGACGCGTCATGGACAGAGACAGTTATCAATCGTGGGTTGAAGCGTTGGACGTCCAAGAGGAAACGCGCGCGAAGTTGATGAGTCTATCGCCAGAGACATATTTGGGACTCGCCATCCGAATTGTGGATGAGGTTGTAGACAAGTAGACACGTAAACAAGTAGACAGGCAAACAAGGAGTCGCAATGACCGTAACAGCAGTGATCGGTTCGCAATGGGGCGATGAGGGCAAAGGGAAAGTTGTAGATTATCTCGCGGAGCGCGCGGATTATGTGGCGCGGTTCAACGGCGGGAACAACGCGGGGCATACCGTGATGAATGAATTCGGGACGTTCAAAATTCATCTCGTGCCGTCGGGAATTTTTGCGCGCAACGCTACGGCGTTGATCGGCGGCGGCGTGGTGATTGATCCCGCTGTGTTGATCGAGGAGATCGAGTTGTTGAATAGCGCGGGCGTCGGCGTAGATGGGCGGTTGTGGATTTCGCCGCGCGCGCATTTGATCATGCCGTATCACAAAATTTTAGACGGCTTGTACGAGGAAGCGAAAGGCGCGGGCGCGACGGGGACAACGCGGCGCGGAATCGGGCCCGTGTTTGCGGATAAGGTTAGTTACAACGGAATCCGCTGGACGGATTTTGCGAGCGACGCGTTCGAGTCGCGCTTGAAAATGCAATTGGAGTTGAAAAATAAAATCATTGTCGCGTTGGGCGGCGCATCGTTGAACTATGATGAAGCGCGCGATCTGTATCGCGGATATTATTCAAAACTGAAACCGTACATCAAAGAATTATTTTCATTGGTGCAAGACGGCTTGAAAGCCGACAAACACTTTTTACTTGAACAGGCAATGGGAACATTTTTGGATACCGATTGGGGAACGTATCCGTTCGTGACGGCGTCAACGACGATTCCCTCCGCCGCGTCGGCTGGACTCGGCATCCCGCCGCGCTACATCACGGATGTAATCGGCGTGACGAAAGCATACACCACGCGCGTCGGCGCGGGACCGTTGCCCACTGAAATTCACGATGTTGAATCGGATGTGTATAAAAAATTTGCGGAAGTCGCCGCGACAACGGGTCGCACGCGCCGAGTCGGTTGGCTGGACTTGGAGATCGTCCGCACTGCGGCGCAACTCAGCGGCGTGACCGAACTATGCCTCACCAAATTGGATGTGTTGAGCGGACTAAATGAGATTCAAGTTTGCGTCGGTTATAAATTGAACGGCAACAATGTGACATACGCCGATGTGGACGCGTACGGCTTGGGCGAAGTTGAATGTGTTTATCAAACGTTCAAAGGCTGGAACGAGGATATCAGCAAAGCAAAGTCGTTTGAAGAGTTGCCAGCCAATGCAAAGAGTTACGTGAAGATGATCGAAGACGCGGCGGGAGTCCCTGTGAAATGGATCGGCGTGGGTCCCGAACGAGACGCGACGATTCGGAGATGAGATGATATCCCCTACCCTTCAAGAAATCCGCGAAGCCGCGCAACGAATCAAACCGCACGCGCATCGCACGCCTGTGATGACGAATGAAAACCTCAACGAGCGAGTCGGAGCAAAAGTGTTTCTCAAGTGCGAGAATTTTCAAAAGGTCGGCGCGTTCAAATTTCGCGGCGCGTGCAATGCGGTATTCTCCCTCACAGATGAAGAAGCCGCGCGCGGAGTTTGCACGCACTCGTCGGGGAACCACGCGCAGGCGTTGGCGCTCGCGGCGCGGATGCGCGGCATCGCGGCGCACATCGTCATGCCTGAGAACGCTCCGCAGGTGAAGAAGGACGCGGTGGCTGGGTATGGAGGAAAAATTTCCTACTGCGAATCAACTTTACAGGCGCGTGAAGCGACTCTCCGCCGGGTGATGGAATCCACGGGCGCGGCATTCATCCACCCGTATGACGACGAGCGCGTCATCGTGGGACAGGGAACTGCCGCGCTTGAACTGTTGGCGGATGTTCCTGATTTGGATGTGGTCATCGCGCCCGTTGGCGGCGGCGGATTGTTGAGCGGCACATCCATTGCGGCGACGGAAACCAAAAGGGGAATCCGTGTAATCGGTGCCGAACCCGAAATGGCGGATGATGCCTTCCGCTCGCTGCAAGCGGGGAAAGTGTTCCCGTCGGATAATCCAAAAACAATTGCGGATGGTTTGCTCACGTCGCTCAGTGATCGAACATTTTCGATCATTCAATCGCGCGTGGAGCAGATTGTCACCGTAAGCGAGCAGGGAATTGTGGACGCGATGAAATTTATTTGGGAACGCGCGAAGATCGTCATCGAGCCATCGTCTGCGGTGGCGGT
This sequence comes from uncultured Anaerolineales bacterium, assembly GCA_949319575.1. Lineage (GTDB taxonomy): Bacteria > Chloroflexota > Anaerolineae > Anaerolineales > Villigracilaceae > Defluviilinea. Next base: position 31,457 of record CASGHD010000028.1, on the reverse strand, counting down.
GGCTGTGTTGTGGGAAAAGAAAATTGACCTGACGGGTTTGAAGGTCGGCGTGATTCTCAGCGGCGGGAATGTGGATTTGGGGAAGTTGCCGTGGGAAAGTAGACAAGGAGACAGGTAGACAGGTAGACAGGTAGACAAGGAGACAAGGAGACAAGGAGACACGTAGACAAGGAGACACGTAGACAGGTAGACAGGTAGACTCGTAAACAGGTAAACAGGTAGCGATACGCCAAAGTATAATTCGTCGAAAGAATTCATCTGCTTCAAGGAGTCTGCGTTGCACATCCCACAAACAGGTTTATCAAAGCAAGAGATATTGTCCACACTGCAAGCGTTCAAAGCGCGAGACATGGATTGGAAGAACGGAAAGGTCTGGTGTTACGTTTATGACGCGGGGGAAGATCCAGCCGAGGTCACGAAAGAGGCGTACTTATCGTTCTTGAGCGAAAACGGACTCGACCCCTCTGTCTTTCCGTCCATCCTGAAATTGGAAACCGATGTCGCGCGAATGGTTATCAATTTGTTGCGCGGCGATCCCAATGCGGTCGGTCATCTGACGAGCGGCGGAACGGAATCCATTATGCTGGCGGTCAAATCTGCGCGAGACAAAGCGCGAGTTGAAAAACCGCGCGTCACACATCCTGAAATGATCCTGCCAAAGAATGCCCATGCCGCATTCCATAAAGCCGCGCATTATTTATGCGTCAAGCCAGTGGTGGTTGACCTTGACCCGGAAACGTTTACCGTCCGCGCCAGCGACGTGGAAAGCGCCATCAATGAAAACACCATTTTATTGGTCGCCTCTGCCCCAAGTTATTCGCAAGGGTTGATTGACCCGATCAAAGAGATCGGTACGATTGCGAAAAGACATAATTTGTTATTTCACGTGGATGGATGCGTAGGCGGATTACATCTTTCGTTCATGCGGAAAATGGGCTATGACGTCCCCGATTTTGATTTTATAGTGGAGGGCGTCACATCCATTTCAACGGATTTGCACAAATACGGGTATGCCGCCAAGGGTTGTTCGGTGATCATGTATCGCGACAAGTCCATTCGCAAATATCAAATTTTTGCGTGTACGGACACGACTGGTTATACATTAATTAATCCAACCGTGTTAAGCTCCAAATCTGGCGGACCGATGGCGGGGGCTTGGGCGGTCTTGAACTTCCTGGGCGAAGCGGGTTATAAAAAGATCATTCAAAAAGCGCAAGATGCCACGAAAAAATTGATCGACGGGATCAACGCCATGGACGGCTTGTACGTATTGGGCAAACCCGCCATGAGCATGTTTTCCTTCGCGTCCGATTCGATGAACGTCTATCAACTGGCGGATGAGATGAGCAAGCGCGGCTGGTATTTGCAGGGGCAGTTCTCCACGCCCCTCACGCCGCGCAACTTGCATATCTCGGTCAGCCAGGGGAATGCTGACAACGCCGATCTGCTTCTGAAAGACCTGAAAGAGTGCGTCGAGATCGTACGATCGAAACCGCCCATCGATTCTGACGCGATCCAGAGCATGATCGCGGGCGCGTTGCAAAGCCCAGACCCTGAGGCGGCGTTCAGTCAACTCGCCGCCAGCGCGGGTTTGTCTGGCGCAGAACTTCCCACTGAGATGGCGTTCATCAACGAGGTGTTGGATAATTTGCCCGATGAATTATGCAATCACTTCCTGATAAATTACTTTAATGACCTTTATGTCTAACTCGGATGACCGATTATCTTACAATGGTTTTGAGGCGCGGATAAACGCTGATTTCGCTGATGCAAAAGGGGAAAATCCGCGTTTTCAGCGTGAATCAGCGTCCTGATTTTGAAAGTGTAAGGTAATCAACTCGGATGATACAAAAGAGCATTAACCGCAGAGAACGCGAAGGTTTTAAAAGGTTTTCCTGGCGGACTTAGCGCGCTTCGCGGTTAAAAGTTCCAAAATCTAATTTCTGGAGGCACAAATGATCACATTCATCGCATGGTTAATATTCGGGGCGCTGGCGGGGTGGGTCGCCAGTATTCTTACGGGCAAGAATCGCAAGATGGGACCTGTGGCGAATATTGTCGTAGGCATTCTCGGCGCGTTCATCGGCGCGGGGATCATGAACACGCTGGGGATGGCTGTCCCTGTGGGGTTTAGCGTGATCGGATTTTTAGTGGCAGTCGGCGGCGCGGTTGTGATGATCGGGGCGATGGGGCTGATTCGACGAGGATAGCAGCAACGCGTCAATGTCGCTTGTGCAATAATCCAATCAAACGGGGCTCACATGAATATTCTTGCATGGCTCTTCTTCGGCGCATTGGCAGGCTGGATCGCCAACATCATCGTTGGCATCATCGGCGCGTTCCTCGGCGGCTGGCTCGGCGCGCAAGGCGTGACACCTAAATTTTGCGCAAAATAGGCTACAGGTCATTAAACGTTGCGCGAGAAAAACTTGAGGCTTCGCTGTCCCATCGGGCTAAAGCCCTGTGTCTCGATAAACTCGACAACCACCTCAGTTCGTGAAAGCCCGTTGAAGCGGACTGGTTGCGCCAGCCCGTAGGCGTCGCATTGAGCCTGTCGAAATGGCTTCCATGCGCTGAGCCTTGGATTGAGCTTGTCGAAATCAGGCGGCTTCAGCCCCGCGAACCTGACGAGCAACCCGACAGCCCGATGAGATGTAGCCCATTTTGGTCAAAAACAAGGTGTCAGGTTTCAATCTGCAAAGCCTGCTCGTCGCCGTTGTCGGCGGCGGCGCTGATCTTCATCGTCGGGTTGATCCGTCGCTGAGGAACCCAGTGACGGAGAGAAAAAGCCACGCCGCTGGCGTGGCTTTTTCTATTTCGGGAAGATCATAACAACATCACCTCGACCACCTCGCCCGCGCCCAGCCCAGCTGCATCGGGCGGGATTCGCAACAAACCGTCCGCGTTTGCTAGGGTAAAGATCAAATTTGATTTTCCGAAAATGGGGTCAGCCTCGTACTTGACGATTGACGATTGAGGATTGACGGTAATGTTCACGGGCCACCAATCTTCACGACCTGCCTGCGACGGCAAATTTACTGTGAGCCGCGCAAGCACGGTTGGTATCGGTCTTGGCAGTGTTCCCAACAACTTTTCAATCACCGGCGCGACGAATAAATATCCATTCACCAACGCGCTGACGGGGTTGCCGGGCAATCCGATGACAGCCTTACCATTGCACACGCCCAAAATTGTTGGTTTGCCGGGGCGGGTGTTGATTCCATGCGCGAGAACACCGGGCTCGCCCAACGAGCGGATCACGTCGGCGGTCATGTCGCGCGTGGAGGCGGATGAACCGGCGGTGACGACGATCACGTCACATTCGGATAACGCCTCCGCCGCCGCGTCTTTCAACGCCTCGAACTGGTCGCGGATAATCCCATAACGTTTTGCCACGCCCCCGCTTTTCTCGACCAGCGCGGACAACGTATACGAGTTGACATCACGCACTTGACCAGGCTTGGGAGATTCTTCCGGTGAGATAATTTCATCACCTGTGGATATGATCCCCACTTTGACGAATCTGCTCACGCGCGCGGAGGTGATGCCCAGCGCGAGCAATCCGCCAATCTCGGCGGGACGCATCACCCGACCTTGCGGCAGGATCGCCTGACCCTCAGCCACATCCTCCCCCACACGGATGATGTTCTCCCCCTCCGCCATCGCGCGGAAGATTTCGATTTCGGTTTTCGTAGTGGCAAGATCCTTTCGCCCCGTTTTATAAATTATTTCATTTGGGCGGGGAGACCCCGCCCCTACAATTTGTTGCGTATATTCCAACATCACCACCGCGTCCGCGCCGTTCGGCAACATGCCGCCGGTGTGGATCAATGCGCACTGACCCGCGCCAATTTCAAACGCTGGCGCGTCGCCCATTGGCGCTTCGCCGATGAGAGTCAGATACGCGGGCTGTGAATCGGATGCGCCGAATGTGTCTCTTGCGCGAACGGCGAAGCCGTCCACGGTTGAGCGCTCAAACTGAGGCAATGGGTGCGGCGCGTGGATGTCATCTGCGAGAGTCCGATTCAAGGAGGCGGTAACGCTGACAGGTTCAGAATCAACTGTCCCTGCGGGGAGATGCGAGAGTAGGAGGGCGCGGGCTTCGTCGGGAGGGAGGAGAGTCAGGAATTGGGGCATTTTTCTCGGTCAAAAGTTGAAGGTCGCAAGTCAAAAGTTAGCGGAGCCAGAAGGTGAGGGTCAAAAAGTAGGCGGTGAGTCCGAAGACTGCGAGCGCGGTGGCGTGGAGGAGAGTCCAGTTTGGTTTGACTCCGAGGCTGATGTTGCGCAGGAGGTAAATTTGAAAGAGCGCAAAAGGTAGTGTGAGGAACACAGGCCCGATCAACAAAAGCGACAGCCCGAAAAGGGGCGACATGGCGAAGAATAAATATGCGAACAGAACAAACAGATGATGCAACGGCATGGCGCGTTCCCAACCCAGCCGCGTGAGAAATGTGACGCGATTGTATTTTTGGTCTTGCGCGAAGGATTGAAAGTTCCTCACGATGAAATACGCGAATGCGAGGCAGGTCAGCGGAATGGTCAGGGCGAGGAAGCGGTGCGTTTCATCCGCTTGAAGCGTGAACGCAATGGACGGGATCACATAGGCGAGGTGAACGGCAAGAAGGAATTCTCCCGCGCCGCGATTGACGAGGCGGAAGGGATGGATGGAGTAGGTGAAGACAATGGCGAGGGAGAGGAGTAGAAAGTAGAAAGTGAAAGGCGGGAGAGTGTTGTTGGCGAATAGGATGTATATGGTCAAGGCAAAAATGACGATACATGCCAACGATGTGTAGAGAAGATTGTTGCGGAGGATTTGTCGCTTGGAGCGAGTTTCATTTTCAAGGAGAGGTTCTGCATCCAAACGAAAGACTTCCGGCAAAAGGCTCATGATTGTTTGCGCGATAAGAACCATAAGCAAGCCCAGCCAAAACGGAGCCACGAGAAAGGGTTTACCAAGATAGTCCGCGATGCTCGCGCCGAAGGCGTAGGTCAGCGCGGCGAGGAGGAGGTGGAGGGGACGGAGGAGGGACATGAGAATTGGAGAGTTAGCGATTGGAGATTGGAGATTAGAGACTGGAGACTGGAGATACAAGACTGAATAGTGAAGGATAAAGGATGAGTGATATTAAAGCGCAAAGTTCGTAAACGGATGCATAAGCCGAGTAAACCGTCCACGAATTCTCACGAATGCACGAATATTGGTCCAACAATTCGCTTATTCGTGGCTTTTCATTCGTGGATGGTTTTCATCGTCGGCAACATTGCGCTGTAATAATAAAACAACAAGAATCTTCGCGGGCTTGGCGGTTAATTTTTGTTCAAGAATTCATCCAGCCGCTCAACTGCTTGAGGGAGATTCTTCCTCCCCAGCCCGATGCGGAAGTGGTTGCGGGAGTCGTCGTACATGGAACCCGGTAAAAGCAGGACGCCCGATTTCTTTACGAGATCGTCGCAAAAATCTTCGGTGTTGCCTTTCAACAGCTTTGGAAATCCCATCGAGCCAGCGGCGGGACGGACCCATTCAAACAAGTCTGAATGTCTGTCAAAAAGATCGTCAACGATTTCGAGATTACTCTTGATGATGCCCACATTGCGCGCGATCAGTTTCTGACGATTCCGCAATGCGACTTCGGCGAGAAATTCACTCGGCGCGGAGTTGCAGATGGTCGTGTAATCTTTCAGTCCAGCCATTTTCTCGTAAATTGTTTTATTTTTCGTCGCGATCCATCCGATCCGCAAACCCGCCAAGCCGTAGGTTTTGGATGTGACGCCCAGCGAGACGGCATGGTCGCCCAAGTCCGCGCCAGCGGGGAGACGAAGCGACGGGTCATATTCCGATTCGCGGTAGACCTCGTCGCAGAACAACAGTAGGTTATTTTCCCGCGCAAACTTGTTCACCGCTTCAAAATCGGACTTCGACATGAGATACCCCGTCGGGTTATGCGGCGTGTTGAGGATGATCGCCTTCGTTGTAGAACGCATCAAGTGACGCAGTTCGTCCAAGTCCAGCGACCAGTTGTTTTCCTCACGCGCCCGCCAGGGGCTGACCATGCACCCCATCCCTCTTGCCACTTCGCTCAGCGATTGATAATGCGGCGCATGGACGATGACATGGTCGTTCTCTTTCAACGCGGCGAGCATGAAGAGGAAGATCGCTTCCTCCGCGCCAGAGTGGACCAAAATTTCTTCGGGTTGAATCGTTTCGTAAATTTTGGCGATCTCTTTTCGTAACGCGGGATGCCCAAGCGATTCGGTATAGCCGAGCCATGACTGTTGAAACTTCTCAGCAGAGCCAGATTCCATAGCCAGCAAGTCCGCGATGGGCATGGCTTCGCAGTCGGAAGAACACATCAGGAATTCAGTATTGAATTCGTATTTGGCAAAATAGCGTTCGAGTTTGAAAGGTGGGAGGTTCATGATTGTTTGCTTTCCATGGCGCCTGATCAAAATACGCAGTACGTAGTACGAGATACTGCGTATTGCGTGCTACATATCTCTTTGCCTATGTGTCTACCTGTTTACGCGTCTACCTGTCTACGTGTTTACTTGTCTACGTGCGCGCGCTTACTTCATCACCTTCTTCATATCACGGTAATGATTCTGATTATGGACGTACAACAGTTTTACCATGTCACGAATTTTGGCGACGCCCAAGAACGGATGCCGCCCCTCGATTTCCAGTTCTTCTTCTTTCAAGCCCGCAACCCACGCGACGGAGTTTGATCGCACTTCCTTGTATTGTTCCAGCAAATCGCGCGGCGGCAAATCTTTTGTCCGTTCTTGTTGCGTGGCGTTATAACGATCAATCGAGAAATCTTCCGACGCGCCTTCGCCCGTTGTACGGATTCGTTCGAACAGTTTCACCAGTCCGCGCTCGGAGGTGACGAAGTGTGAAAGCACATTGCGGATGCTCCACGTCTCGCCTTCGGTGTAGACCTCCGCCTGCCATTGCTCGTCGCTCAAGCCTGCGAAGAGTGAATAAAATTTTTCACCTTCGGATTTTAGTTTGTCTGTGAGTTCGTTTATTTCGGACATGCGATCCTCCAATCAGGTTGACCATAGACGATGGACGATGGACGATGGACGATGGATCGTCCGCGGTCAATGGTCTATCGTCGGCTTATATCAAAGAATAACCCCCATCCACAACAATCGTTTGACCGGTAATATACTCGTTCTTGATTAAAAATTCGAGAGCGGATGCAACCTCTTCGCTTCGCGCGGGACGTTTGAGCGGGACGCGGCTAATCAACCTCTCCCACTCTTCAGCAGGGACAATGTCCGATTGCAAGACCAAGCCCGGCGCGATGGCGTTGACGCGAATCTTCGGCGCGAGCGCGCGGGCGAGAATTTTCGTCAACGATTCGAGCGCGGCTTTGCTTACGGTGTACGACGGATACCTGCTCCATGCTTTTTGCGCGCCAACGTCCGTGATGTTGACGATGAGTCCGCCAGCGGTCATTTTCTTGGCGCACTCTTGCGCGAGCAAAAACGGCGCGCGGAGGTTGAGGTCGAGAGTCGTGTCCCATGTTTCGAGAGGAAGCGATTCGACATTTCCGCTGGGCATGAAGGCGGCGGAGTTGACTAACACGTCAAGAGATTGGAGATTAGAGACTAGAGATTGGATCTCGGCAGGTTGAGTGAGGTCGGCTGGGGCTAGGATAACGCGGCAGTTGAGCGACTCAAGCTCCCCCTGCGTCTGACGCGCTTCTTCCACAGCCGAATGATAATGAAGGACGATGTCGTATCCGAGGCGGGCAAGAGTCAGCGCAAAAGATTTCCCCAAACGATGCGCGCCGCCAGTGACTAATGCAAGTTTCTCCATGTCTACGTGTTTACTTGTTTCCGTGTTTACCTGTTTACTTGTCTACTTGTTTCCGTGTTTACCTGTTTACTTGTTTACCTGTTCACCCACGAAAATAATTCGATACAAAGAACCAAATGTTCGCGGGGCGTTCGGCGAGGCGACGCATAAAATACGGATACCATTGCGCGCCAAAGGGAACATACACGCGAACAAGGCAACCATCTTTCACTAATTGTTCCTGCAAATCGCGGCGGATGCCGTGCAACATTTGAAACTCGATGGCGTTTTTCGGCAAATTCATTTTCTCGGCATGTTTTTTTGCGAAGTCAATGCGTTTGTCGTCGTGTGAAGCGATGGCGATGAATGGCGGAGTCCGTCCATCCGCGCTGACGGAATTATTTTCTTTCGCAACCGTCGCGTCAATCATGATTTTAGCGAGCAGATCATAGTTTGCGTCGGTGTCGGCTTTTTTCGGGAAGGCTTTATCGGGCGGCTCGTTGTACGCGCCTTTGACGAGACGGACGCGCGCGCCGCTGTTGAGCAGTCCGCGCAGGTCGGATTCCGCGCGAAACAAATATGCTTGTTGAACGAGTCCAACTTGATTGGGAGTAAAGCCGCGCTCCAGCATGGATTGAACCATGGCAAGCGTGATGTCGGTGTACGGCGTGTCTTCCATATCAACGCGGATGAAGTTAGCGCTTTTCTTTGCTTGTTCAAGAATCTTCACGAGGTTCTGGCGGCAAGTCTCTTCATCCAACCCCATGCCGATCTGAGTCAACTTAATCGAGACGTTCGCTTTAACCCCCGCTTTATCTATTTCCTGTAAAACTTTCACAATCGCGTCTGCGGAGGCGTTCGCTTCCTCCGCAGTGGAGGTATGTTCGCCCAACTGATCGAGCGTGGAGTTGATTCCCTTCGCGTTCAATTCGCGCACAACGCGGATCGCGTCGCTGACGGTTTCGCCTGCCACAAAACGCGATGCGGCTCTCCGCGCAAAGCCCCAACTGGTGATCGTTTTTTGCGCCCAAGCGGCTTTGGAAAGATAAATCAAGAAAGTTCGCAACATCGTCCCATCCTGCAAGAAGTTTAAACCCGCGAGACCTCATACAAAACGCGCGGGATGCGCCGCTATTCTAGCATAAAGACAATTTTGGGTGTGTTATACTTTTTTTCGTTCATCGGAGGCAGTGTGAGAAATAGAAGTTCGATACCAGTCCTGCGCGGTGTTTCCATTGGGTTATTATCCGTCGCGCTGGTGCTGGTGGTCATCGGTCTGATCGGATACAGTCGCCAGCGAAATAACTATCCCGCCGGGATGACCATCGCCGGTGTGCCTGTCGGCGGCGTGACGCCGCAAATCGCATCGGAGCGCGTGCTGCAAGTATATTCATCGCCCATCGAGATTTCCTACAACAATTCGATCATCCAGATTGCGCCGTCTGTGGTTGGCTTTAAACTCGACATGGATTCGATGATCGCCGCCGCCGATCTGGGGCGCACAGGCGGTTCTTTCTGGGGTGGATTCTGGAACTACCTCTGGCAACGCGAACCCGCCCCGGTCGATATCCCCCTCAGCGCTACCATCGATGAAGCCCAATTGACCGATTATTTGCAAAATGAAATCTCCGCTCGATACGACCAGCCGCCGACTCCGCCTCAACCTGTTCCCGGCACCACGACATTTCTGCCCGGCGAACCCGGCACCATTCTCGACATCAACCGCGCCGTGCGTCTGATCGAAGATACCCTACGTTCGCCCTCCAACAGAAAGGCATCGCTCTCCTTCCAAAAAAGCGTAGCGGCTAGACCTACTTTTCAAAACCTCGAAATCCTGCTTCAACAAAACATCAATGTCGCGGAGTTCGACGGCGTGATCGGACTCTATCTCTTCGATCTGCAAAACGGGCAGGAAATCCACTTTGCCATGGACAAAGGACAAGTCATCTCCACGAATCCCGATGTGCCCTTCACGGCGTCGAGCACGGTCAAGATCCCGATCATGGTTTCGTACTTCATCAAAAACGGAAACGCGGCGCTGGAACCTTCCTCCTCCGAACTCATCCTCGACATGATTCGAAAATCCGAGAATCCTCCCGCCGACCGATTAATGGAAAGCCTGGACGAGTTCCGCGGTCCGCTCATCGTCACCGACGACATGCGCAAAATTGGTTTGGAAAACACGTTCCTCGCCGGGTTCTTTTGCAATGCGCAGTTTCCATGCCCGCTCCTTGAAAAGATCAGCACGCCCGCAAACCAACGCGCCGATGTGTCCACCGACCCCGATTCTTTCAACCAAACCACACCATCCGACGCGGGCATGTTGCTAACCGACATTTACCAATGCGCCACAGAAAACGGCGGCGCGCTCGTTGCGGCTTTCCCCGATAAGATGAACAGCCAGATCTGCCAGCAGATGATCAACTTCCTCGTGCTGGATAAAATTGGCGTATTAATTGAAGCCGGCGTTCCCGAAGGAACCCAGGTTGCGCACAAACACGGATGGATCACCGAACCCAGCACAGGCGTGATCAAAAACATCAGCGACGCCGGCATCGTTTACACCCCCGGCGGCAACTACGTTCTCGTAATTTACGCCTACCACCCGGAGCAAACCGTTTGGGAGCCGGTCTCCGGACTCTTCGCTCAACTATCACAAACAGTTTACAACTTTTATAACCTGCCCACCCAGTAAGCGACTTCGTATATAATCCAATCCATGAGCGCCGCGCTTGGACTATATCGCCTGCAACAAGTGGATAGCCAGATGGATCAGATCCATGGGCGGCTGAAAGCGATTCAAGAAACGCTTCAAAACGACGGTGAACTGCGCGCCGCCATGGAAGCATTCTCCGTCTCTGAAAACGAATTCAAAACCGCCGAACGCGCCTTCAAATCGACAGGAGCAGATGTCGAAAAACAACGCATCAAGATCGAGCAGGCAGAATCCAGCCTGTACGGCGGGAAGGTGAGCAACCCCAAGGAATTGCAAGACCTGCAACTGGATGTCGCGTCACTCAAAAAGCATCTGGTCACTCTCGAAAATATCGAACTCGAAGCGATGGGCGCCCTCGAAAACGCCGAACAAGCTACGCAGACCGCCAAATCTCAACTGGAACGCGTTCAGGCGGACAAATCGATCCAATACAACGACCTGACAAAAGAAGGCAACGCGCTCCAAAAAGAGATCGAGCGACTCGATTCGGAACGCAAGGCAGTCATCAGCGGAATCCCACAACCATCTGTGCTCACATACGATTCGCTCCGCAAACAAAAACGCGGGGTCGCCATCGCCACCGTGAGCGATTCGGCCTGCGCGGCGTGCGGCACAACGCTTACGGCATCACAACAACAAAGCGCCCGCTCCACGTCGCAATTATTCACCTGCCCCACTTGTGGGCGTATCCTGTTCGCAAATTAACATCCATGCCTATTCCGCACATCGACCCCCTTTCTTTTGTTATCGGCTTTGTTGTTGGCATCATACTTTTCAATCTGGCTGGTCGCGCCAGACCTCTCTTCCACCAAATTCGAGAAAGTCTCAAAGAAAGCCGCGAATCTGCCAAAGTCCGCCGCACAAGCGGGCTGGAAGATAACCACCGCCGCATTACCCTGCGACGCGCGCAAGGGATGCATCTCGCCTCGTCTATGTTCGCCCTCGACGAAATCCTTCAAGAGCCGCGCCTCATGGCTCCGCCGGCGCGCGTGGAACCGGGCGTCGTCCCCTTACAGGAAGATATCATCTCACAAACCCTGCCCTACATGCCCGATTGGACCCAACTTGCCGGCGTATACGGCGCGCCAACCCTCAACTTGACCGAGAGTGTCTCGGGCGGGTCAAACATTGTGATCGTTGGCGCGGCGGGCGCGGGGAAGACTGTCGCACTGGCGCGCCTCGCCTCCCTGGCGGCAAACCTCAAAGTCCGAATCGATCCGAAGTCCGAAGAAGAAGCGGTTCCTTATCTGTATCACGTCGCCGACCTAGCGTTTCCCCTCGATTCAACCAAAGACCCGCTTTCCGTGCTGACCAATGCAGTGACAGAATTAGCGCCGATCTTCGATGTGAGCCGCTTGCCGGGGTTCATACAACAAACATTTCAAAGCGGGCGCGCCTTGCTGTTGATCGATGGCTTCGACGAGCTTGATACCGAGAATCAAAAAAATGTGACGGCATGGTTCAAGGCGCTCATTCACGCGCATCCGAAAGCCCGAATCGCGACGACAGGCTGTGCCCACCAATTAAACGGACTCATCGGGCTGGGCTTCAACCCGCTCGCGCTGATCGCCTGGGATGAAAAAGCCGAAACGAAATTCATCCAGCAATGGGGCGAGCGCTGGTCGCAAACCATCGCGCTGGAATCGCGCGCGCAAGCGGTACCCGAGCCAGTCGATTCGCTCCTGCTCAACGCCTGGGTGACAACTGACAACCACGGTCTGACCCCCTTCGAGCTGACTCTCAAAGTGTGGGGCGCCTACGCCGGTGACAGTTTAGGACCGGGCGTCCTCGACGCAATCGCCACGCACATACGCCGAGTGTCGCCCACCGGAACCCCGATTGCCGCGCTCGAACTGCTCGCCATGCAAGTGGCTCTCACCGCTCAACCGGTGTTCGATCCGCGTTCCGCGCGCGCTTGGGTGAAGCAATACGATGTGGTCGATGATAAGACAATCGAACGCGCCGAAGTCGTGACAAAAACCGACAAGGACGAAAAAGCCACCCTCACCGAATCGCAAAAAATTCGCGTCAAGAAATCCAAAGCAGGCGATGTGCCAACGCACGGCTTGCTCAGCAAAATGGTAGACAGCGGCTTACTGGTTTCACATACCGGCAACAAAATGCGCTTCCTGCATTCGGTGTTGAATGGTTATCTCGCCGGGCAGGCGATCGGCGATAACGAGGCATATCAAACCTTGCTCACCCAGCCGATATGGAATGGAAGAACAGTCACCATGCATTACTTTGCGGCGCGCGGAGACGCTTCAGCGCTGGGAGATTCGATGTTGCAGGATTCCAGCCTGCCGCTTCATGTGCAATTGTTTACCATGGCTCACTGGCTGCGCGATGCGCCTCGCGAGGCGGCATGGCGCGGCAAAGTATTTGCCGCGTTGTTGAACATCCTGAAAGATGAAGGACAGCCGCTCGGCTTGCGCGGGCAGGCAATGGCGGCATTCGTCGCCAGCGGCGACCCCGGCGCCGGGACGCTCTTTAGGCAACTACTTACCTCCCGCTCGTTCGATGTAATTCCCCTAGCCGCGCTGGGTTGCGGAGGCATTCACGACACAAAAGCAATCGACGCGCTCGAAAGCGCATTGCAAGCCCCATTCGGTCCTGTTCGCCGCGCCGCCTGCCTGGCGCTGGTTGCCATCGGCACAGAAAAATCACTGGAGGCTGTGGCGCGCGCCTTAGTACAGGGCGATGAAGAACTTCGCAAAGCCGCGGCAGAAGCGTTGGCGAACGATGCGCCGGAAGGTCACGCCGTCCTACGCGAAGGCGCCACATTGTCAGACATCATGGTGCGGCGCGCGGTCGTTCACGGGCTGGCGCGAATCGAGCAACCCTGGGCGACGGAACTATTGCAAACGATGCAAGTGGAAGACGACCAGTGGGTGGTGCGAAACCTTGCTTCGCAATACCTCGAGCAAGCCAACAAAACTGATCCGCGCATTCCTCAGAAATTAGTCAACCCAGCCGACACCCCATGGCTGATCGAATTTGCCGGCAAACAAGGAATGGGCATTTCAAAAAGCGGACCCGCCACCGATGTGTTACTGAACGCTTTCAAGTTTGGAAGCACCGAAGAACGGCTTGCCGCCCTTCCATATCTCAAGCCCATTGCAAACGAAGGCATCATCGGCGCGTTATACAGCGGCATGTACGGAGAAGACATCGAAGTTCGCGAAGCCGCCTTTCTTGCCGTTCAGGAAATCGACGCAAACGGCATGCGTCTTCCGCATCCCAATCAATTTGGACTCGGGTGATATGCTGATCATAAATGCAAAACTCGTCACGTGGGAAAAAGAAAATCGTATTCTCGACGACCATGCGATTCTCATCGAGAATGATCGCATCAAAGAGATCGGCAAGAGCGCCGACCTGCTGAAAAAATATCCGCACGAAGAAAAACTCGACGCGCGCGGGCAATACGTGATGCCGGGCAACATCTGCGCGCACACGCATTTTTACGGCGCATTTTCACGCGGCATGGCGATCCCCGGGCCCGCGCCGAAAGATTTCCCTGAGATTCTGCAAAAGTTGTGGTGGCCCCTTGATCGTTCGCTCGACGCGGAAAGCATCCAATATTCCGCGCTCCCCTGCCTCGCGGACGCGATCAGGCACGGCACGACGACCCTCATTGACCATCACGCCTCGCCCAACGCGATTGACGGCTCGCTCGATATCCTTGGCGATGCAGTCGAACAATCGGGACTGCGCGCGGTGTTGTGTTATGAAGTGACCGACCGCGACGGCGAAGAAAAAATGAAAGCGGGACTGCGCGAAAACGTCCGCTTCATCAAGAAGACGAAAAGCCCGCTTCTCGCCGCGACCTTCGGCCTGCACGCCAGCCTGACGCTTTCTGACGCCTCTTTAGATTTGTGCCGCCAAGCCATCCCCAACGGATTCGGCTTTCACGTCCACACCGCCGAACACGAATCGGATGAATACGACAGCCTGAACAAATCGAACATGCGCGTGATTGACCGCCTGCAAAAACATAACATCCTTGGACCCAACACCATCACCGCGCACGGAGTCCACTTCGACGCGCGTGAAATGGAAATCCTCGCCGATACAGGGACGTGGCTCACGCACCAACCGCGCTCCAACATGAACAACGGAGTCGGCGTGGCGCAGATCGAATCCATGCTGCGCGCTGGAATCAAAGTCTGCTTGGGCAACGATGGTTTCTCAAATGCCATGTGGGAGGAATGGAAAGCCGCGTATCTCCTGCACAAAGTCCATCACCGCGATCCGCGCCGCATGGGCGGATACGATGTGCAACAAATGGCGATCTATAATAATGCCGCATTAGCACACGTATTTTTCAAATCTGCAACCATTGGGCAATTGAGCGCAGGCGCATTTGCAGATATTATTTTTGTGGATTACCATCCGAACACGCCGCTGACCGCAGGCAACCTGCCGTGGCATATCATTTTCGGTTTTCAGCAGAGCATGGTGACTACGACGATTGTCGCTGGGAAAATTTTGATGAAAGACCGCGAACTGCTCACGCTCGACGAAAACGAAATCTCAGCCAAAGCGCGCGAGATCGCGCCGAAGGTTTGGGAACGATATCAAAAGGAAGTTGCGAAGATTATATAAAGGTGACAGTCACTTCGCAAGTGACTGTCACCTCGCAACCAAAGGAACAGTGAAATGACAACTGACGGAATCAAAGAACCGCTCTTATTGACCATCGCCGTCCTCGGCGGGACAGGCAAAGAAGGCAAAGGTCTCGCCTATCGCTGGGCGAAGGCTGGATATAAAGTGTTGATCGGCTCGCGCTCCGAGGAACGCGCCGTGACCGCCGCCTCCGAAATCATGGAATTGGCGGAAGGCTCCACATCAATTGTCGGCACATCGAATCACGAAGCCGCTCAACTTGCGGATATTGTCGTGCTGACCGTTCCCTTCGCGGCGCACCGCGAAACGCTCGAAAGCGTGAAGGATGTGTTGAAGGGAAAAACCCTCATTGACGTAACCGTCCCTCTCGTCCCGCCGAAAGTGACCAAAGTGCAGATGCCATCCGCTGGCTCAGCCGCGCAAGAAGCGAAAGAGATCGTCGGCGAAGGCGTGGAAGTGGTTGCCGCGTTCCATAGCATTTCGCATGAGCATTTGTTGAAAGATGACTATGTCGAATCTGAAGTGTTGGTCACTGGCACGAGCAAGGACGCGCGCGCCGAAGTCATCAAACTCGTCGAAGCCGCAGGTCTAACGGGCTGGGACGCCGGTCCCATCGAAAACTCCGTTGTGCTGGAAGGACTCACCAGCGTGCTGATTTACATCAACAAGCAATACGGCTCCACGCACGCGGGGATAAAAATCACGGGGGCATCGAACAAGCAGTAATTAGTAAATGGTAATTACCAATTACCATTTACCCGCTTTACCATGTCTCTCACCCTCACCTCCCTCCTCGGCATCCCCCTCATCCGCCACGGCGACAACCTGGCGGATATTGTTCTTAATTCTCTGCGGGAAAATAAAATTACACTTGAGGACAACGATATCTTTGTTCTCGCGCAAAAAATAGTTTCCAAGTCCGAAGGGCGGACGATAAATCTTGCAACGGTCATGCCGTCGCAACGCGCCATCGAGCTTGCCAAGCAAACGGAAAAAGACCCGCGCGTCGTTGAACTTATCCTTCAGGAAAGTAATGAAGTCTTGCGGACGCGAGTCGGCGCAATTATCGTGGAGCACAAACTCGGCTTCGTTTGCGCCAACGCGGGGATTGATCATTCGAATGTGAATCCCCCTCTCGCGCTGAACGGAGCGCTAGCGGAGACGAAGCGAGGAGATGCGTTGGGAGTGAGGTCTGAAGACTGGGTACTCCTCCTCCCCGCCGAGCCAGATCGAAGCGCGGAAAAGATGCGCGCTGACATTGAATCCAAAACAGCGAAGCGAATCGGCATCCTCATCATTGACTCGCATGGACGCGCGTGGAGAAATGGCACAGTCGGCGTCGCAATCGGAATCGCGGGAATCCCAGGGCTTGAAGATTTACGCGGCAGGGAAGACCTTTTCGGATACAAGTTACAAGTTACGCAAGTCGGCGTGGCAGATGAACTCGCCGCCGCCGCGTCGCTGATGATGGGGCAAGCCGCGGAGGGAACGCCCGTTGTGCATGTGCGCGGATTTCCATATCCGTTGCGCGAGGCGTCAATGAAGGAATTGATTCGACCCAAAGAACAAGATTTGTTTCGATGAAGTATTGATCGTCCAGCAGTTGAACTGCTGAAAGAACAAAATAACGCTAACAAGATTCTTATTCACGCTTGATAGACTCATCGCATCACAATAAACAAGGACACGCCATGACAATCCAAACCAAATATTCAGACCTCATCAGCAACGACTCAAAAGCGTTTCTTTATCTCGCCACGCTCATGCCCGACGGTTCGCCGCAAGTGACGCCCGTTTGGTTCAGCGTGGACGGCGATCTCATTCTCATCAACACCGCCGAGGGGCGGCTCAAAGATAAAAACATGAAGGCGCGCTCGCATGTGGCGATGACTATTCAAGACCCCAACGATCGCTATCGCTACATCGGCATTCGCGGCGAGGTGGTCGGCTCCACCAAAGAAGGCGCGGATGAACACATCGCGGAGTTATCGCTTCGCTACAACAACAAGCCATGGAACAAGACTGAAGGACAAAAACGGATCATCTACAAGATCAAGCCGACTCATGTCCACGACCACAACTGAACTTCACAATTTTCTGCGGACGCGCCGCTCGATCCGCCGCTTCACATCGGACCCTGTGCCTGATTCAGTCATTCGGACGATTCTCGCCACCGCGACGTACGCCCCCTCCGCGCACAACCGCCAACCGTGGAGATTCGTCGTCGTGAGGGATTCATCCGTCAGAGCAAAACTCGCCGACGCGATGGCGAATGACTTTGAACGCGATCTCACAGCAGACGGCATTCCTCCCGAAAAAATTCAAGCGCAACTCAAGCGATCGAAAGACCGCATTACGTCCGCGCCTGTTGCCATTCTCCTCTGCCTCGACATGAGTGAGATGGACTCCTATCCCGACAAACTTCGCGCCAAAGCAGAATTTCGCATGACCGTTCAATCCGTCGCCGCGGCGGGGATGCAACTCCTCCTCGCCGCGCACGCCGAGGGGCTTGGAGGAGTTTGGGCTTGCTGGCCCCTATTCGCGGTAGAAACGATTCAGAAGACTTTGGATCTACCGGACAAGTGGGAGTCGCAAGGGATATTTTTTCTTGGCTTCCCAGAGGTAATTCCCGAAGCAAGAGAAAGAAAGCCACTCGACACAATCATCCGATATCTTTGAGCGCGAAATCGTAACGCGACATTTATGTCGCCATAAGGATTTTTTATGCCAGATATCCGCTACAAGCGCAACCTGCCGCACATTCACCCAGATGGCTGCCCATTGTTCGTAACAATCCGCCTGGCTGATTCTCTCCCGCTTGAAATACTCGCCGAACTCAAAGCGCAGCGCGAGCGCGAATTGAATTCGAGACAGAATTTATCCGCGTCAGATCGTTAATGAAATCGAGAAGAGACAGTTTGGACGCTATGACAAATATCTTGATCGTTGCGAGCATGGTCCGCGCTGGCTCCAACGGGAAGACATCGCCAGAAATGTCATGGACAAAATCCTGGACATGGACAAGAAACGTTATGATCTTTATGCCGGTTGTATAATGCCAAATCATGCGCATTTACTTTTCGATTCGCTCGTAGCGGATCAGGGAAAACACAAGGGCATGAGCGCAAAATATCCCGTCGCTGAAACTCTGCGCTTATTGAAAGGAAACACCGCACGATCCTGCAATCTAAGCCTAAATCGCAACGGTAGTTTTTGGCATCATGAAAGTTATGACCACTTTGTCAGGGACGAGCAAGAAATGGAACGAATCATCAAGTACATTTTGAACAATCCAGTGAAAGCAGGTTTGGTAAAGGAATGGACAGAGTGGAAGTTTACATACATCAATCCCGAACTTGGGTCGTGGTGAAAAGCGACATAAATGTCGCGGTACGCGTACCGCGACATTTATGTCGCGTGTGCCGAGGCTCGGCATGAAAATTGTCGCCCTCGCGGGCGGAGTCGGCGGCGCGAAGTTGGCGCATGGACTCGCCCAGATACTCAAACCAGAGGAACTCACCATCATCGTCAACACGGGCGATGACTTTGAGCATTACGGCTTGTATATTTGTCCCGACCTGGATACGGTCTGCTACACGCTGGCAGGGTTGGCGAATCCTGAAACGGGCTGGGGGCGCGTGGATGAATCTTGGAATGCAATTGAAAATGCGTCGAAACTCGGCGGGCTGGATTGGTTCAAACTTGGCGACCGCGATTTGGGCACCCACCTCGAACGGACGCGGCGAATGAAAGCGGGCGATTCGCTTAGCAAAATTACACGAGACTTTTGCAAGGCGTGGGGAATTCAACATACAGTTTTACCGATGTCTGATTCACCGGTAAGGACAATCGTCGAAACAGACGAGGGCGAACTCGCTTTTCAGGAGTATTTCGTCCATCGCAGGTGTGAGCCGAGAGTGAAAGGTTTCAGGTTTGAAGGGGCTGACGAAGCTGAACCAGCCTCGGGGGCGAGAGAGGCGATTGAATCCGCGGATGCAATTGTTATTTGCCCGTCGAACCCGTGGGTGAGCGTGGATCCAATCTTGAAGGTTTTCTCCCTCACCCCTTCCCCTCTCCCGCTGGGAGAGGGGAAACGCGTGGTAGCCGTCTCTCCCATCATTGGAGGAGAAACTGTGAAAGGACCAGCGGCGAAGATGTATCGTGAATTAGGAATCGAGCCATCCGCGTTGGCGGTGGCAAATCATTATCAAGGAGTGATAACACATTTTGTCATGGATACCGTCGATTCGCAACTAACTGAAAGCGTAAGGGGTTTGAATATGCGGACTCTTGTAACGAATACGCTGATGAAAAGTCATGAAGATAGAAGGCAATTGGCGCAAGCCATATTCCAGTTCGTTGGAAGTGACTCATGACCCTCTGGGCTATCGTCCCTGTAAAGCCATTGCGGCGCGGCAAATCACGTTTGGCGGGCACACTGAATGAAGATGAACGAACACAATTAAACCGGGCTTTGTTGCAACACTCGCTCGAGACGTTGTCTGGGGTGCCCGGTGTGAACGAGGTGCTGGTAGTGAGCCGCGACCCGAATGCGCTGGCAATTGCCCGCGAACACGGCGCCCGCACCGTGCAAGAAGACGGCACACCGCACCTGAACACCGCCTTGAAACGAGCGACGGTCGTGGCGCAGGTGTATGCCACCCAAGGCGTGCTCATCTTGCCGGCGGACCTTCCTTTAGTTACCCGCGAGGATATCCAAGTCTTGCTCGATCGCGCGGTCAAGCCGCCGGTGGTGGTGATCGCGCCAGACCGTCACGGCAAGGGGACCAACGCTCTCGTGATTGCCCCGGCGGGACTCATCGAGTATGATTTCGGTGAAAATTCCTTCCAGCGGCATTGCGAGCGAGTCAAACAGGCTGGGGCGCGACTCGAGGTGGTGGAACTGCCGTCACTTGGGCTTGATCTCGACGAGCCGGAGGATTTTGAGTTGGTTAAAAGTCTCGAAAGTTCGATCACTTTCTAATTTTGAGGAGAATGCCATGGCTGAACGTGTCGCTTTGTATTTGCAGGATTCGCACGACTTGCGCGACGGGTTGGAGTACGTCCGTTATGCGGAGGAGAAAGGGTTTGAAGCAGTCTGGCAGGCGGAATCCCGTCTTGTGCGGGATGCCATTGTTCCCATGGCGGCCTATGCCGCTGTGACGAATAAACTCAGGGTTGGGTCGGGGGTCATCAACAATTGGACGCGTAACATTGGCCTGCTCGCCGCGACGTTACTCACCCTCGACGATCTTGCGCCGAATCGAATTATCTGCGGCATCGGCGCGTGGTGGGATCCGCTAGCGAAGAACGTGGGCATCGAGAGACGAAAACCGCTCCTTGCCATGCGTGAAACGGTGGAAGTGCTCCGCCGCCTGCTCAACATGGAGCGGGTTACTTTTCATGGAGAATTTCATCACGTGGACGGCATCGAATTGGACGTGGTGCATGGCCGCCGCGAGCCGCGCAATATCCCGATCATGATCGGCGCGACAGGCGATGTAATGATGGAGTTGACCGGCGAGATCGCCGACGGAGCCGTGTTGAATTATTGCGTCCCGCCGGAGTATAACGATAAGGCGATGGAACAATTGGAAAAAGGTTTGAAGAAATCCGGGCGCAAGATGGAGGAGTTTGACCGTCCGCAACTTGTCGTTTGTTCGGTGGATGAAGACCACGATAAAGCCATCGATTACACCAAGGAATTGCTCTGCCAGTATCTCGCCCAGCAACCGCACATCGCAAAAGCGTCGCAGGTTTCGCAGGATGTGATCGCCAATATCCAGTCCATTTTAGGGTGGCCCGCCACCAAGGAACAGATTCATCAAGCCAAGCATCTTGTGCCGGATGAACTTGTGCATCGCATCACCGCATCCGGCACTCCAGCGGAGGCGAAAGCGAAAGTGGAGGAATACAAGAAGCGCGGATGCACGTGCCCGATCCTGTACCCCGTGGGCGGGAATTTCAAGTTGTTGATCGATACGTTTGCGCAGACGTAAGGCAAGATTAATCTTGCCTTACAATGCCCCTTGCAAATAATCCAACACGAATTGCAAAGCCGCGTCAGCCGACGCGGCTTTTATTTGTTTCCGGTTTCCTGAAAAATGTTGAGAGCGAGTCCATTCGTCTTGTGGGGTGGCGAGCGCCAACCACACCGTGCCCACAGGTTTGGATTCCGTTCCACCGCTTGGACCCGCTATCCCTGAGATCGAAGCGGCGATATCCGCATGGAGAGCCGTCCGCGCGCCGCGCGCCATTTCCAAAACAGCCTGTTCGCTGACCGCGCCGAACTTGTTGAGCGTATCCCACGAGACATGCAGGATGGAGACTTTCGCTTCGTAAGCATATACCACCACCCCTCCTCGAAAATACTCCGATGAGCCGGGGATGTTCGTGACCCGGTCGCTGACCAACCCGCCGGTGCAGGATTCTGCGAGGGCAAGCGTCAGCCCGCGCTCGCGCAAGAGTTTGCTTATTTGTTCTTCGGGAAGGGTTTCAGGCATGGGTTGAGTCACCAGAATAATAAAGTCGTGCCATTATACAGGAGGCGAACTTATTCTAGGTTATAATTTTGCGCATGGCAGATTGGGCTGGCAAAACGCTCGGTAATGTCCACATCGAAAATCTCGTAGCCCGCGGGGGTATGGCGGAAGTATACAAAGGCACTCACAAGTCGTATGGGGTTGTAGCCATCAAGGTGATGCGAGGCTTGTTGGAAAGAGATTCAGAGCAACTCAGCCGCTTCCAGCGAGAAGCCGAGGTGGTTGGGGAATTAAAGCACCCCAACATCGTCCAATTGCTGGATTATAAGGTGGAGGATGAGACTCCGTGCATTGTCATGGAGTATGTGCCGGGGCCAACGCTCGCCGCATATATGAAAGCCCTGCATGAGCAGAAAAAACGCATCCCCATCGGCATCGTCGCCAAACTCCTGAAAGCGGTGGCCAGCGCGCTCGATTACGCCCACGCGAAGGGGATCATCCATCGCGATATCAAGCCTGCCAATGTATTGCTCCGCTCGCAAGAAAACTCGGTCGAGATCAACGATACCCTACCGATCGATGTGGAACCGGTTCTCACCGATTTCGGGCTGGTGCGCCTCCTCGACTCGACCTCGCACACCACAACCGGTTCCGTTTCGGGCACGCCCGCGTACATGAGCCCGGAACAATCGCGTGGCGATAAGGTGGACAAGCGCACGGATATTTACTCCCTCGGCATTATGCTGTACGAAATGCTGGCTGGCGCGGTACCGTTCCAATCGGACACCACCTTCGGCATGTTGATGAAACATATCAACGAGCCGCCGCCGGTCATCGAGGGGATCTCATCCGACCTGCAAGCCATTCTCGATCGCGCGTTGGCAAAAGACCCATCCATGCGGTACGAAAGCGCCGGGGAACTTGCCCAGGAATTTCTGGCTGTGTTCAACGGGCAGACGGTATCTCCGGGAACGATCCACATCGCGCAGATGGCGCGCCAACTTGCGGCGGAAGCAAACAAAAAAAAGCAGGCTCCGCCGGAACGTCCTCTCACACGCTGGCTTCGGATTGGCTTGGAGATCGCCATCGCGGCTGGACTGGCTTTTGCCTTGTTCCAATTCATTAACCCACCCGCCGTATCCGTTACCCCCACCCCGGTGCCGGTGGACCCGGATATCCCTATCGGCAGGATGCGCTTCACCGACTTCAACGGCGTTTTAGACCGGGTAACGCTTATTTTGAATGACGCAGAACTACCCGCTAGTGGAACTCGTTACGAGGCATGGCTAAGAAACAGCAGCGCCGGATCGGTCCGCAATATCGGCACTATCCGCATCAATACATCGAACATCGGCCAACTCGAATTTACCGCGCCCGGTCGACAAAATCTGTTTGAAAATTACGATGAAATTTTTATCACGGTTGAACAAAGCAACGGAGTTGTCTTAGCCCCATCAGCGAACGTCGCATACTCGTCAATTTTTCCGCGAGGCTCACTGACCGCGGCGCGCAATTTATTGGCATCCAATATAGACACCCCTAATCGATATGCCCCCATGCAGGGGCTGTATTATTACAGCGGAAGCTATATCACCGGCGCGATCAATGGCGATCCGATCAACCCCGGTTTCGTCGGTTTGGCGCAGGCGTATCAAACCGGCGATGAAACCACCCTGCGCAAGCGGACCGAGGATGTGATCAACCTCATCGTGGGCGCGTTGAACGAACAATATAAGGACTACGATGAGGACGGCAAAATAGACAGCAACGATGGCGATGGGTTTGGCAGTTTGCCGAACGGAAACCAACTCGGTTACCTGCAACTTGCCGCGCTGGGCGCAAAGAATGTCGGAGATGCGGAAGATTCAACGCCGAACATGAGGCTGTATAGCGAAAATATTCAGACCTGCATTCGGAACATGGAAGGCTGGACCGATCAACTGTTGCCGCTTGCCCTCCAGTTAACTGAAATGCCGTTTGGACCGGAGATGGAACCCATCGTCAACGAAATATCTAATTTGGGAAATTATTTGTTACAGGGTTTCGACGCCAATCAAAACGGGTTGGTTGAGCCCGTGGAAGGCGAATGCGGGGTGACCCTGGCATATGAATACGGCTGGAACCTCGTGGAAATGCCGATCTTTATTGGCCCCAACCGTGTTCCACTCAGCGGGAAATGAAAAGGTCTCCCACATGCGGGAGACCTTTTTTGATTGTGTCGACGCTTATAGCCCTTGTAAAATTTGTTGAATTTCAGGCATCCTTAACGCTACGCCGGCAATGGCATTGATACAAGCCAGGAGGATACCAATGGCTGATAAAACCATGCCCGCGATTGCCAGGTTTCTCTGAGCGGTATCTTTCATTCCCAGATATCCAAGCACAACTCCGGCGATCCCTAAGGGCACGCCGCAGATCGGCAGAAACCAGGCGCAGAGGTTGATCACGCCAAGAACCAGCGATGCGATTGCCATGATGCGTAGGTTCCCTCCATCGGCAGGCGCAGGGGATATGGGCATATTCGATTGATCGTTCATGAGTTCCTCCGTGAAATAAGATTTAACCGATTATTGCATAAAATCGGGTCGCTTACAACCACCAAAACTCCCACGCTACGGATTTCTTGCGCGATTCGATCATTTTCACCGTGAAGCGCGCTAAGAATGCGAAGAAAAATAATAATCTTTACGCCCTTTGTGTGTCGCATGGCGCCATGACGACACTTCGCTGCGGGCGCACTAAAAGTATGTAGATGGGTTTCACCACAGGCGGAAAACCCTCACCACGGAGTCACGGAAACACGGAGAAAAGCAATAAAAAAACTCCGTGACTCGGTGTCTCCGCGGTTTAGTCTGTTGGGCTATCTACAACCTTTGAGCGCTCCCTTCGCTGCTTATTTGTAAAACTCAGACAACAACCGCTAAAGCTAGGGCGCCTCCAGCCTCCACGCAATGAACTGGCAGTGGATGAAGTAAAATACATCGATGGAGATTTCAGAAAAATTACAGGGTATTCTCAGTACCCTGCCTGCAAAGCCCGGCTGTTACCTGATGAAAAACGCGGATGGGGTAATCATCTACGTTGGCAAGGCGATCAATCTAAAAAATCGCGCGCGGTCGTATTTTCACGCCGACGCTGGTCACGATGCAAAAACGCGACGGCTGACACGCGATATCGCCGACATCGAGTGGATCGTAGTCGGCTCCGAACTTGAGGCGCTCATCCTCGAGATGAACCTCATCAAGAAACATCGCCCCCGTTATAACATCCGTCTCAAGGACGACAAACGCTACCCATACATCAAAGTCCACTGGGCGGAACCATACCCCAAGGTGACCGTGACGAGGCAAATGGCCGAGGACGGTTCGCGGTATTTCGGTCCGTATACTTCGGCGTGGGCTGTCTACCAAACCCTGGATACCCTGCGGAAAATTTTCCCATACCTGACGTGCGATCGCGAAATCACCGGGCAGGATAAGCGAGCGTGTCTTTACTACGACATCAAGCTGTGCCTCGCCCCGTGTATTGGAGCCGCATCCCAGGTATCGTACCGCCAAATGATCTCCGACCTGATGGATTTCCTCAGCGGGCATAGCGAGGGCATTGTCACACGCTTGCAAGGTGATATGCAAAAGGCGTCTGAGGAAATGCGTTTTGAAAAAGCCGCAACCATCCGCGACCAGCTCAAAGCCATGCAATCCATCATCGAACGGCAGAAGATCGTTTTTGCGACGGATTATAAAGATTCAGACGTTCTCGCCATGGCGCGCAGCGACGGCGAAGCGTGCGTGCAAGTTTTTTTCATCCGCGGCGGCAAGCTGATCGGGCGCGAATATTTCATCCTCGAGGGGACGGAGGATTCCGCCGACGCGCAGATCATGGAGCAATTCGTCACCCAGTTTTATACCGAAGCCGCCAACATCCCGCAGCAAGTGATGTTGCCGCAGGAGATCGAAGAGGCAAAGATCATTGGGGAATGGTTGAGGTCGAAGCGTGGCGGCGCGAAAGTTGAATTCATTGTTCCAAAGGAAGGTCAGTCGAGCGAGTTGGTGAAGATGGCGGCTGAAAACGCCACCGATACGCTCACCGCCCTGCGCGCGCAATGGCAGGCAGACGCTCACAAACAGGAACAAGCCCTTGCCGAACTACAACAAGCATTAAATCTGAAAGAACCTCCGAACCGCATTGAGTGCTACGACATTTCCAACACACAAGGGACGGCGATTGTCGGGGCGATGGTTGTGTTTACCCGGGGCGTGCCAGACAAAAAGTTGTATCGCAAGTTCAATATTGAATCGGTGGTCGGCGCGCCGGATGATTTCGCGTCGATGGAGGAAATACTCACGAGGCGCTTCCGCAGGTGGCGATCAGCCCGGGAAACGGCGGGACAGGTTGGGGCGAAGAAAGACGCGTCGTTCTCCCTCCTGCCGGACCTTGTCATCATCGACGGCGGCAAAGGTCAACTTGGGCGCGCAGTCGAAGTCCTCGAGAAGTATGAGTTGATGGGGGCAATCCCGATCGTAGGTTTGGCGAAACAACACGAGGAGATTTTCTTCCCGTATAAATCCGACTCGCTGATGTTGCCGCGTCATTCTCAAGCCTTGTATCTGGTTCAACGCATTCGAGACGAAGCGCACCGCTACGGAATCACCGCGCACCGCAAGAAGCGGCAGAAACTCGGCATGGCTTCGATCCTGGACGCGGTGCCCGAGATCGGACCTGCCCGGCGGAATGCCCTCTTGAAACATTTCGGTTCTGTGGATAAGATTAGAGCCGCTTCGCTGGAGGAGCTCAGTGACATCGTGCCGGAAAGCGCGGCAGAATCGATAAAGGCGCATTTGGAATGAGAGAAATCTGGGTTGTCGACGATGATGAAGAGATGAGTCGCGCGATCGGGCTGATGCTCGAGGTGCTCGACTGCAAGGTGACTGTGTTCAACAACGCGCGCGGCGCGGCGCAGTTGATCGTCTCGGGAAATAAACCCGACCTGATCATCCTTGATGTGAACATGCCGGAGGTTTCCGGGTTGGACATGCTCGAGTTTTTGCGGCGGCGCCCCGATACGGCGAAACTCCCCATCGTGATGCTTTCCTCCGAAGCGGATGACACGATCGTGGACCAGGCGTTCGCGCTAGGAGCCGACGCCTTTGCGCTGAAGCCCGTGACTCTCGAGGAATTAGAGAAGGCAATGGCGCGCGCTTTTTATAAAAATCTGGATTTGCGAGTGAATGATGGCTGAAAAGAAACGTAATAACCGACAGGAAAAATCGCGCAGGATGTTGCAGATCGTCTTTGCAATCCTTACGATCATTTTGATCCTTTCCATGTTGCTTTCCGCATTCATCGCGCCGAAGTAGCGCGGTGGTCTTGCTTATACAGGATGAGCCTGTTTCGTCGTAGTTGCGCTACGACGACGGCAGTACAACTGCCCGTCAACTGCGTAAGTTACATTATAAAAAATCTTTCGCCGCGGCGAGTTTTGCCGCGCACCATTTTAATTGCGGAGCGGGCACGGCTTGCTCCAACCAAGGATGATATGCTCGATAAACTCAAAGGTATCGAAGATCGATACGCTCAAATTGGAAACGAACTACTCGAGATAGGCTCTAACTATCAACGCGCCGGGGAATTGAACAAGGAACGCGTAGACCTCGAACCGATTGTTGAAAAGGCGCGTGAATATCGCCAGGCGGTGAAAAGCTTCGAGGAGGCGAAGGCAATCCTCGAGTCCGAAAAAGACGCGGAGTTGGTCGCGTTGGCGGAATCTGATATTTCAGAATTGACTCCAAGGATCGAGCTTCTCGAAAAAGAGATCAAGGCGATGCTCGTTCCGAAAGACCCGCGCGACGACAAGAACGTGATCGTTGAAATCCGCGCGGGCGCGGGAGGCGACGAAGCCGCCATCTTCGCGGCAGACTTGTTCCGCATGTATACGCGCTATGCGGATGGCAAACGATGGAAGAACGAGATCATGTCTGAAAACGCGATCGGCGTGGGCGGATTGAAAGAAGTGATCTTCGAGATCAAAGGCAAAGGCGCGTATTCGAAGTTGAAATACGAGTCGGGTGTGCATCGCGTGCAACGCGTGCCAGCGACCGAGGCGCAGGGACGCATCCATACCTCCACTGCGACGGTGGCGGTGATGGCGGAAGTGGACGAGGTTGAAATTGACATTCCCGAAAGCGACCTCGAGGTTGAAGTGTATCGCTCGTCTGGCGCGGGCGGACAGAACGTGCAAAAAAACTCGACGGCGGTGCGGTTAACTCACAAGCCGACAGGCATGGTCGTGACCTGTCAGGATGAACGTTCACAGTTACAAAATAAATTGCGCGCGTTGAGTATTTTGCGCGCGCGCTTGTACGAATTAGCGGAAGAAAAACGCCGCGCCGAAATTGAGTCGGATCGTCGTTCACAAGTGGGCAGCGGCGACCGCTCGGAAAAGATCCGCACGTACAATTATCCGCAAAACCGCGTAACGGATCATCGCATCGGGTTTTCCAATTACAACCTGCCCGCCGTGATGGATGGCGCGATTGACCAGTTCATCGAGGAATTGTCCACGCGCGATGAGGCGGATCGGCTCGCGGCTTCGGGTGTGGATGAGGATGAGTAGGTTATTAACCGCAAAGCGCGCAAAGTTCGCGAAGGAAAGATGAAAGAAGAAAGACGTGATAAACGATAACCCCGCATTCGGCGCAGGCTTGCAACCCTTCATGGGCATCCCATCATTCATGCGCTTGCCAGTGACGCGCGAATTGAAAGGTGTGGATGTCGCAGTGATGGGCGTTCCGTTTGACAGCGGGACTTCGTATCGCACGGGGACGCGGTTTGGTCCGCGCAAAATACGCGAGGCGTCGTTGATGATTTGGGGACACAATTCGACGCTCAATGTTTCTCCATTGAAAAAACTCAACGTGGTGGATTATGGCGATGTGTCGGTCGTCCCCACGTCCATCGAACACACGATGACAGCCATCACGAACGCCGCCAGCGAAATCATCAACACAGGCGCAACGCTCATCACGCTCGGCGGCGATCATTCGATCGCGCTCCCCCTCTTGCGCGCGCACGCAAAAAAATATGGACCCGTTTCGCTCGTCCACATTGACGCGCACATTGACACATGGGAATCTGAATTCGAAGAAGTGAAATACAGTCACGGCACGCCGTTTCGTTACGCGCTTCAAGAGGGATTGATCCGCGCGGGCGAATACATGCAGATCGGGATTCGCGGGCCCCTCAGCGGCGAGAACGATTACGCCGACGCGGAAAAACTCGGCGCGCGCACGGTCACGATTCATGAAGTGATGGAAAAAGGCATCCCTGAAATTCTCAAAGAAGTTCACCAGCGGATGAAGGGCCCGGTCTATCTGACGGTGGATATTGATTCAGCCGACCCAGCCTTCGCCCCCGGTACAGGGACTCCCGAAGTCGGTGGGCTGACGAGTTATCAACTCCTCCAACTCGCGCGCGGACTTCACGGTTTGAATCTGATCGGCTTTGACCTTGTGGAAGTTTCGCCGCCGTATGATCACGGCGACATAACGGCAATTCTCGCATCGAATATTGTGTTCGAGTATTTGTCGTTGTTGGCGATCAAGGGTAAATGACTTTCTTTCCTCTTTCGTCTTTCGTTTCGACTTGAAAGAGGAAAGACCACGCGCTACAACATGACTCCCTCGCTTCTTTCCGACATTTTGACTCGCCTCGCGCATCTCAGCGACACGCCCGCGCTCGACGCATCCGTGCTCTTGGCGCGCATCGTAGAACGTCCGCGCTCGTGGATATTGGCTCACCCTGAATTGACTCTCACGGACGAACAACAGAATCAACTCGACGCATCTCTCGCGCGGCTGGAAAAAGGAGAATCTTTCCCATACGTGCTTGGCCGCTGGGAATTTTTCGGCTTGGAGTTTGAAGTCACGCCTGATGTGTTGATTCCACGCCCCGAAACGGAATTGCTTGTGGAAAAAGCGATCGCGTGGTTGCAAAAGAATCCAACCAAAATGAATGTTGCAGACATCGGCGCGGGCTCAGGCGCGATAGCGGTTTCGATTGCGGTCAATGTTCCGAGTGTAAACATCCTCGCAACGGATATTTCATCGAAGGCATTGGATGTTGCAAGACGAAACGCGGAAAAGAATGGCGTGAGCGAGAGGATTGAATTTGTTGAATGTGATCTTCTTCCCGAGTCGAAGGTCGAAAGTCGAAAGTCAGACCTGCGACCTTCGACCTTCGACTTGATCTGCTCAAACCTGCCATACATTCCAACGAACACACTCAAACAACTTCCCATTTACGGACGCGAACCAACCCTCGCTTTGGATGGCGGTGATGATGGGCTTGATCTATTTCGCAAATTGTTAAGCATGATTCCTGATTGGCTCGCGCCGAACGCGTTGATTTTGCTGGAGATCGAGTCCACTCTTGGCGAGCAAACAATGCAACTCGCTCGTCAATATTTTCAAAATACAAACATCACATTGCATCAAGACCTCACTGGTCGAGACCGTCTGCTCGAGATTCAAACATGAACACCGCCATTGTCCGCGCCGATTCACCTGAC
The DNA here is from genome assembly GCA_949319575.1 of uncultured Anaerolineales bacterium. Lineage (GTDB taxonomy): Bacteria > Chloroflexota > Anaerolineae > Anaerolineales > Villigracilaceae > Defluviilinea. The sequence continues at coordinate 1,260 of CASGHD010000028.1, read as the reverse complement.
GCGATTCAACGCGCGCTCGTCGTGTTAAACAAAGGTGGCTTGATCGCCTTCCCCACCGACACTGTTTATGGCGTCGGCGCGCCTGTGTTCGATGGCAAAGCAGTCGAGTCAATTTATGTCGCGAAGGATCGTCCCATCGAAAAAGCGATTCCCGTTTTGATCGCGGATGCGGATGACATGGACAAAGTTGGAATGGATATTCCAGACGTTGCGCGCGGAATCGCCGCCCGCTTCTTTCCCGGACCTTTGACCTGCCTCATCCCCAAACAACCGACTCTCCCCTCAGTCGTCTCTGCCACCTCCACCGTCGGTGTTCGCGTTCCAGATCACGAGGTTGCGCGCGCTTTGCTTCGCGCGGCGGGACCGATGGCAGTGACATCGGCAAATATTTCTGGGCAACCGAGTCCGTCCACTGCGGAGGAAGTGTTCGCGCAACTCAGCGGTCGAATCGAATTGATCATTGACGGAGGCAAAACTCCGGGCGGAGTCCCGTCCACGGTTGTGGATTGTACAAACAATGAAATAAAAATCTTACGCGAAGGTCCGATTTCTCTCGAAGAAATCAAATTAAAACTCTCATCCCCAATTTAGTTCATGTTCAGGTTGCGTTAAACTCGGAGAATATAATAATGATTGCATTCTCCTTAACAAACCGTCCGCGGCTCGGGCAAGCCAAGGGCGGTTTGGCCTTTAAGGGGAAAGGCGCGTACACAAGTAAACAAGGAAACAGGTACACAGGGTTACGATCCCGTCTGTACCTGTTTACGTTTTTACGTGTCTACTTGTTTCCCTGTTTCCGTGTTTACCTAGGAAAGCGCCCACGTCGGCTGGACATCCATATCCATTTCCGAAACGTGACCGAGCGCGTACCGATAATATCCCGCGGCGGCGATCATGGCGGCGTTGTCTGTGCATAGCGAAAACGCGGGGATGTTCACCTTGAATTCTGTTTGCGCTTGAAATGCAGTTCGCAATGCTTTGTTGGCAGAGACTCCGCCCGCAACCAAAATTTCTTTCGCTTTGAAATCGCGCGCGGCTTGCATGGTTTTGTTGAACAAAATGTCAACCGCCGTTGCCTGAAACGACGCAGCAATATCTGCAACAGGAAGTTCTTCGTTCTTTTTCTTCAACGCGTTGACTTGATACAGGACAGCAGTTTTGAGTCCGCTAAAAGAGAAGGCGTAGGGGTTGTCCAATTTCGGGTGTGTAAATTTGAAACGCGTTGGGTCGCCGTTTTCCGCGGTTTTCTGAATGGCGGGT
>CASGHD010000027.1 GCA_949319575.1 uncultured Anaerolineales bacterium | reverse complement strand
GCGGTTCGTTCGCTGGGCGCATTTCCTATTCGGGCGCGGGACGTTACTACGGCTACACCTTTGGAGCCATGCCCGCTTCATATTCAACCTCTCCTTCCAGCGGCGCGTTCAGCTTCTCGCTGTATGCCACACTGACGCTTGGCGCGCTGCCTACCAGCACATCCACGCTCGCGCCGACCATCACCAATACGCCAGCCGTTACAAGCACCCCGACACGGACTCACACAGCGACCCTGACTCCACCTGTCACAGCGACGTTTACAAATACGGCAACGCGAACCCCCACATCCACTGTGACAACGACTCCTATGGGCGGCACAACCATCACGTTGGGTGAAACGAGCGTGTTGAACGTCCCATACGGAGGGTTGGGGAATCAGTTGGTGGCGCAGCAAGTCACTCTGTCGCAGGGGTCCACCATCCAAAGCCTGAGTTATTACGTGTCCACCACGGGCGGACAGTTGCGCTTGGGAATCTACAGTAACTCGGGAGGCGCGCCGGGCGCCTTGCTGGCAGAAACAGCCGCCTTCACGCCTGTGGCGGGTTGGAATACTCAACCTGTGCTCACGCAAACCGCCCTGCCGGCCGGGATATATTGGCTGGCGTTCCTACCGCAGAGCAACACCCTGGCAGGGAGGCTGACGGTGGCCGGCTCGGGTCGCTATTACGCCTATACTTTTGGAGCCATGCCGGCCGCGTTCTCCTCGTCGAATACGGCGGATACCTTCCGCTTTTCGATGTACGCCACGTTGCTGGCGCCGTGACTTACTCTCAGTACTTCATTAATTTCGGGCGACAGTTCGATTTGCCAAGCAAATCGAACTGTCGCCCGCCAAGACGCAGTTGCACTGCGTCTTGAACTTACTTTGGCGCCAGGGGAGACACTGGAAAATCTTTTTATTTTTCTCAGCGTCTCCGTGGCAAGACCGCGAAACTTGTACTGAGACTGAAAGGCGTGTCGAAGTATCCGTGTGCGAGAAAAGCCTTCCGGTTTGCTTTACGATCAAACCGATTGCGCATGCACAGCCGCGTGTTTCATGTGCGCCAGCGTCCCCATGAATCCGTTCAAGCGTTGTTGTGAGACCGCCTCCTGGAGGTTCATCGGCAGGTAGAAATCGGCGGGGACGCTGAGAATCTCACCTAGGGTGGAGCCGTTCAGCCCGTCGTGAAGAATCGATGCCAGTCCGCGCACGGTAGGCGATTGCGGCGGAATGTCGAAGTAAAAAAGGATCGTTTCATCGGGCTGTTTCTCTGCGACCAGAAAAACCGGCGTCATACATTCGGGCACGGCTTCCATGTGTTCGCGTTGTTCCTTGTAGCGCTCGGGCAGGGGCGGGAAGGATTCGGCGTACCCGATCAGCGTTTCCAGTTTTTCTTCGCGCGTCATCGAAGCGAAGTCGTCTACGATCTCTTGAAGGTTGGGGGGAAGGGACATCTTTCCTCATCACGAAGGACACAAAGTTCACAAAGTTTTTTTAATTCTTTTCCTTCGTGTTCTTTGTGTCCTTTGTGTTTAAAAGGTTTTTATTTTTCGATCGGCGCGTCGACGAGGTTGCCCCACTCCGTCCACGAACCGTCGTAGTTCTTCACGTTGGGATACCCGAGCAGGTATTTCAACACGAACCACGTCAGTGAAGAGCGTTCGCCGATGCGGCAGTACGCGATCACCTCGCCGTCGGCTTTGATATTTTTCCCTTCATACAACGCGCGCAATTCGTCGGGCGTCTTGAACGTGCTGTCCGCTTCATTCACGGCAGTTGCCCATGGGATGCTCACCGCGCCGGGGATGTGCCCGCCGCGCGTGGCGCCCTCTTGCGGATAATTCGGCATCGAGATCAACTCACCTGAATACTCCTTGGGCGAGCGGACATCCACGAGCGGTTTCTTCGCGTTGGATTGTTTCAACACTTCATCGCGGAAGGCGCGGATGGACTGATCCGCTTCTTTCGCGTGGTAGGTTGTTTTCCCGTAGGAGGGGATTTCCTTCACGAGCGGCCGGTTCTCCTTCTCCCACTTGAGGCGTCCTCCGTTCATGATCCTCACATTTTGGTGCCCGTAATATTGGAACAGCCACAGCGCGTAACACGCAAACCAGTTAGATTTATCGCCATAGAACACGACGGTGGTGTCGTTGGCAATGCCGAGAGACGAGAGAGTCTCCTCGAACTTTTCCCGCGTGAGAAAATCGCGGCGCAACGGGTGTTGGAGCGCGCTGAACCAATCCACTTGCGCGGCGCCGGGGATGTGCCCCACCGCGTACAACAACGGGTCTTCATCCGATTCGATGATGCGGACGCTCGCATCGTTCAGGTGTTCGGCGACCCAATCGGTCTCTACAAGATTTTCAGGGCGAGCGTATGACATGATGGTTTCCTCTTTTTGGTATGGTCTCGTTAAATCAAAAGCAGTCAACTTAAACAAAAGGACAGCGAACATTTCCTGCGCGGCACAATTTGGTGCGCGGGGGCGTTCACTGCCTTACGTAGTCGACTGCTTGCGGGAAACGTCTGAGGCAGTGGTTACGAACCCCGCCATAGACACAAGCAATGTTGAAAATACTTCATCGGTTTCATGCTGGCGGCTATTGTACGAATCTTGCCACGCTTGTCAAGTTAAATATTGGGTCTTGTGCCGCAAAGTTCACTTTGCGATTAGGTGTTGCGTGAAGTTGACGAATCGCAAGAAATCGCATTTTCAGTAATTTACGAAGGTTCAGTCGATACGATTCGCCGCGCAAATCGAATCGCGTTAAAACCTATTTTCGTGATCTATTGATTCTCTAGCCGCCTGACACTTTCCTTTTTTGGACGCTGATAAACGCTGATAGAAAATTTTTTTGGCCTGTTTTTATAACTGCTCAGGCATGTCGTTGCGAGGAGGCTCTTGCTCGCCTGCCCCGATGTTTTTTCGGGGTCCCGACGAAGCAATCTCCCGGCATGGGGAGACTGCTTCGGCAAAACCAAGTGTCTCGACAAGCTCGACAACCACGCGGCGCCTCGCAGCGACATGTTCCGAGGCTGAGTAGTTGCTGTTTTTTTGAAAAAAATCGCGCTCATCTGCGTTTTTCTGCGTCCCATTTTAAAAACTGTCAGGTAGGTAGTTGATTCTAAAACAAACTTTCCTGCTTCGGCGCGTCTGCCTCATCCAACCCCCTCCACCCAAATTTCTTCCAATCTACTTTATCTTTCACGAACACGATACCTTCTTCTTCGAGCAACAAACGCTGTCTCTCCGCGCCGGCGCGTTCGCTGATTCTTCCCTGCGAATTGATGACTCTCTGCCACGGCACATCGTCGGGACAGTTCGCCATCGCCCCGCCCACCCAGCGCGGACCAAACGCCTTGTACGCCTCGAACTCCACCCCATTCGGCGGAGGGAGCATCAGCGCGATCTGTCCGTACGACGCGACCTTTCCCTTTGGAATCTGCCTCACAAGAGTCCACACTTGTTCGTAATAGGCTTGCTGGTTGGGAGGGGTTGTGTACCTCATGTTGACTTCCTCAATTTTATGACCATTGACCACCGACCATGGACGATGAAATGGTCTGGGGTGCGCTAAAAGTATGTAGATGGGTTTCACCACAGGCGGAAAACCCTAACCACGGAGTCACGGAAATACGGAGAAAAGCAATTAAAAAAAACTCCGCGCCTCGGTGTCTCCGTGGTTAGTCTGTTGGGCTATCTACAACCTTTGAGCGCTCCCATGGTTTGCGGTCTATCGTCCGTTGTCTGTGGTCTATCGTCGGTGTTTAAAAACTCCACTTCCTCAACACATCCATCGCCTTGTAATTCGTCAGATCCAATTGCAACGGCGTGATCGAAACATAACCGGCGTTCAACGCGCCGAAATCGGTGCCGGGTTCGTCCACGCCGGTGGGCGCGTCGCCGCCGATCCAATAATAGGGTTTGCCGCGCGGGTCGCGACGTGAATCGAGCGCGTCGCGGTAGACGCGCAACCCCTGCCGCGTGATCATGTAGCCTTTGAGCTCAGCCTCTTTTAAATAGGGGACGTTCACGTTGACCACCACGTCCTCCGGCAGACCGTTGGCAATGACGCGTTCGGCAACGTGTCGCGCCACGATGGCGGCGGTGGAATAATCCAGCGCGCCTTTATGCCCGTCGGGCGATTCGAGCGACACGGCGATTCCTTTGATACCCGTGATGGCGGCTTCCATCGCAGCGGTGACGGTTCCAGAGTAGGTAATATCATGACCCAAATTTCCGTGAGGGTTGATGCCCGAAATGACCAGGTCAACTTTTTCCGTGATACCCAGCAAGGCGAGCGCGACGCAATCAGACGGCGCGCCGTCGGTTTGCAAGGCGGACGTACCATCCGCCAAAGTCGTTTCACCCACGCGCAATGGGCGTTCGAGAGTCTTTACATGCCCCGAAGCCGACCAGTTTTTGTCGGGCGCGAACACGGTCACTTTGCCCAGTTTGCGAATTTCTTGCGCGAGGGCGAGCAGTCCCGGCGCTTGAACGCCGTCGTCGTTGGTTACGAGGATGTGCATGTTGCTCCGTGTGTTCCCTCTCCCAGCGGGAGAGGGTTAGGGTGAGGGAGAATTCCCACACATAAAAAGGATTGGTTTCGGATTATAACCCTCCCGTTTAACAAAGTAGGACGAGATATTATCTCGTCCTACAGTTTCACCCAACCACCGCCGCTTCCACCGATTGGATCGGCGGCAGGAAATCTGCGAGCAATTCCCAACTGTCGCCTGAATCGCGCGTGTAAAACAATTGCCCCGTGTTCGTGCCGACGTATACGCCGGCATCCTCGAACGAATCGAGTCCCATCGCTTCGCGCAAAACATCCACATGAGCGCGCTCAGGCAGACCCGTGGTAAGACGCGTCCACGAATCGCCCGCGTCGCGACTGCGCCACACTGCAAATTGTCCATCCACGCTGATGTGGTATTCCTGACTTTCTTCAGGCACGGTGTAAATTGTGCGCGGGTCTGTGGGATGCACGCCGATGGCAAAACCAAAGGGTGTCGGCAGTTTGCCCTCGCCGATGTCTATCCAATCTTCGCCGAAATTGTCACTGCGATACACGCCGCAATGATTCTGCTGATACAACACATTGGGCGTGGATGGGTGCATCGTCATCTTATGCACGCACTGACCAAACTCAGGATATTTATCGGGCATGAAATCGGCGCGCACGTTTTTGTTGTACGGCGCCCATGTCACACCGCCGTCGTCGGTGCGATAACATCCCGCCGCTGATACTGCGATATACATGCGTTGCTCATTTGTTGGGTCGAGCAAGATCGTATGAAGAGTCAAGCCTCCCGCGCCCGGTCCCCACTCGCCGCGTTGCGGATGATCGTATAAACTTTCATTCAACGTCCAGGTTTCGCCGCGATCGGTTGACTTGAACAACGAAGCGGGTTGCGCGCCTGCGTACAACACGTTCGGCTCACTCGCGCGCCCGGGCTTGATATTCCACACCTTGATCATCTTCTCAGGTTTTTCTTTGATGCTCTCGCCGCCCTCAGAAACGAACGCTTCATCCATCGTGCTGGGCGGTCTGCCCGAATTGGATGAGCGCGTGAGGGCGGGGCTTTGCTTCGCCTGCATCCATGTGTTGCCAAGATCGTCTGAGTGATGGATGGTTGGACCGTACACAAAATGACTCGTCGCCGCGTGCAAACGCTGATCGCGCGGATCCATTTGCATGTGCATCACATTCCAACCCTTGAAGAGAATATCGCTCATGCCCCACGTTTTGCGGTTCTCATCGCTCTCGAAGATGAACCCTCCTTTGGTCGTTCCAACCAACACCAAGACTCGCTTGCTCATGGTATCTCCTTTCAAAACAGAAAAAATGTTCTAATGGCATTGTATCACATTCCCGCCAGACCATAAGAACTATTGCCGCGCCTTTTTTCTCGCGCTAAGATGTTTCCATAAAGGAGGATGTATGAAAAGAATAATCGGATACGCCGCCGTTTTCATTTTGATTTCCGCTTCGTGCAATATGCCGCTGGGGACGCAAACGCCTCTCCCCCCATTGACAACGGGCGCGCCGCCTGCGGGCAACTCCACCGCGACGATCGTCCCCATCGAGACCTTCCTAACTTACGCATTGCCCACCCTCACGCCCACTCTGCCTCTGAGGCTTGTGGTTGCGTTTCCGAAGGAGCAGATCGTCAATTGCCGTTACGGTCCCAGCATTGCGTATGCGGTGGTGGGCGAGTTGCGGCCCGGCAAACATGCCGAGGTGATCGGTAAAAGCCCCGATCTGGCATGGTGGCATGTGCGCAACCCAAGCAACCCATCTACCAACTGCTGGCTGTCCTCCGAATTCACAGACACGGAGGGGAACATCGAGGCGGTCCCAGTGGCGACAGCGCCTCAGGTAACTGTATCAGCCGTACTTGTGAGCATCGACCCGGTGGTGATGAGCGTTGCGTGCGATGCGTTTCCCCGCGTCGTCGCCATCACTGTGGAGATCACGGCGTACGGTCCATCCAATGTGGTGTGGATGTGGAAAGAGGAAACCACAGGCGACACCTCCGAGGAGATGTCCATCCAGTTTGAGGAGGGCGGCACAAAACAGGCGTATGATTTTTATCAGGTGCGAAGCGCGAGCGATTACGCCCTGGTTGTCCAAACGCTGGCGCCGAATGTTGTTACAGCCCGGGAAACCTTCAAGGCGGTTTGCGCCCCCTGAGATTTCAACAAAATTGTGAAGCGATTCTGGCGGGATTCCACTATAATGCCTCCTACGCCTTTTAGCGCGAATCAAACTCATGAAGACAATAAAGAAATCGGTTCCGGAGTCACTGCCAGCGGCGGCGCGCCATCGCGATCTGTTGCGCGTGTTGCCGGATACGCTCATTGAAGTTTCAGCAGACGGGGCTGTGCTGGAGTTGATCCCTGCGCGATATGAACATTCGCCTTTTGCCAGGGCACAGGGAGCGGGAGGCAACCTCCGTGATTTTTTCCCTCCCCAAATTTGTTCAGCCGCCTTATCTGCCATCCGCCTTGTGTTGGATGGCAGACAAATCCAACCCATCGAATTTCAAATGCCCGACGACGCGGAACTTCGCGGATATGAAATGCGTGTCGCGCCCTGCTCCGAGGCTTCCGCGCTCCTGATCCTCCGCGATGTGACCTCGCCCAAGCGACGGGAACATGGCGACGAGAATTTGATCCGCGAGTTGGAGGTCAAGAATCAGGAGTCGGAGACCCTGCGTGAAAGCTTGGCCGGCATCGTCGGCTCATTGGAGTTTTCGGAAATTCTAGAAAAGATCCTCGATCAGATCAAGCGGGTTGTGCCATACGATAGCGCGTCCATTTGGCGGATCGATGGGCGCGCTCAAAAATATATCGCGGGTCGAAACCTGCCTGCCGAGTTGTTGAATGGGGGCTACACGTTTGAGATCGACGATGATAATGCCGTCCTTCCGATTTTGAAGGGGGATGTTCCTTATTTGTTGAGACTCGATGTGCAAAACCAGATGAAAGATTTTCAGATCCCGCCGCACAATTACATTCATTCATGGCTGGCAATTCCGCTTAAGACGCGCGGTCAAATCTTCGGCGTGATCGCCCTGGATGGCCGCGAGCAGAATCAGTTCACACAGCATCACGCCGAGCTGGCAGTCATTTTTGCCGACCAGGTTGCCATTGTGCTTGAGAATTCACGACTATTCTCCAACTTGCAATCTGAATTACTGGAGCGCAAGCGGGCAGAGCGGGCATTGAAGGAGGAGGAACAGCGATACCGCCTTCTGTATGAAACCGCCAAGAAACAAGCGCAGGAACTCGCCCTGATCGGCAGGGTGCGCACCGCCATGTCGCAGTCCATCGATCGACACGGGTTGATCTTTAACGTTGTGGAATCGATCGCCGAATCGTTTGGGTACACACAGGTCAGCCTTTATTTACTGAAAGAAGAGGCGCTGATCATGCAACACCAGGTGGGGTATGAAACTCCCTATGTGACCATAGCCCTCGATGAAGGCGTGATCGGCATGGTCGCGCGCACCGGCGTCCCCGCTTACATTGAGGATGTTTCCACCAGCCCGTTGTATCGGCAGGCGGTGGAAGGCGTGATCTCTGAAATTTGCATACCGTTATTCGATAAGAAATCATTCGTGGGCATTCTTAATGTGGAAAGCACGCAGGGGGTGAAAATGACGGAAGCCGACTTTAAATTAATTTCCACCCTGGGCGAGCATATTGGCATTGCCCTCGAGAACTCCCGCTTATTTTCCGAATTGCAAACCGAGCTAACTGAACGGACTCTGGTGGAAGTCAACCTTCGACAGCGCGAATACGTGCTCGAGGCGGTGATGTTTTCCGCCGAACAGTTTCTGACCTCCTCCAATTGGAGGAACGTCATCGAAGTTGTTTTGGAGCGCATCGGCAGGGCTATGCTTGCCACACATGCCTACTTGTTTGAAAACTTTATTGAGCCCGACGGCTTGACAAAGGCAATGTTGTTCCGCGAGTGGACCGCTGAAGGATACCCAACCGCGACAGAATATGGTTCAGACACAAAAGCGCACATCATACAAGTGGCGCCAGGCAGCGCCAACGAGCAACTGCAACGCGGCGAAGCCTACGCCGGTAACTTGAACACCTATGCGCCTGACGATAAATCCCGTTTCGAAGCCATCGGCATGAAAGCGCATGCCGAAGTGCCTCTCATAGTGGACGGGCGCTGGTGGGGAACGATTGGATTCGATGTCTACGATGAGGTGCGCGAATGGACGCATTTCGAAGTGGACACGCTCCGAGTGGCGGCTAATTTACTGAGTAACGCCATCCGCCGCCAAAGGGATGAGCAAGCCCTGCAAATAGAGTTGGTTGAGCGAAAGCAGATCGCAGTCAGCCTGCGCCAGCGCGAATCGATCCTTGAAGTTGTCGCCGACGCGGCGAACCTGTTCCTCAAATCCACAGACTGGCGGAACGAGATCGATACCGTTCTCGAACAACTAGGCGCCGCCATCAACGCCTCCCATGCCTTCGTGTTCGAAAACCATGAACTATCAGACGGCAACGTGGTCGCCTCGATGCAATTCGAATGGACCGCGCCGTCCACGCCCAGCGATCTTCACGACCCCGCCTCCCAAAACATTCCCGTCAAAGAGAGCGATTTTGAGAATTGGTACGAGAGCATGACTGTCGGGCAACCCTACATCGGCGATGTCAAACATCTCAGCATGACACAGATGGATTCCCTGCTTGGGCGGGGCATGAAAGCGCTCCTCGACTTCCCGGTGTTTGTGGACGGCAAATGGTGGGGCACGATCGGATTCGACGATGTGAACATCGAACGGGAATGGACGAATGCGGAGATCGACGCCTTGCTGGTGGCGGGGAACATCCTCGGCGCCGCCATCAAACGGCAATTAGACGAAGCCTCCCTCCAGCATGAACTCAACCAGCGCCGAAAACTGATCGGCGAATTGGAATCGAAAAACGCCGAACTCGAACGGTTCACTTACACCGTCTCACACGATCTAAAATCGCCTCTGTTCACCATTCGAGGCTTTCTCGGCTACCTGAAACAGGATGCCCTCTCCGCTAACACTGAACGATTGGAATCCGACATCCAGCGCATCGTCGACGCCACCGAAAAAATGCAACAATTGCTGAACGACCTGCTGGAACTTTCCAGAGTGGGCAGGCTGATGAATGAACCCGCGCTTGTCGACATGCAACAGTTGGTTGCCGACGCGCTCGACTTATCTCACGGCCGCATCCATGATCGCGGAGTGGAAGCGCGCGCGCAGGATGGGCTGCCCAGCGTCTATGGAGATCGTCAGCGCATCTTCGAAGTATTTCAAAACCTTGTCGATAACGCCGCGAAATTCATGGGCGAACAGCCAAAGCCCGTCATCGAAATCGGCGTAACAGATTGGCGACAGGGCATGCCTGTCTTTTTTGTGCGCGATAACGGCATGGGGATCGAACCCAGCCACCTCGACCGCATCTTTGGCTTATTCAACAAACTGGATCCAAAATCTGACGGCACAGGCATCGGTCTCGCCCTCGTCAAACGCATCATCGAATTTCACGACGGCGCCATCTGGGTGGAATCTCAACCGGGCAACGGCTCGACGTTTTACTTCACGCTTCCTGCGCAGGGGAAAACTGATTCAGACTATAATCGGTTATCTCATCCTGAGGAGGACTCACCATGAAGCGAGCCGTCAGTATCAGCCTTGGTTCCGCCACCCGTAATAAAACCGTCGAGGTCAGTTTGCTGGGCGAAACGGTGCGCATCGAGCGCATCGGCACAGACGGCGACGAAAACAAAGCGCGTCAAATGTTCCGCGAAATGGACGGCAGTGTGGACGCATTCGGCGTGGGCGGCATCGACCTCGGCGTGCACACCCCCTGGAAGTTTTATCCCCTCCACGGCGCGCTCAAACTGGTGCAGGATGTGAAACGCACCCCCTACGTGGACGGAAGCGGAGTGAAAGACACCCTCGAAGCCCGCGTGATGCAATGGCTCGAAAAGAAGATCGGCGATGAGATCCAACCCAAAACAGCGTTCCTTGTTGCGGGCATCACCCGCTACGGCATGACCGAGTCGTTCATCAAAGCCGGCTACCAATGCGTTTTCGGCGACCTGATGTTCGGCTTGGATATCCCCCTCGCCATTCACACAATGAGCGCGCTTAAAACCACCGCAAAAATTCTCATGCCGGTTGTCGGGCGCATGCCGCTCAGTATGCTCTACCCCACCGGTGAAAAGCAGGAAAAGGTCACGCCCAAGTACGAAAAATACTACCAGGGCAACACCGTCACCGGCGGTGATTTTCTATACGTCAAACAACACCTGCCGGAAGATATGCGCGGAAAGGTCATCGTCACCAACACCACCACGCCCGCCGACGTGGAGTTCCTCAAACAGCGCGGGGTGAAATACCTTGTCACAACAACGCTCAACGTCGAAGGGCGATCCTTCGGCGCCAACATGTTGGAAGCGGCGCTCATCGCTGTGGCGGGCAAGGGACGCGCCTTGACGAACGACGAACTCAATACGCTGATCGATCAATTGGGCTTGGAACCGCAATTACAAAAATTGAACTAGGGAAACGCGTATCTACGTGTTTCCCTGTCTACTTATACCAAGGAGATCTTATGGATGCAGTCGTGATCGCGGGTGGCATTCCCAACCCGGAAGACCCGTTATATACCTACCTGAAAGGCGACGCCAAAGCGCTCGTGGATGTGGCCGGCAAACCCATGGCACAATGGGTGCTCGACGCGCTCAGCGAATCCAAGCGCGTGAAGAATGTCATCCTCGTGGGGCTTTCACCCAAAAACGCGTTGATCTGCTCGAAACCGTTGTATTACCTCACCAACCAGGGACGCATGCTCTCCAACATCGTGGCAGGCATCAACAAATCCGTTGAGTTGGATAAGAAAAGCAAATACGTGCTGATCGTATCCTCCGACATCCCCGCGCTCAAAGCCCACATGGTGGACTGGCTCGTGGATACCGCCATGGAAACACAGGACGATCTCTACTATGGCATTTGTATGAAAGACGTGATGGAAGCGCGTTTCCCCGGCTCGAACCGAACCTACACCAAACTCAAAGATATGGAAGTGTGCGGAGCGGATGTCAACCTCACCCACGTCCGCATGGCGACTGAACATTTGGATACCTGGGAAGACCTGCTCGGCGCGCGGAAAAGCCCGCTCAAACAGGCGAGCAAACTCGGTCTGGGTTTGTTATTCTCCCTCTTCACGCGACAACTCACCATTGAAGATGCCGTCCGGCGAATCAGCGAGCGCATCGGCATCAAGGGACGCGCCATCATCTGGCCCTACGCCGAAGCCGCAATGGATGTGGATAAGCCGCATCAACTCGAACTCTTGCGGGCTGAGTTGGGGAAGAGTCAACGCAAAGCCGCGGCAAAAACGAAAACTCTTGCCAAGAAAATGGCGACAAAAAAACCTGCCTCGCCAAAGAAAAAAGCGGTTGTTTCAAAACCTGCGCGACTCAAGTCACAACCCAAGCATAAATGAGCATCCGAACCATCCTTGAATGGGATGCGCGACTTTCCGATCACATGCGCGTGGCTGAAAAGCCAGGCGCATTGCGCTCTGTAGCGGTCTTCTTCGCGCATTCCGGTGATTCGTGGTTTTGGTGGATCGCCATGGCGATCTTGTGGTCCTTCGGCGATTCTTTTTGGAAAGAGTGGGCAGTGATTCAGTTCGTCGGCATTGGGGGGCTGGCGGCGCTGGTGATGGGAATCAAATTTACGGTGCGCAGGAGTCGCCCCGAAGGCGAGTGGGGGAGCGTCTATCGCAACACAGACCCGCATTCGTTTCCGTCCGGACATGCGGCGCGCGCGTTCTTCATCGCGGTGGTCGCCGCGTGGTTTGGTCCCGCCTGGCTTGCCGTACCCTTGTGGTTGTGGGCGCCGTTGGTCGCGCTGGCGCGCGTGGCAATGGGCGTGCATTACGTTTCAGATATCATCGCCGGCGCCGTGTTCGGGGTGATCGTCGCCCTGGTTGGTTTGCAACTGTACGAACCGATCTTCCTGCGGTTCTTCAATTTTATCGGCTTCCCTCTTTGGTAAAAACTCATAATGCGTGGGACATCATGCAACGCGAAAGGCTCATTAGGAATCGTCGTGATTAAACATTTTTGGTACGCGGAAGTCACGGAAAGCACGGAGAAAGAATGGGTACTTAAAGGTTTTTCCGTGAAATCCGCGTAATCCGTGTGCCTGATTCGCGCTTTTCGCGTTAAGCCTTTGTACTTGTGCTCTATCGCGGACAACGACTTTGCTACAGCCATATGGCGCTGGTATTATGCACTTCGTCAAATACAAGCTTTCGAGTTGGTAAAGATGATGCCTGGCAAGCTCTGGAAAGCGTTGTGAGAAAATCAGGCGACAGGGCTTGGTTGCCAAAAGGTTTCCTGACAAAGCAACGGGCCTTCCCTGCGTCTGTGTTGGTATATTGGAAACCAGGAGAAAAGGAACCGTGGTGTCTGGCTACCAATATGCCCGATCGCAAATTGGTTTTACAATGCGATCAGCGTAGAATGTGGATTGAAGAAATGTTTGGCGATTTGAAAAAACACGGCTTTGATTTGGAATGCGCGATGTTACGAACTTCTGAACATCGATCACGTCTGACCTTGGTGGTAGCCTTTTTGTTTGATTGGCTGATTTCTGCCGGAGCAAAAATTATTCAGATCGGCTTACGGCAGCTCGTGGACAGAAAAGATCGCCGCGATCTAAGCCTGTTTCAAATCGGTTGGCGTTTTATTGACCGACAGTTATTGCGCCTGTTATCCTTTCCTTTATCTGTATGCGCCTATTTATGAAACTGTCGGGTGACTAGTTAAGAAACACTCTCTCAGGATAAACTCCGCCGCCCCTGGGGAGGGCGACATGCCTTTTCTTGTTGGGTTTTAGTCGCTCCAGATATTTTTCGAGGTATGATTACGAGCGCAAAGCCCATCGAGGCTTTGCGCTCATTTCACCCAAATAAGGAAAACATGTCACGCAATCGCATCATTCTTGTCACGGTGGGCATCATGCTCAGCCTGTTCCTCGCGTCGATGGAATCCACCGTCGTTGCCACCGCCATGCCGACCATTGTCGGTCAACTGGGCGGGTTGAAAAATTACTCGTGGGTCTTCTCCGCGTTCATGTTGGCATCCACCACCACGGTTCCCCTCTACGGAAAACTTTCGGATATTTATGGCAGGCGCAAGTTGTATGTCTTTGCGATGGCGCTCTTCCTCATCGGTTCTGTGCTGTGCGGATTAGCAACCACATTGACTCAACTGATTCTGGCGCGCGCCTTGCAGGGAATCGGCGCGGGCGGAATCATGCCATTGGCATTTATTTTGATCGGCGAAATGTTCTCGCTCGAACAACGCACCAAAATGCAGGGAGTGTTTTCCGGCGTGTGGGGCGTCTCGTCGGTGGCGGGTCCGCTGTTGGGCGGGTTCATCGTGGATCAACTTTCATGGCATTGGATCTTCTACATCAACGTGTTTCCCGGTCTGATCGCCGGGGCGTTGGTCGCGTTCGCGTGGCGGGATCAGGCATACAGTCACGAAAGACCCGCGGTGGATTACGCCGGCGCGGCGTTGTTATCGGCAAGCGTCGTCCTGCTCCTGCTTGGGTTGATGGAACTCGGCACATCCCAGGGGTGGCTCTTCATCGCGTCTGCGCTGATCCTCTTTGTGATCCTCTTTCGAGTGGAACGGCGCGCCGCAGACCCAATCCTGCCGCTCGCATTGTTCCGCGATAGACTTTTTTCCACCGCCACCTCGCACGGCTTGTTCACCGGTTGGGCGGTGTTCGGGACGATCTCATTCATTCCTCTGTTCGTGCAATCGGTGCTGGGCGCAAGCCCCACGCAGGCGGGCGTTACCGTCACGCCGATGTTATTGGGCTGGGTGGCGTGCAGTATCTTCGGCTCGCGTATTTTGTTGAAGGTTGGGTATCGCCGCTTGAGCATCATCGGCACCAGCATATTTATCATCGGCGCGGCGCTGCTTGCCATTTTCGGCGCGGACGCGAGCCGCATCTTCGTGATGGTGTTCGTCACTTTGATGGGCATGGGCATGGGGCTTTCGATTCCCGCGTACGTGATCGCGGTGCAAACCACCGTGGAGCGGCGTCATCTTGGCACAGCCACTTCGATGCTCCAATTCAGCCGCTCGATGGGCGGGACGTTGGGCGTCAGCGTGATGGGCGCCGCGTTGAGCGCGCGACTCGCCGCCAACCTAAACGCCTCAGGTCTAGACGTGGGGCTGATCTCCCAACTCCTCGACCCGCTCTCCACCTCGGGCGGAGTCGTCGAGTCTGGCGCGCGCCTTGCCATGGCGAACGCCGTCCATCTTGTTTTTGTGATCGCTTTCATTGCCGCCGCGCTGGGATGGGTCGCCGCCATCTTCACCCCGCGCAAAGAGTTGAAGGATGATATCCCAACGGTTGCGCCAGCCATAGCAGACTAAACTCAAATCGCGTAACTCGTATCTCATACAGTGTTTTAGCGGTAAAGAACGAATTGTCATGGCAATGCCTTGCGTGGTGGCGCGCCATAAGGCAAATGCCGTTCCTTGGGCGAGAAAAGGAGTTAGATATGGCAACAAAGGCAGACCCCAAACGCAGAAAATCAAAAGAACCGCTAGAAGAGACCGATGTGATCCTTGTCGTCAAGGGCGCCGGCGAACAGGCGGAGGACGACCATCTCAACATCTTCCTGCGCGGTTTCTGGCCCGCGATCAAATCGCTGGACAAGAATGCCACACTGACCCAAGTGACCGCCGGGTTCGACGATTACCCGCCCTCGCCTCACAACCCGGATGGGAAATCGCACAAGCACGTGACGGAGATCCGCGCCCGCCACCAGTTTGAGGAAAAAATCGGAAACGAAGCGCAGGCGCGGAAGACCAACAGGCGTCTCTGGTTGAAGGAGTCGTATTGGGAAGCCGAAACCCTGCCTTCCGGCGCGCTTGGGAATCTCTCGCGGGAGTGGCGCATGGCGTCGTTTGTGTTTGCCAACATGCTCCGCAATGCCGTATTCACGCGAAATACAAAATGGCTGAAAGATCAACGGGGCAATAAGAATTTCGCTTTCCAGCGCGGCAAGACGCCCGGCACAAGGGCTTGGGATTACTTCGGTTATTACTTCTCCTATTTGTTGCTGTTTGTGCTGGTTCTTTTGCCGTTCATCAAAATTCTGTCCACTGTTACATGGTTTAACGACGCGTTGAAAAACATCCTTGCCGATGAGATCTTCAACCTGCCGGGTTTTAACGGCTTGCTTTTCGTGTTCGTCACCGGGGCGATCTGGGCGATCGCCCCGGCGCTCGAACATTCCGTCATGAGTTACCAGTATGCCAAACACCGGAAATTGAAAAGCCTGCCGGTACTTCCCAACTGGGTGCTGCTCGCGTTGATCTTTTTCCTCGTAAGCGAACCTGGGGCTTACCTGCGCTTTGTGTTGATGTTGCTCGCGATTCAAACCTCCCTGATTGTTGCGCGCGGACTCTTATGGAGGTTTCGAGCGTACGCCAACAGCGACGTGGATATCGCGGAATATTACTCCTATGAGGAAGACGGCAGGAAACTTGTGGGAAAAGTCGACGAGGTATTCCTGACCCGCCTGTTCTTTACCCCGTTGATCTATCGCTACCTGATCTTTATCACGCTTCCCATCGGGTTCATCGGCACCCTGCTGGTGAGTCTGTTGAAATGGACAAAATTCCTGGGCGGCATTGGCGCGTCGCTCGATAAAGCCCTCAACGTGATGCTGGTGGGATACATGGACGATGTGGTGAATTACGCGATGGACCCGGCGCAATCGAACCGGGTGAGGAGCGCGGTAATCAACGACATTGTCTATTTTTATAACAAGCCGGGCGTCAAGCGCATCCATGTGGTGGCGCACTCGCAAGGCACGCCGATCACGTACGAGGCATTGTTCCACTTCCTCGACAAGAAATACCAGGACAAAATCTTCACCTACACAACCATCGGCAGCGTCCTGAGTTACTATCATCATGCGCGCGGTGTGCTCGATCCCGTTTATTATGAGCGTTTCCCGGTCTCGGTTTCCACGGAACAGAATTTTCCGAAGAGTTTCAAGTGGCTGAATTTCTGGAACTTCTCAGACCCGATCACCGAATTTTACGGATTGGACGAGTACACCTACTTTGAAAAAGCGCCCCCGCTAGACGCCAAATTCGCGCGAGGCGTAGCCAGCCCAACCAATATCCGAACGAAAACATCGTCGGAAAATCACGGAGAGTATTGGAACAACCTTGAGAAATTTACAACGCCTCTCGCGAAACGAACGCTGGGAGAATTGAGACCGAAGGAATGGAACCCCGGCATCGGTGAAAAGGCAGGCAGACCCACCGACAAGGGGAAGGAGACAAGAAAGAAATCCGAAACCAACGCGCTGACGTGGTGGGAGCGTTACCGCCACCATCTTGCCGTTGTGGCTTTATGGCTGATCCTGCTCGTTGGGGCGTTTTTCGCAATCCGCTGGCTGGTAGATCTGCCTGTCGTTCACCTGGTTTCCGACTATTTCATCCGACTACACCAAAACGCATTGGGCGTTTTTCAATACTATTTTCCCCCGGACGATGCGACCGCGCCAACACAACTCGATGCCTTGTGGTCTCAGATCCTCGATGGCTCGCTGATCGTCATTGGGGTGTGGCTGTTTGTAGATTGGGTCAGCCAACTCGGGAGAACCTTTAGTTTGATATACAAAAGATAGAAAGATACCCGCTTCCCAAGAGACTGGTTTCCCGCCAGTCTCTTTTTATTTTTGCGGTATCATTGTGCCCGCACAGGAAGGGCTTCATGAATTACAAGATCATCGACGGTAAGAAACTCGCGCAGGCAGTGAAGGACGATGTGCGCGAACGCGTGATAAAACTCAAAGAATTAGGCTGGACGCCGCGCCTCGTCTCGATCGATGTGGGCGACAGCGCGGCGGTCTCGCTGTACATCAAGAACCAGCAGAAAGCGGCGGAGAAGGTCGGCATCGAGTTCGAACACCGACACTATCCCGGAAGCATCACCCAGCGCGAAATGGGCGCGGCGATCCACGCTTTCAACGCGGACCCGCGCGTGACCGGCATTATCCTCCAGCGTCCCGTTCCGGAAACGCTCGATCTTGAGGAACTGGAAAACGCCATTCACCATAGCAAGGATGTGGAGGGGATGAGTTCGCTCAACATCGGCAATATCGTCTACGGTGATGCATCGCTTGGACCGTGCACCTCGCTCGCTTCGGTGGAACTGCTCAAGTCCACGGGGTTGAACTTGCGCGGGCTGGAAGTGGTTGTAATCGGCCACTCGGAGATCGTGGGCAAGCCGGTGGCGTTACTGCTTGTGGAAGATCTTTGCACGGTGACCATCTGCCATCACGGCACGCGCAACCTCTCGTACCACACGCGTCAAGCAGACGCGTTGATTGTGGCGGTCGGCAAACCGGGGCTGATTACCGCAAACATGGTCAAGCCCGGCGCGGCGGTGATCGACATCGGCATCAACCAGGTGGATGTCACCCTGCCCGACGGCACGCGCGGCACAAAAGTGGTCGGCGATGTGGATTTTGAAACGGTGAAGGAAGTGGCAGGCTGGATCACCCCCGTGCCCGGCGGCGTGGGACCGATGACGGTGGCGATGTTGTTGCGGAACACGGTGGTTGCCACCGAACGCCAGCGCAAAAGATACGAAGAGTTGGTGCGCGCATGAGCGTCGTTCAAATTTCGCGACAGAATTCCACCAGCTCCGCGACGGTGTTCCACTTGCTCGAGCGCGTGTCGCTCGATAACTTCGCCGAGCTGGAAGCCATCACCCGCGAGGCGCGCGCAAACGGGACGCGGAATCTTGTCCTCGACTTGGGCGCGCAAGAGTCGCTCTCGAGCATCGGCGTGCGCGCCATTGTGGTAATGCATAAAATTCTGGCAAAGGATGGGGGCAACCCGTTGAAACTGGCGCGCGTTTCCGGGGGCATTCGCGAGGTGCTGAAAATTTCGGGCATCACCACGTTCATCGACATCTTCGATACCATCGACGACGCGGTGAAGTCGTTTCAATAATTCGCCAGTCTGACGCAGTGCAACCGCGTCAGGTACTCTCGCCGTGACTCAATAATTCAAACAAACTTTCCAGCGACAATTCAGCCAGCGATTTGACGACCAAATCGGCGCCTGCGAGCGAGAGCCGCGAGGTAACATGGTTGGGCGCCGCCACGACGAAGATGCCGGCGCGGTTGGCGGCTTTGATTCCGTTGGGGGAATCTTCGAAGACCACCGCTTCATTTTTCTGGACTTGAAGCTGATTCAACGCCGTGAGAAATAGATCGGGGTTCGGCTTGGTCCGCCCCGCGCCCACATCGTCTGCGGCAATGACGGTATCGAACAGGTCGAAGATGCCGAGGCGCCTGGCGTGCGTATCGACCCACGCGTGATGCGAACTGGAGGCGATTGCGAGCTTCACGTTACGCGCCTTCGCGTTGCGGATGAGCTCGATCACGCCCGGCAGGATGGACTGGGAGTGCACCAGGGCGAGGCTTTCCACGCTGTGGCGGGCGCGCAGGGAAGCCGAATCAAGCCGCCCCTGCGAAAGACGCGAGAGGTTGTCCGCCGCGTCGAAATCCAGCAGTCCGTTTCCACCGATGATTTTTCCCCAGTCGTCGTGGGGGAAGTCGAATCCGTTTTCTTCGTAGATGGTCTTCCAAACGATGTATTCGGGGGTTTCGGTGTCGAGGATGAGTCCGTCGAAATCGAAGATCAGGGCTTTGAGCATGGAGGGGATTATACTCAGGGCAGACTGTTACCACAAAGGAGAAATCAACATGGACGATCTGTATTACGGCGATTACATCGAACTCGATACGATCTTGAACAGCCAGCATCCGCGCAGTTTTACAAAGATGGAAGACGGCAACGACGAGATGTTGTTTATCATCATCCATCAGGCGTATGAGTTGTGGTTCAAGCAGGTGATCTTCGAGTTGGATCGGGTGCGGCGAATTTTCATCGGGGGCGCCATCAACGACAACGCGGGCGAGATGGGCGCGGCTGCGCGCAAGTTGAAACGCATCGTGAAGATTTTGGAGTTGGCGCACCAGCAGGTGGGCGTGCTGGAGACGATGACGGCGCTCGATTTTTTGGAGTTCAGAAATTATTTATTGCCCGCTTCGGGTTTTCAATCGAAGCAGTTCCGTTTGATCGAGGTGAAGTTGGGGTTGAAGATGGAGGAGCGGCATAAGCGCGAATACTACAAGCACACGCGGCGCGGGAGTTTATCGGAAGCCGATATGCGGGAGGTGACGCGCGCGGAGGGCGAGCCAACGTTGAAGGGGTTGGTGATCGCCTGGCTGGAGCGGATGCCGTTCTTTGAGGAGCGGTATTGGGCGGAGTATGTTTCCACCAGCAACGCGAGCGCAGACAAGTTCTGGTCCGATTACCGCGAGGCGTACCGCGAGAGTCTGTCGGCGGGCGAGGGCGGGAGGGGCGCGGAGTTTGAGAAGGTTTTGTTTGCCGAGGGGCGCGGCGACTTGACGCCGAAGGCGTTGCAGGCGGCGTTGTTCATTACCTTGTACCGCGACTTGCCGATCTTTCAGTATCCGTTCGAGTTGTTGAACACGCTTTCGGAGATCGATGAGTTGTTGTCGAATTGGCGGTATCGCCATTTTTCGATGGTGCGAAGGATGATCGGCGTCCGCGCGGGAACGGGCGGCACGAGTGGGGCGGGCTACCTGGAGGGGACCTTGAGCCAGCATTACGCCTTCCGTGAGATCACCGAGCTGGCGACGTTTCTGATCGAGCGCAGTAAATTGCCCGAGTTGCCGAGGATATTGAAGGAGAAGGTGAGTTTTCAGGCGTGAGCAGTGGGTCTAGGATCGCCACTTTCTCACCCGCTCGACGATTCTTTCCTTCCTCAATTCTGGGCGCGCTTTCTTGAAACTCGGTCGCGCCCTCTTTCATTCCAAGTATTTGAGCGATTCTTTCAACGGCGCATTTTGTCTCGGGTGTGATTACCATCCCAAAAACAGCTTCAGTCCCTCGTTGGCGTAGTACGCAAAATTGAAACTGAAAAGTTCGGTAACACCCCAAACGGTATTCCAAAAGAGATCAGAGATTGGCGAATCCACAAATACGAAAAGATAAAGAATCAAGAACCCGAAAGGGCGGAGAAAACTGCTGAACTCCGCTATTTCGCGCGGCAGAAATGGCTCAAGGATGCCAAAACCGTCTAACCCCGGGATGGGTAGCAGGTTGATAATAATGGCAGTGATCTGCAACAACCCCAGAAAAGCGATGGCCATCAGAAATTCTTCCGGCGCCGACCAAAAAAATAAAGAGAATGGCAGGGTGTCAAACGGCAAAATCAATAGAGTGATAAACAAAAGATTCGCCAGGGGTCCCGCCGCCGAAACAAGACTGCGGTAGTACGGTTTTCTGAGCGCATGGATATTGATGTACACAGCTCCGCCAGGAAGACCAATTCCTCCGATAAGCAGAAAGAAAACCGGCAAAACAATACTTAAGATGGGATTGGAATATTTAAGCGGATTGAGCGTAAGATATCCCTTATCCTCCACGCTTTCATCTCCGCCCCAATAGGCAACGATGGCATGACCAAACTCGTGTAAAGCGACTGAGACAATCCAGCCCAGCATAATAAAGATGATCAGCAATGCTCGAGGGTTATTACCCACGCCGAGCCATAAGAGACAAGCCGTTACCACTGTAAACAAAGCCAGGCAAACAAAAACCGGGCTAATCCCCTGGCGCATACCCCTTGTCAGTATTTTTGGCATGGCGACGATAGGCTTTTTCGGGGCGGGTTTCTCTTTGATGATCTTTATCTGCTCGCGGACCTGGTCGGCAGTAACAACGTATTGAGACAAAATCTGCCCAGCCCTACTTTCAGGGCTTTGCGCCATACCCAACAGCATGGTCAACTCATCAATAGTGTTAAGTCCAGTTTGTTTTGCCTCTGTAAAAGATGCGTTCAGAACAGATACGCATTCGCTTTTCAGGTTCATTTCCGTTTCTGGAGGCAGAACTGCCTGTTCTGCCTCCAGTTTGATGGTGGCTGAGATACGCGCGGCAAGGTTATCCACCTTTACATTGAGAGACCTCAAGACAGCCTGCGCCTGTGAATTTGGCAATTGCAATAACGCTAGTAAGAGCATCAATGAATCAACCGAGCGCTGTTTGTTTTGTTCGGCAATGCGCCCGGCTCGGTCCATCGCTAGCCGGCTGTCACGAGTCAGCGGGTAAGGTATGTTTAACATTTTGCGATTATACCCTCGCTCAAATCAGCGAGGAATTTAGCGGCGAGTCTGCGACCAGTTATCAAGTTAAGAGAAGAAGCGGATCGTTACCAGTCAAGACACGATAGGTTACTTTTTCATCCCCACTTCTTCACCCGCTCAACGATTCTCTCCTCCCTCAATTCTGCGCACACTTTCCTCAAATTTGACCGCGCCCCTTTCCACTCCAAGTCTTTGAGGGATTCTTTCAACGGGACATCCACCCGAAGCGTGGATAACTCTCTGAACAACAAAGCATCTTCATAATTTGCTTGCAGATTTTCTAAGAGCGTAGTGGCACGTCCCAAACCAAGCGGAAGTTTCTTTGGGTCTTTGGGAATTGACTCGATATGCTTGAACTTCGCCAACACA
>CASGHD010000026.1 GCA_949319575.1 uncultured Anaerolineales bacterium | reverse complement strand
ATCCGTCAACTCACGCGCGCGAAATGCGACATCGTCTTGAAACTTCCGATGCGCGGGCAAGTCGAGTCGCTCAATGCGGCGGTGGCGGGTTCGGTCGCGTTGTATCTGGCGTATTTGGCAAGACAATAAACCTTGCGAAGGTTCTGAACCTTCGCAAGGTTTTTGGAGAACACATGCCTCAAGCAACGTATCATTTCCCGCGCGGATTTTTATGGGGGACGGCGACCGCGTCGCATCAGGTGGAAGGTAACAACACGAACAACCAGTGGTGGAAGTGGGAACAAGACGGTCACACCAACGGGACGTCTGGTCTCGCCTGCGATTGGTGGGGCGGCCGCTGGAGGGAAGACTTTGATCGCGCCGCGGAGGGCGGACAGAACGCGCATCGCTTTTCGGTGGAGTGGAGCCGCATCCAGCCGACGCCTGATTCGTGGGACGAAGACGCGCTCGAACGCTATCGCGCCATGTTGCGCGGACTGCGCGAACGCGGCATCACCCCGGTGGTGACTCTGCATCATTTTTCCGATCCGTTATGGTTTTATGAAATGGATGGCTGGGAGCATGACGAAGCCGCCGTGATGTTTGAAAAGTTTGTCCGCAAAACGGTGGAGGCGTTGAAAGAACATTGTTCGTTCTGGTGCACGATCAACGAACCGAACGTGTACGCGTTGAGCGGATATGTGGCAGGTTCATTCCCCACCAAACGGCGCGGATTGAAAGTTGCCATGCAAGCGCAGGCGAACATGTTACTCGGGCACGCCGCCGCGTATTATGCTATTCACGAGATTCAGTCCGAAGCGCGCGTGGGCTATGCGTTGCATTTCCGCCCGATGGTGGCGCGCAACAAATGGTCTCCGTTGGATGTGCTGATGAGGAACATTCAATACAACGGGATCAACATGGCGTTCCCCAGCGCGATCAGCAGTGGCGTGATGAAATCTCCTATTGGCAACGTGAATATCCCCGAAGCGAAAGGCGCGCAGGATTATCTAGGCGTCAATTATTATTCGGTTGACACCATTAAGTTTGACATTACCAATCCCAAGGAATTATTTGGCAGGCGATATTACCCCGACGATTCCGATTTCAGCGCGACGAAATTCATCGCCAACATCCCGCAAGGGATTTTTGATTCCATCAAATGGGCGGTGCGGACGTATCCCAACCTGCCGATCTATATCACCGAAAACGGAGTGGAAGACGCGGAGGACAAGATGCGTCCGCGTTATATCGCGCAACACGTTCATCAAGTATGGCGCGCGGTGAACTTTAATTTCCCCGTGAAGGGATACTTCCACTGGTCGCTGGTGGATAACTTCGAATGGGAACGCGGCTGGACTCAACGCTTCGGTCTATGGGGGTTGGATGTGGAAACTCAGAAACGAATCAAACGTCCCAGCGCGGATCTGTACGCGGAGATATGCAAGGAGAACGGTCTCTCCTCAGAGATGATACAGAAGTATTGCCCTGAGGTGTTCGAGAAGTTGTTTCCGGTGTGATACGTAGGGGCACAGCGAATTTATCACGGATATTGACGATTACCCGTCTCGCTGTGCCCCTACGAACAATATGAATCTCCCAATTGATTTTATTTCGTAACTACTCAGGCATGTCGTTGCGAGGAGGCTCTTGCTCGCCTGCCCCGATGTTTTTTTCGGGGTCCCGACGAAGCAATCTCCCGCGCGTTGGGGGACTGCTTCGGCAAAACCAAGAGCGCCTCGCAGCGACATGTTCCCAGGCTGAGTAGTTACTTTATTTCAATGATTAACTGATGTTACGCAGTCTAGCCACAGAGACGCGGAGTCACAGAGAAAAAATAACAGGGTTTTCCACCTGCCCCGAACGCAGGTGCGGGGTCAGCGTCTCTGTGACTCCGCGGCAAAAATGCGTAAGGTGAGTGATTAAGAATACCTTTGGCGAAGATGAGGAGAGATTCCTCGTCGGGGGAATCGAAGATGATACGGGTTGGGAATTTTCAACGCAGTTTGCCGAAACAATCGCTGATCTTTAAATGAACAGGTCTCCTTTGCAGGAGACCTGTTACTTGTGTGCAAAACTGATTACATCCCAATAAAGGCAAAGACTGCGTACGCGAGCGCGAGCCAAGGGGCAATTGTTAACAGCACACCAACAAACATGCCGAGACCCGTGCACAGGAAGAACAACCACATACACCAACCGGAAATTGTTTTGGGCAACGAAATATTCATTTCATACACTCCTAAAATGGATTGTGATCGTCCACGCGGGCGATGCTAAATACGATAACCCTCCTCCAAATCAGAAGTTGCGCGGCTCGCGTGGTAGAATTTAGCCACACTTTTCTCTCGCGGCAAGAGGAAAACGCCGCGAGAGACTTTTTCTGTCATGACTATTACAACCTCTACTCCTGCTGAATTTTCATTACAACGTACCCACACTGCCGATCGCTCCAGCCCGGCGCGCTGGGTCTGGTCTCACGCGTCGCGGCATGGCTGGATCATTTTTATGATGGTGGTCGGCGCGGCGGGGAATGCCAGTCTCGCGGCGGTGGTGCCGGTGCTGACCGGCGACGCCTTCAACGCGATGCTCAAACCGACTCCCGACACCAGCGTTCTTTTGCCGCTGGCGTTGACTATCGGCATCTCACAGATCATTCGCGGCGTGTTGCAACTTGGGCGCAACTTCGGCGCGGAACTGCTGGCGCAACACATGGAACGACAGGTGCGCGACGAGTTGTACCTCTCCCTGCTCGGCAAGAGCATGACCTTTCATAACCTGCAACCCGTCGGCGATACGATGGCGCGTTCCACCAACGACGTGCGCGAACTCAATTACATGTTCAGCCCGGGTTTGAACCTTGTCGTCGGTTCGTTCATTTTCATCCTCATGCCCATTTTTGTGGCGGGGCGATATCATCCCACACTGGTGATTACCCCGATCGTCTTCACGATCCTTTATTTTGTATTTCTTACGCGTTACCTCAAAACATTGTCGCCGATTACCGATGAAGTGCGCGCCACCTTCGGGCAGATGAACACGCATCTCTCCGAATCGCTGGATGGCGTGGAAGTGGTCAAAGGCGCGGCGCAAGAGAACGCCGAAGTGGATAAGTTCGTGATGAACGCCAGCCGCTTCCGTGATGCCTTCGTCAGGCAAGGCGACCTCGAGGGACGCTACGTTGCCATGCTCTTGCTCGGTTCTGCCTACGCTTTCGGCTTGTTCCACGCCTTGTTGCTTTTCCGCAGTGGACAGTTAAACCTCGGCGACGTGGTTGCATATTTCGGTCTGCTCTTACTGCTTCAATTCCCAACCTTTGTTTCCACCTTCGCCTACTCGCAAATTTCATCGGGCATGTCCGGCGCGCGCCGCATTTTGGAATTGATCAACCGCGAAACCAACCTCGACCAGAACGCGCAGGGACGCGCCGAAACCATGAAAGGCGAAGTGGAATTTCGCAACGTGAGTTTCGATTACGCGTTGACATCGTACCCCTTGGGTAGCGGAATTGCTCGTCCTTCGTCTGCGCTCCCTGTTGGTCGCTCCGCTCAGGACGAAGGTATTCAGGATGCCGTGTTGCAAAACATCTCCTTCAAAGTGAAACCCGGTCAAACCGTTGCCATTGTTGGTCAGACTGGCGCGGGGAAAACCTCGCTCGTCAAACTCATCAACCGCACCTACGACACAACAAATGGACAAGTCCTGATAGACGGCGTGGATACCCGCGATTGGAATCTCGCCTCGCTCCGTTCGCAGATATCCATGATCGAGCAGGATGTTTTCCTGTTCACGCGCTCCGTCAGCGACAATATCGCCTTCGGCAAACCGGGCGCAACCCAAAGTGAGATCGAAGCGGCGGCGAAGTCTGCCCAAGCCGATGATTTCATCCAAACGTTCGACAAAGGATACGAAACCGTTGTCGGCGAACGCGGCGTCACGCTCTCTGGCGGGCAGAGGCAACGCATTGCATTAGGACGCGCCTTCCTCACCGACCCGCACATTTTGATCCTCGATGATTCCACCTCCGCCATTGATTCAGCCACCGAAGACAAGATCCAGCGCGCCATTTCCAACGCCGCGCGCGGGCGCACGACCTTCATCATCACGCACCGCCTGTCGCAGATCCGCTGGGCTGACCTGATCATCGTCCTTCGCAAAGGAAAGATCGCCGCCATCGGCGCGCACGATGAACTAATGAAAACATCCGACGCATACGCGAAGATATTCAGGGAGTAGATAGGTAAACACGTAAACACGTAAACAGGTAAACAGGTAAACACGTAAACACGTATACACGTAAACATGGAATACACATCGCTTGTCTACCTGTCTACCTGTCTACTTGCCACTTGCCACCATCCTTTAATCGCAGACTATCAAACTAACCAACTAACCAACTAACCAACTAACGGACTACCATGGGCTTCTTTGCCGGACTCAACGACGAAAAATACGACCGCCAATACACCGACCGCGAATTGACGCGGCGTATCATCGGTTACTTTAAACCGCAAACCAAACGACTCGCGGCGGTGACCGCGCTGGTCGTCGTCATTGCGATGATCGGCGCGGCATTGCCGGTGGTTGTCTCTCGCATGGTAGACCTGTTAAAAGGCGAACCATCCTTGACCGCCATCATTCTGGTTGCGTCGGCAGTGCTGGGCGTAGGCATCGGCTTGTGGGGGCTAAACTGGGCGCGGCGCAGTCTCGTCGTGCGCTCGGTGGGAGATGTTGTGCTGGACCTCCGCACCCGCGCCTTCCGCGCCGCGGCAGAGCATGACCTCTCGTTCTACGATCAATTTTCCTCGGGGCGCATCGTCTCGCGCATCACCTCCGACACCAACGATTTTGGTCAACTCATCGTCATCGTTACCGACATTAGTTCGCAAATGGTCCAAGCGGTGATCCTCGGCGTGGTCCTATTCCGCACCGACGTAAAATTAACGCTGATGTTGATGGCGTTTCTGCCGATCATCTTTGCCATTGCGGGCGGCTTCCGCGTGTTGGCGCGGCGCGTCACCAAACGCGGCATGAAAGCCATGTCAGACGTGAACGCCGCGATCAAAGAGACCATTAGCGGCATTTCGATCGCCAAAAATTTTCGCCAGGAAGAAAGCATCTTCAACTCGTTCAACGAATCGAACCAGCAATCGTATCAAGTTAATGTGCAACGCGGCTTTGTGTTGTCGCTTGTATTCCCCACGCTCAACGCGCTCGGCGGCATTTTTGTGGGCGTTCTCATCTATGTGGGCGGGTTGAACGCGGCGCAGGGCATTGTCAGCGTAGGCGCGTGGTATCTCTTCATCATGAGCCTCGACCAGTTCTTCTTCCCCGTGCTGAATCTCTCCGCGTTCTGGGCGCAGATCCAATCGGGGCTTTCCGCCGCAGAACGCGCCTTTGCCCTCATCGACGCCGACCCAAACGTGATTCAAACCGATAAACAGGATGTGCATCCACTAAAGGGACGCATTCACTTCGACGACCTGCATTTCCGTTATACGGATAAAGAACCGATTCTTTCCCGCTTCAACCTGCTCATCCAACCCGGAGAAACGCTCGCCCTTGTGGGGCACACCGGCGCGGGCAAATCCTCCATTGCGAAGTTGATCGCCCGCTTTTACGAATTCCAACAAGGGAAATTGCTCATGGATGGGCGCGACATCCGCACGTTCGACTTCGCGCAATATCGCAAACAACTTGGCATCGTGTCGCAAGTCCCGTTTTTGTTTTCAGGGACAGTTGCCGACAACATCCGCTATGCCGCGCCAGACGTGTCGGATGAGGAAATGTTGCAGATGGCGCGAAAGATCGGGGATGGCGAGTGGCTGGAAACGCTCCCGAATGGGCTCCAGACCGAAGTGGGGGAAAGAGGCGCGCATCTCTCGATGGGGCAACGTCAGCTTGTGGCGTTGATGCGCGTCCTGATGCAGAAGCCCGCCATCTTCATCCTCGATGAAGCCACCGCCAGCATTGATCCGTTCACTGAATATCAAATTCAACAGGCGTTGAATCTCATCCTGAAAAATTCGACCAGCATCCTCATCGCGCATCGCCTGTCCACGGTGAAGGCGGCGGATCGAATCGTCGTGATGGAAAAAGGATCGATTATCGAAGAAGGGAATCACGACGACCTGCTCGCAAAAGGCGGACATTACGCCACGCTGTACAACACCTATTTCAGGCATCAGAGCCTGGCGTATGTGGAACAGTCGAGGACGTTCGTGAAGTAAATGCGGGGAGTTCGTGCCGCGCGCTTGTCTGATTTGCCTGGCAAATCACGCGCAAGCGCCAGGGAAGTTCACTTTGCGTTTGTGAATCAAAAAATCAATTCCGAAAACAATATGGCGCAGTTCGATTTGTTTGGCAAATCGAACTGCGCCATGAACTTTCGCAGGCGTTGATTATGATTACAACGCAAAGTCGCTATCGAGGCTCATAGCGCCCCAAACCATCCACGAATAAAAACCACGAATACTCGAATTCGCGCCGGGCATTCGCGCGCTTGTGTTGAGTCTGTCGAGGCATTCGTGTATTCGTGAATATTCGTGGACGGTTTACCCATACAACAGATTAACCTTGCGCTGTAATATTATTTCCTGATCGTGATCTCGCCCCCGCCCATGTTGACGATGATCGTCAATGCGGGTCCGTCGCCTTCCTGCGAATAGACGCTTCCCTTTTGCGACCAGCCATCACCAACGTTGATATCTGCCAACGCGCTGTCAATCGTGACCACAACGTTCACGCCTGGTGGGACGATGAGCGTGAGATCGCTCAAGCCGCAGTCGACACTCACCGTTGCATCGCGTTGCAGATCGCCTGAAAAATCGAGCGTGTAATTGCCCGCGCCGCCGTTGAAGATGAAGCGTTCGAAGTTGGCGTTTGCCAGCCCTTCCATCCGCACATCCGACGCGCCTGTGGAGTAATTGAACTCAGACATCTCCGCGAGGTTCAGCTCGGAGAATGACAGGCTCACATCCGCCGCGCCGTCGTTGATGGTCAGGTTTGTGAGCGCAAGCCCGCCCAACTCAAAATTGCCTTCGTACGCGCCCGCTGAAATTTCCAACTCCATCGGCGACGAACCCAATTGCAGATCCCATTCGTTTTTCATGCCGTCAAACGGCGGGAGTTTTTTGAAATTTCTCTGGTTGATCTCGATCTGCGCGCCATCTTCGATGATTTCGGGTTTGAGGTCTTCCACATTGTAGACGATAGTTCCATCCACAAGGTTTTTCGCGCCGGGGGATAATGTCAAACTGCCCGCGCCGAACGACAGACTCAACCGCGTCTCATCGGACACTTCGTCTCCACTCAGTGCAGGCTTTGGGTCTGCTACAGTTATCTCTTCTTTGATCTCAGGTCCTGCTTTGACCTGTTCGGGCAGGTCGAAACTGAATCCACATGCCATGCTCGCTAAAGCAAGCGCAAGAATTGCTGAAATGGTTTTTACGTTCATTTTGAATCTCCTTCGGTGGTAAAGGCGACAGTCACGTTCGAACGTAACTGTCACCTTTGTTGTTTGTCTGGTTTTTATACGAAGGAGAATTGAATTGGTTGCGTCAGAAACTCCCCGTCTGCATGTATTTCAGGATTCTTCCATTGTATTTCCCGATGAGTTGGGCAGACTCTTCCTCCAAAACCCCTCCAAAGTAACTCTTAAGATGCCGTCGTACATACGGATTGGCTTCCAAAGTCTTTTTCGAGTGAACGATCACATCATTCAAAGCATAGATAATGTGAGGGACATCCGCCATAACCGTTGCACCGAGGCACATCGGGCAGGGTTCGACGGTGGTGAATAAGATCGCGTGTTTGTAGTCCGTCCAGAGTTTTTCGCCGCCGTTGAGCAACGCGTTCAGTTCAGCGTGACTCAATTGACTCTTGATTTCACGGTGACGTGCGCGTCCGCGTGAAATGATTTCACCGTCCAGCACAACGACTGCGCCAATGGGATACTCCCCTGCTTTTCCTGCCTCGTTCGCTTCGATCAGCGCCTCGCGCATGAATTTTTCAAGATCGAGATGTTCGATTTCGGGTGAGATATATTGTGTCATGGAGTTACGCCATGTGCGGCGGGGACTTGGGCGCTTTCGTGGAAGCGGCAAACGCCGCACTCAACGCCTGATCCACCGAGCGGACTTCAACGATCTCGATTCCTTTCGGATACCCTTCGCCTTTTCGCAACGCCTTCGGCACGATGGCGGTTTTGAAGCCGAGTTTCTGCGCCTCGCGCAGACGCGCCGACATCTGACTTGGCATCCGCAATTCGCCTGCGAGTCCGATCTCACCGATCAGTACCGCGTCTGCTTTAACTGAGACATCTTTCCACGAAGAGGCAATCGCCGCGGCGACGGCGAGATCCGCGGCGGGTTCATCAATTTGCAAGCCCCCGACCACGTTGACGAAAACATCTTGCTCTGAAAGTTTCAATCCTACGCGGCGCGTCAACACTGCGGAGATCAACAACAGACGATTGAAGTCCACGCCGTTTGCAGTTCTGCGCGCATTGCCGAATTGAGTCGGGGAGGTGAGTCCCTGCACTTCAACCAGAATCGGGCGTGTTCCTTCCATCGTGACAGCAATCGCTGACCCTGCCGCATTAATCATCCGTTCGGCAAGAAACGCCTCGGATGGATTCGTCACTTCAATCAATCCGCCCTCGCGCATTTCGAACACGCCAACTTCGGAGGTCGCGCCGAAACGATTCTTCACCGAACGCAACAAGCGATAGGCTTGGAAGCGGTCGCCTTCGAGATATAAAACCGTATCCACGATGTGTTCCAACACGCGCGGACCCGCGATTGTCCCTTCTTTGGTCACGTGCCCGATGACGAAGACCGAGATGCCGCTGGTCTTTGCCAATTCGCGCAACTGCGATGAACACTCGCGCACTTGTGAAACTGATCCAGCAGATGAATCCATGCGGGAGAGATAAACTGTTTGAATCGAGTCCACGATCAACAATTCAGGTTTGACTTCGTTGATGTGATTCATAATGATTTCAAGATTGGTTTCGGTGACCAATAATAAATTTGCGGGTAGGGGCACAACGGAATTTTTGGATGGTTTCAACGATGATTCGTCCCGCTGTGCCCCTGTGGAATTGCCATTCAAACGCGTTGCGCGCATCTTGATCTGTCGTTCCGATTCTTCGCCTGACACATATAACACGCGCTTCGATGAAGCCATCTCCATTGCCATCTGCAACATCAACGTGGATTTACCGATGCCGGGATCACCGCCGACCAACACAATCGAGCCTGGCACGATCCCGCCGCCAAGCACGCGCGCAAACTCTTCAATTGGAACGTGGATGCGGTCTTCATCTCCAGCGGAGACATCGCCGATGGAACGCGGGGCAGACCGACCCGTGAGTCCGCGAACCGCTGTGGATTTCGTCACAGGCTCGTCGTGGATGATTTCCTCCACCATGCTGTTGAACGATCCGCATTGCGGGCATTTTCCCATGTATGACGCGGCGACGCGTCCACATTCCTGACAGACATATCGTGTTTGTGTTTTTGGCATTTCAAATCCATTCCCTCTCCCTGAGGGAGAGGGCTAGGGTGAGGGTGAAGTCCAGTATATCAGAATTTATGTTCTGTTTTTATTGGGTCTTTACGAGTTGCCGTGATGAATCGCCAGTTCCGGCGGCAGTTGCACTGCCGCCCGCCAGCAGTGCAACTGCTGGCGTAACAATCACGGCAATTCCCAGAGAGCCTTTTTATTTGCCCATATTTTGAAATTTGCTATACTCAATTTTCAAATGCAATACGCATAAATCGGATACTTTACATCTACATTTGAAACGGAGATTTTTGCATGATCGAATGGTTCGTTCAACTCAACCCCGTGTGGCAGGCATTGATCGCCACCACATTCACATGGTTTATCACTGCGCTCGGCGCGGCGACAGTTTTCTTTTTCAAACAAGTGAATCGAAAACTGTTGGATGGGATGCTCGGCTTCGCGGCAGGCGTGATGATCGCGGCGAGTTTCTGGTCACTACTTGCGCCCGCCATTCAAATGACGCGCGAAACAAACGATGTGCCGATCTGGTTCCCCGCCGCAGTTGGATTCCTGCTGGGCGGCGCGTTCATTCGTTTGATTGATTTATTTTTACCTCATCTTCATCTTGGATTTCCATCCAATGAGGCAGAGGGCGTCCCGACAAAATGGAGGCGGAGCATTTTGCTCGTGTTGGCGATCACACTGCATAACTTCCCCGAAGGGCTTGCCATTGGCGTCGCCTTCGGTGCAGTTGCGGCGAATTTATCTTCCGCGACTCTGGCAGGCGCAATCGCGCTCGCTATCGGCATCGCGATTCAAAACTTTCCAGAAGGTGTTGCAGTGTCTGTGCCTTTGCGTTCGGAGGGAATGTCTCGCTTGAAAAGTTTTTGGTATGGTCAATCGTCCGCGTTAATCGAACCTATCGCGGGGATGCTGGGCGCGGCGGCTGTATTATTGATGCGACCCATTTTGCCGTACGCGCTGGCATTCGCCGCAGGCGCGATGATCTTTGTGGTGGTCGAGGAATTGATCCCCGAATCACAACTAGCAAAGAACACCGACTTCGCCACGTCAGGCGCGATGCTCGGGTTTGTGATTATGATGATTTTGGATGTGGGGTTGGGATAAA
>CASGHD010000025.1 GCA_949319575.1 uncultured Anaerolineales bacterium | reverse complement strand
GCGAATCTCCTCGCCGCCGACGGAATAATTCCACAACGGTTGACCGCTGAGACTCAACGACTGGAGTCCGCCGCCCGAATCGCCGAGAACAATTTGAGGTCCCGATGGGAAGCGGAGGATGGCAACTCGCGCGGGGAGTCCAACAGTGAGTCCTTGCGCGAGCGTCGTGACTTGCCCGTTGTTGATCACATCCACTGAATATCCCGAATCGCCGAGATAAAAGACAACGAGGTCTTCGCGGTTGTCGCCGTTCACATCGCCGAGCGTGGTTTTTGGATATTGATACTCTTTGGTGAACAAAATATTTCCACCACCGTCGAAGATGGTGACATTGTTCGCGTTCTGGATAAACAGCTCATCGTTGTCATCGCCCATCAAGTTGATGACCTTCATACTTTCAGCGGTGTCATAACTTTGCGACCATATTTGCGACGCGCCGAATTTTTCCGCCTTGGCGAGTCCGCTGAACGAAAACAACGCGGCAACCGCCATGACGAGACAGATCAAAACAAACGCGACGACGAACGGAATAACTTTGCGAGTATTCATTTTGCCTCTATTGACCATGTCGTTGCGAGGAGGGCATAGCCCGACGAAGCAATCTCCGTCACGTCTAGCCATGCTCGATTATCGCGGAGATTGCTTCGCGGCGCTGAATGCGCCACTCGCAATGACGGAAGTTTGTTAATAACACTGCGACTCATTTATGCCGCCTTTCTTTGCAGGAGGGAGTATGCAGACTTAAGCACTTGCAAAACATTTTCATGTTCCACTTCTTCAAATGGTGAATTGGCGACGAACGAGATCATGCCGCCTTCGGTGCTTAACTGGCTGATCGTGAACTTGCCGATGTTGAGCCCTTGTTTGAACTCGTTACTTGTTTTGGCAATTTTGTACACTTCGGGGTTCGGCACAATGCGTACTTTCAAATCGTGCGCGGTGCCTTTGAATTTTTCGGGCTTGCTCTTCATCTTGCCGCTGATGCGACTGCGCTTCCAATAGGATTTTCGTTTCTTCGATTTTTGAATCCCTGTCACGCGCAAAACATTTCCATCGTAGAGTTTTGCTTTGAGCGCGAGCCACTCGTCGCGGAAATATTCGGTGGTGCGTCCTTGCGCGTCGTTGGCGGAGCGCGCCACTTTGGTGGGGAGCAGGGAACCTGTCAGGTCGAGGTGGCCCAAGTAGGTTGAATCAGGCTTGAGGTCGTCGCGAAGCGTGTAGAGGATGTCGCGCGTCCCGTTGTAGCGAGTCGAGAAGTCGTATGAATCGCTTTTCCGTAAACCGCGCGCCATGAAGATCGCCGCGATCCATAACGCGATGCCGCCGCCCGTGAAGACGAACGAAAAATATCCAAGCAGAAGCAGGATGCCGTCAACGAGCATCAAGGCGACGCCAGCGAAGAAAATCATGAGCGGAATCCAGCGCCATTTGTCGCCCGCCTTTTCGGTTTTATTCACGTCGAAGCGGAGTTTGTTCATCCCTTGAATGATGGAGGTGGGTTTGTCGGCAAGGGAAATGTACACGGGCAGGAGTTGTTTCTTGCCAAGCGAGTTCGTTTGGGTGACGCGTTTGCGCGCGGTGTTCAGTAAATAGAAGAAGATGATCAGTACGAGGACAAGCAGGATACCGCCGATGCAGAGGAAGGCTTCCATGTATGCTCCTTTGTGTTGCAGCGCAGGGTTGCGTCTTACTATCGAAGACCGTCCACGAATATAACCACGAATACTCGAATGGGCGACTCAAATTCGCGCATTCGTGAAATATTCGTGGACGGTTTGGGTACAGCACGAACGCCGCTCCAACCTTAGCGCTGTAATGTTAGTGAACTACAATTTTACCGCTTTCAACAAGTTCTTGAATCGCGGATGGGAGTCTCTCGTAACCCGCCCGCGCCGCTGACTCTAAAAATTCACGAAAGCCTTCAGGCGTTTGCTGTTCGGGCTTGCTAACGAGCATCATAAATTTTGTGATCGCGCCGTCGTAACTCAGGCGGATCGTTCGATAATACTCCAAGCCCGATGCGAATTGCTGTGTCGTGGTGTAATACTCGAAAGGTTTCCAGTCCACAATTGTGTTGAAGAAATCGCCGCTGGCGTGGGCGCAATGGAATTTCGCTTCGAGTTGTGTGCGCCCTCCGAGTTCGTCTATGCGTTTGACGTAGTTCAACCCAAGTAATGGACCCTCCAACTCAGGCGTGGTGATTACGCCCCAAACCACCGATGGCGGAAACGGAATATCCACTTCGATCTTGATCCACGCATCGTTTTCATCAACGACGATCTTCTTGCGCGCCTCTTCTCGCTCCCACGCAGATTTCAGGTTGTGTACGAACATGTTCACTTCGCCGATGTGTTCGTACGATTCCTTGTAAGAGGCAAGCGGATCGCACAACTGTTGCAAGTTCAGCGCGTTTGCGGCGGCTTCTGAAAACAGCGCGTACGAATGGATGCCCGTCTTTTCAATGACTTGGTTTTTCAACATGCGATGCGGCACGATCACATCCGCGCCGAGTAGTTCTTCGCGGTCGCCAAGTTTCTGGATCATATATTCCCCGTAATGAATGCACATTTTCAGGTCGAGGCTCTTGAGATTTTTACAAGCGCGGCACGGGCAGGTGGTATTGAATTGCATCTGCCGCAGCGCGTCGGCGAAAACGATGTAGAGTTTTTCCAGCATTTCCACAAACGATTGCGGGTTTACGAAACACGCTTCAGGTGTGTAAATGAAGATGGCGTCGCCGCGGAAGCCCGATATTTTCAATGGGAACTTGATATATTGCAATTGCGCGTCGAACAAATTTTGCAATGCCTGATGCGCGTGTTCGAGTTCCGACTCGGTCAGAAATTCGGTGTAGCCTGAAATGTCGGTGATGATGAAGTAGCCTTTGTTTGCCATAATTCCTTCTCATGTCGTTGCGAGGAGCGCTCTTGCACTTTGCGACGAAGCAATCTCATCGTCGTGGTGGAGATTGCTTCGTCGCCCTTCGGGCTCCTCGCAACGACATGTCGCTTATAATTTCAATATGCCTCGCATCCTCTACACCGCCTTCGACATCGTACCCAGCCCGAAGGGCGCGTCCACACATATTTTGCATAACATTCGCGGGTTGGTCAATGGGCAATTTGACGTTCATTTGGTTACGCCGAATGACGGCGTACTCCCAACCGAAGACAATTTCGAAGGGGCGCGAGTCACGCGCATTTCACAAGACCTCTCCCAAAATTTTTTAGCGCGCGCAACTCATTTTGGAAAATCAGTTTTCAACCATCTCGTCTTGCATCCCGATTATGACGTTGTCCAATTTCGAAACATCTGGGACGGGCTTGCGATTGTCCAGAACAAAAAACGCTTCGGATATAAAACTCTTTTTGAGGTCAACGGGCTTCCCTCCATCGAACTCAAATATCATTATCCTGGACTCGACGCAGAGTTGCTCGCCAAAATCAAAGAACAGGAGATTGCGACTCTGCATCTTTCGGATGCGATCATCTGTCCCTCGAACGTGACGCGCGATTACATCGCCTCGCTCGGACTCCCATTGAAGCTGATCACAGTCATCCCGAACGGAGTCAGCCCTTCGGACTTTTCCGCGTCGCCGTTGCCCAGCCGCGAGAATCGAATCCCCACGTTGTTATACATCGGCACGCTTGCCGATTGGCAGGGACTCGATGTGATGATCAAAGCGTTGCCGAAAATTCTTGAAAAACATGAAGCGCGTTTGCGAATCGTGGGGCGGGGGAGGTCGAGGCAGAGAAAAATTCTATCGAAGCAGATCCGCAAGACGGGAGTCGAAGGAAGCGTGATCGTCCAGTCCGCTGTGCCGCATCACGAAATCCCCGCGTTGATCGCCGAAGCGGATATCTGCGTCGCGCCGTTGGGATTCAACGACCGCAACGTCACGCAAGGCGCATGTCCGATCAAGGTGTTGGAATACATGGCAGGTGGGCGTCCGCTGATTGCATCGAATCTGCCGATCGTCCGCGAACTCGCCCGCGAAGATGTGGATGCGCTGTTGTTTTCTCCCAATGATTCGGATGACTTTGCCAAACAAGCGTTGACCCTGCTCGACGATTTTGAATTATCCAAACGGCTGGCAGACTCCGCCTCCGAGCGCGCGCTGACAAAATTCACGTGGCACGAGTCGCAGAAGAGGTTGGTGAAGGTGTATCAAAAGTTGTTGCCCTAAAACCTGACAGGTTTTAGGCGGATCATTTCCATCGGAAATCATTGCGCGGACACAGGCTGCGATTAACAACGGTTTTGCGGAAACCTGTCAGGTTCGATTGTGGCGCTTGTGATACACTCCGCGTCAATATGTTGGGAAAAGTCTGTCGCAATCAAAACAAATTATTACACGCTTCACGAAAGGATATTGTATGCGCAAAACAAGTTGTGTCATATTGGTATTGTTGATGGCAATTGTCCTGAGCGGTTGTAAACCGAAGCCGTCTTTCACGGAAGGAAAACGAGTCGTCGGCTACTATGCCCAGTGGGTTGCCGATCAACGAGGTTATTTTGTCTCCAGTATTCCAGCGGACAAACTCACTCATATCAATTATGCCTTCGCTAATGTGACTGACGATGGCAAATGCGTACTTGGCGATGTTGCAGCTGATACAGAGCGAGTCTATAGCGCGGAAGAAAGCGTGAGTGGAAAAGCCGATTCAACTGATCCAGCCGCGTTGCATGGAAATTTCAACCAGCTATTGCAACTGAAAGAAAAGTATCCGCACATTCAAGTCTTAATTTCAGTGGGCGGTTGGACTTGGTCGGAGAATTTCTCAGATGCCGCGTTGACAGACGACTCTCGAAAAGTGTTCGTCCAATCGTGCGTTGACTTATTTCTCAAACAATACAAAGGCGTATTCGACGGCATTGATATTGATTGGGAATACCCGGTCAGTGGCGGAGAAGAACCTGATAGTGGACGCCCGGAAGATAAACAGAATTTCACCTTGCTACTTGCAGAATTCCGCAGTCAATTGGATGAACTCGGCAAAGCGGACGGCAAGCAATACCTGCTGACGATTGCCGCGCCGGGCGGAGGCGATAATAACAGCAACTATGAATGGGCTGAACTTAGCCAGCCTCTCGATTGGATCAACGTGATGGCTTATGACCTGCACGGTCTGTGGGAAACCAAGACGAATTTCAACGCCCCTCTTTATAGTTCCTCGGGCGACCCGGGCAGCGCGTCTCAAACTGTGGACGCCAGCATCCGCAACTACTTGAACGCTGGTATCCCGGCAGAGAAGATCGTGTTAGGCGTCCCGTTCTACGGACACGGATGGCAGGGTGTGCCTGAAACCAACAATGGTTTGTTCCAAGCCAATACAGGCGGAGCGCCCGGCAAGTATGAATCGGGCTCCTTTTATTATACGGAACTCAAAGCCGATTACTTTGAAACGTATGCCCGTTACTGGAACGACGAATCGCAAGTTCCGTGGTTGTACAATCCATCAACAAAGATTTTCATCAGTTACGAAGATCCCGAATCCATTGCGGCAAAAGCAGGCTATGCAAAAGACCAAGGGCTTGGCGGCGTGATGATATGGGAATTGAGCCAGGGTGACGACGACATGTTGGATGCGATCCAAACTGGTTTCAAAAACGGCGGACTGCCTCATATTGTCCCAACAGTAGACCCCAATGCCTTATTGGCTCCGCGTCCGTTCACGATGGAACTTCACAGGGTCAGCGGCATCACGATTGACGGAAAATTGGATGATTGGCCCGCCGAGCCAACCTTTGTTTTGAATGATGCCTCACAGATAGCCCATACCGTTGCGCCAGATAGTTGGAAGGGACCGCAAGACCTGTCTGCTGAAGTTTGGCAAGGCTGGTCTGAGGAGGGATTGTATTTTGCCCTCAGGGTGGTGGATGATGCGCATTATCAAACCGTCGCCGATTCCGATCTCTGGCATGGAGATTATGCGGAATGGCAATTTGACACGCAACTTGAAAAAGATTACAACAACCCGGGCATGAATAATGACGATTACCAGATCGGCGTTTCAGTTGGCGATTATGCCAATGTGCCTCCTGTCGCCTATGCTTGGTTCAATGGACCCGACGCGTCGAACGTCATCGCGATCCAGCAGGCTCAGGTTCAGACCGCGGATGGCTATATCTTGGAAGTTTTCTTTCCGAAAGAACTTTTGAAAGAACTGACTCTGGAGGAAGGCGCAGTCTTTGGAATGAACGTCAGCCTGAGCGACACGGATAGCGCGGCAACGCAGCAGAAAGTGATGTTGTCC
The DNA here is from genome assembly GCA_949319575.1 of uncultured Anaerolineales bacterium. Lineage (GTDB taxonomy): Bacteria > Chloroflexota > Anaerolineae > Anaerolineales > Villigracilaceae > Defluviilinea. Next base: position 3,759 of record CASGHD010000025.1, on the reverse strand, counting down.
ACTTCAGCGACTCGCATCTACACCGATCCGCGCACGTTTGGAAAGATCATTCTGGTGAAGTAGGTTGGTTTGTAACTAAAAAGACCTCGCAGGTTTTTGAAACCTGCGAGGTCTGACTTTTTAACTCGTCAACGATTTGATCTTGCCGATGAACTCATCCATGCCGAAGGGGTTGGTGATGTAATTCGCAGCGCCAATGCAAACTAATATCCTCACCGTTATGCGAAATAGCGACCTCGCGCTAAAGCATTGCTGGCGTGAATTCCCGAAAGCGCGGAGGTGGGAACGCCTAACCCGGGGAATGTAGTTTGACCGGCTAGAAATAATCCACCAATTGGGGTTTTGTGAGGAAATAACCCCGTCAACCCTTTCGTTGCGGATACACCGTAGATCGCGCCGCGATATAAATTCAATTGCGATGCGAATTCACGCGGGCTGCGAATTCGTGTTACTTCAACGTTCAGGGTGAGCCGTGAGCGAAGCCATTCGACGGAATCATTGGCGAGGCGCTGGATTCGTTCATCGCTCCACGCATCGAGCGATTCGTCTTGCCGGATGACGGGGGCGTACTCAACAATGCTTCCATTGACCGGCGCAAGTTCGGGCGCGATCACGGTGGGGATGGAATAATATCCCTGGCTGGCGTTATCTTGCGCGGGACGGATAAATTTGTCCAAATCTCCCATCATCGGAGAGACGTAATGAATATGGCTGTCAGCGTTCAATCGATTGGATAGCCCAAGTTGAAGGCAGAAGGCGCGCGAGGATGTTGGCGTCCGGTTTACTTTTCGCATCATTTGCGCGGGCTGATCTGATTTATCTAGCAAATATTGATACGTCGTCATGGCGTTGACGGTGGATATAACAAAATCGCCTTCAATGAACCCGTGTTCCTCCGTTTGCAATCCCTCTACCCTGCCATTCTTGACCCGTATATTTTTGACGCGCGTATTCAGCAACAGTTCGCCGCCGTTTCGAACCAGAGTATGCGCTAGCGCCTCCGGGATTTTCCCCATACCGCCGACCGGCAGGGCTGTGCCATGTTTTAACGCTCCAATCAGCGCGATGATCGAAACTGAAGGCAGACGATTCAATGGAGCCCCCGCATATAATAACTGCGCCGCCATGGCGGACCTGATTGACGGATCGCTGAAGGCTGCCATGAGTTCCGTCTCGAGCGAACGCCCCATTTTTGGCAGACTCTTCCAGATTTTCAACAAGAGCCTCGCTGCCGAAAACGGTTTCAGCATGATCTCTTCGCCGGTCAGTATATCTTCCACAGGCGACCATTTATTGAACGCCTCATTCAATTCATGCTGAGCGCGTGGGATATTGACCGCGCCGTTCTTAACCGTAATGGAAAGATTTTCACCGATTGATACAGAAATCCCATTTGGAAGGTGCGTGGCGACTGGAGAGGTCACGCGCCGAAGCGGAAGGAGTTCCGCGCGATCGAATCCTAGTTGCGAGAAGACCATGTCCAGCAGTTTTGGATAAATGAGATATTGCGCCCCGTCGTTGAACTTAAACCCGCCGATCTCCGTCGCGCCGCAGCATCCCCCGATCTTGGAATTAGCCTCTAACACCTTCACCTTAAAGCCTTTGCGCGCGAGGTAACTCCCCGCAGTCAACCCCGCCACCCCAGCGCCAACGATCAAAACGCTCCGATGCGCCATTTTCCCTCGTATCCTTTATAAAGCCCTCACATGTCTCAAAAACCTGTGAGGTCTAAATTTTTAACTCGTCAACGATTTTATCTTTCCGATGAACTCATCCATGCCGAAGGGTTTGGTGATGTAATCGGTCGCGCCGACGCGTTTGGCTTTCTCTTTGCTTTCGGCATCGTCCTTCGCGCTGACGATGACGATCGGTATCTTTGCAAATTTCGGATCGTTGCGCAAGAGTTCGCACAATTCAAAACCTGTCAGGTCGGGCATCATCAAGTCTAGCGTGATCAGGTCGGGGTCTACGGCGCGCGCGGTCTCCATGGCTTTCAGGCTGTCGTTGACCGTTGTGGGCTGGTGTCCGTTCATGCTGACCAGCATTTGCATGAGATTGGTGATGGTGACATCGTCATCCACGATGAGAATTTTCGGCATGGGTTTATCTTACCAAGCGATGGCGGGTTATGGCAAGCCGATAATGGCATGTGTTTCTTTACAAAATCGTTTATGTCGCGCGGTCTATTTGTGTTTTGATCTCGCCCGCTACATACGCTTTGATCAGTGCCTGCACACACGCATCATCGAAATGCGAGCCTGAATCTTTTTGCATTTTGTTCAGGACATCTTCCACGTCGAGCGCGCCGCGATAAGGACGATCCGACGTCAGCGCGTCGAACACGTCGGAGACGGCGACGATTCTTCCGAATAGGGAGATCTGGTCGCCCGTAAGGTGGTTTGGGTAACCCGTCCCGTCCATGTGTTCGTGATGCTCCGCCAGCGCAGGGATTTCGTTTCGCAGCAAGCGCACGTTTTGCATGATGCTCGCGCCGATGGCGGGATGTTGCTTCATCGTGTTGATTTCCTCTTCGGTGAGGTGACCTGGCTTGCTCAAGATGGTATCGGGGATTCCGATCTTGCCAATGTCGTGCAATAACGCTCCGATTCGTAGTTGATGAATGATTTCTGGCGGAAGATTCATTTGCTTGCCAACGGCAACCGAAAACTCGCTGACGCGTTGGGAATGTCCGTTTGTGTACGGGTCTTTCGCGTCAATGGATGCGACCATTGCCTGAATGGTATCGAGGAAGAGTTCGTTCGCGTCGCCGTAGAGTTTGGCGATCTGGAAAACCGTCGCGGCTTGCTTTGCCAGTGTTTGCAATAGCTCGGCGTCCTCGGTGGTGAAGAATCCGTTCACGCGATTGATGGCTTCGATGCCGCCGATGATCTGCGGCTGGGCGGACCCAAGTTCCTGTCCGAGTTGAACCGCTTGTGTGATGAGCGGAACGGCGATCAGCGACGTGGTCGTTATCCCCGTGATGGGTTCCGCGTCTTTGAAATGTCGTTCATCTTCGCGGACGTTGGGGACGAAGATGATGTCGCCGCTTTCAATCGCCGCGCCGATGATTCCCTGTCCGCGTGGGACGCGCAAGGCGGGGACCTTTGACTCGCTCGATGAGATGTGCAAGACGATATCGTTGCGCTCTTCGTCAATGAGGAACAACGACGCGTGCTCGGCGTGGAGCAGGTCGCGGGCGTAGCGAACGATGAGGTGGAGAACCAGGTCGCGGTCCAGATTCGAACCGATGATCCCGATGATATCAATCAACGCTTCGAGTCTCGTCGTCCGTTGCTGGCTTGCCTCCAATAACATCGCTTTTTCAATTTCGGATGCCATGCGCGCGCCGAGCATCTGCACGATTTGTAGCGGGGTGTGGGAATGGTTGAAGACTTGCACGACGCCGATGGGTTTGCCGCGCAAGAGCAGGGGCGTGGAGATGACGTTGCGTAACCCCTCCGAACTGCGCGAAACTTTTTGCCAGCGAGGATCGTGCGCGAGGTCTTCGATCACGAGAGGTTCTTGTTGTCCCATCGTCGCGCCTGCGATGCCCGCGTTTGTTTTGATTCGTTTGCCGATCAAACTGTGGTCGCTGTTGGGTCCTCGAATGACTTTGAATTCCAGTTCGTCTTGTTCTGAGTCAAGCAAATAAAGCGTGCCCGCGTTCCCGCCGCAGACTTCGATGATGAGATCAAGCATCTGATTGAGGAGATCGTCCAGCTCGGTGTTGCTGGCGATCTGGTTCGCGCGGGTGAGAAT
>CASGHD010000024.1 GCA_949319575.1 uncultured Anaerolineales bacterium | reverse complement strand
TCGGGCGGCTGATGCTCATCGGCGGACCTCATCAAGGCGTGCCGAAGATCGCCGCCAACTTGTTGACAGGTGTGGATTTGTTGCCGTTCGGTTTGATGGGCAAAAAATTAACCGAGATCATCGAGACGTTTCCCACCTGTTACCAAATCCTGCCGCTGTATCCATGCGGGGTTGACCAAAACGGGAATGCGATCAATTTTCTTGAAGACGAGAATTGGGTAAAAACTGCATATCGTCCACTGCTCCGCTCGGCGCGTGAATTTCGCCGCGAGCTGGGGATGAAGTCCAGCGTCCCCACGTTGTCCATCTTCGGCTATGGTCACAAAACCGCCATGGGACTTCAGCTTCAGCGCGATAGTTATGGCGTGTTCAAAAAAGCGCTGATTGACGTTCAGCCCAGCGGCGATAGTTCCGTTCCCGAAGCCAGCGCAGTTCTGCCTGCCACAGAAATTCACCCCGTCCATCAATATCATGGAACACTCTTCAACGACAACGATGTGAAAATGCGTTTGAAACTTGAATTACTGCAAAGCCGCGGATAACTTAATTTACGAAAATCTGCCACAGAGACACAGAGAGCACTGAGACAGCCCCATCTTTGTCTCTGCGACTCAGCATCTCAGCGGCTGGACTGTGTACGATCAATGAATCAGAAAGATACAATGAGCGCGCTACCAACTGGCACCGTCACGTTTCTCTTCACCGACATCGAAGGCTCGACCAATCTTTGGGAGGAATTTCCCGAAGCGATGAAAGCCGCGTTGGCGAAGCATGATTCGATTCTGAAAGAGGCAGTTGAATCGAATCACGGACAGATCGTCAAAACGACAGGCGACGGAATCCACGCGGTCTTCACGACGGCGATTGACGCCATCAACGCCGCCATCCAATCACAACACAAGCTCAATTCTCTAATTCTCAATTACGAATTACCGATTACGAATCTCCAATCTCCAATCTCCAGTCTCTCTTTAAAATCCCGCATGGGACTCCACGCAGGCGAAGCAGAATTGCGCGAGGGCGATTACTTCGGGCAAACGTTGAACCGCGCGGCGCGCATCATGTCGGCGGGGCACGGCGGGCAGATATTGATTTCGGATATTGTCGCGCAAGTGGCGAGCGAGCATTTGTCGGCAGGCGTTTCGTTTCTCGAATTGGGCGAACATTATCTCAAAGGTGTCGTGCAAGCGGAAAAAATTTATCAGATTGTTGCGCTGAATCTGCAAAAAGATTTTCCTCCGCTCAATTCGATTCCAACGGCGACGAACAACCTCCCCACACAACTCACATCGTTCATCGGGCGCGAGCGCGAATTGAATGATGCCAGTGAAAAACTTGAATCAGCAAAACTACTCACGCTCATCGGTCCTGGCGGCACAGGCAAGACGCGCTTATCAATTCAGATCGGCGCGGAGCAACTCGCAAGATTCAAACATGGCGCGTGGCTGATTGAACTTGCGCCCATCAGCGACGCCGCGTATATCATCCCTGCCATTGCGTCCGTGTTCGAGATTCGCGCGGTGCAAAATTTTCCGCTCATACATTTTGTCATTGATTATTTGCGCGCGAAAGAAATCCTCCTCATCCTCGATAACTGCGAGCATCTCGTCGAAGCCAGCGCGGAGATTGCGAATCAACTGTTACATGAATGTCCGCAACTCAAGATCATCGCCTCGAGCCGCGAAGCGTTGGGCGTGGATGGCGAGACGATCTATCGTGTGCCGTCGTTGAAAGATGACGAAGCCACGCGACTCTTCGTCGAGCGCGCGACGAAAGCCGAGCCGCGCTTCCGACTCACGGATGCGAACGCTTCTTTCGTCGCTTCGATCTGCTCCCGCCTCGACGGGATTCCTCTCGCTATCGAGTTAGCCGCGGCGCGCGTGAAACTGCTCACACCCGAACAGATCGCGGCGCGACTCGACGACCGCTTCAAACTTCTCACGGGCGGAGTCCGCACCGCGCTGCCGCGACAACAAACTCTGCGCGCGCTGATTGACTGGAGTTATCAACTGCTCAACGCGACGGAACAACGCGCCCTGCGCGGACTGTCCGTCTTCTCAGGCGGGTGGACGCTCGAGGCGGCTGAATCAGTTGTCGGCGCGGATGAAGCGTTGGACGGTTTGTCGGGGCTGGTCAATAAGTCACTGGTCATCGTCGAGGAGCAGGAGGGTAAATCGCGTTATCGCTTCCTTGAAACGATTCGCCAATATGCGATGGAGAAATTGGTCGAGGCAGGCGAGGCAATTGCCACGCGCGATCGGCATTTGGATTTCATGTTGGGAGTTATGGAGTATTCCCCGACTCGCATGTTTGGAATGGAAGACCTTGAATTGTTGGATCGGATCGAATCGGAACACGACAACCTCCGCGCCGCGCTGGAATGGGCGACTGAGAATCATCCCGCCACAGCGTTGAAGCTGGCATACAGCGCGGGAGGTTTTTGGACCATACGAGATTACAACGCGGAAGCCCAATTTTGGTGCAGTACGATCTTGGGGAAAACTGAAGCGATGTCGGAACTCGAGGAAGATCGGGGTCGTTTGTATGGCTTGCTAGGCTGGCTGATGATGACATTGGGCGAACATAAAAAGGGACGCGCGGCTTCAGAGCAGGCAATTACCCTTGCCGAGAAATCGAACGATTTCTATACAATGTCTCGCGCATACGCCACAGCAGGATTGGCTTCATGCTTTTTAGGAGACTTTCCCGCAGCGTTCCCTGCGATTGAAAAGGCAGAAAGCATCGCGCGCGAGCATGATCTCGCCGCAGAATTAGCCTTCATTCTAGGTTCGCGCGCGCAATTGGAATTTATTGGGAAGGGCGATCTTCCGATAGCAAGGGTTTCCGTACTTGAAGCATCCGACCTCGTCCATAAAGCTGGCTTTATATGGGCTTCTACGTTTTTGGATATTGGCATGGGTCATATAGCCGCTGTCATGGGAGATTTGGAAACTGCCCGCGCGGCATTCGGGAGAAGCGCCGACACTGCAAGGAGGCTGGGAAACAAACGCGGCGCATATTCGAGCGAGAGTGATTTTGCTCACGTGCTCCGTCAACACGGCGAACTCGATGAAGCGCTCGCGATATACAACGATGTATTGCCCAAGTGGAAGGACTTGGGTCATCGCGCGGCGGTGGCGCATGTACTGGAGTGTATCGCGTTTATTCTCGTCAGAAAAGAAGAGCCCGAACGCGCCATCAATTTACTCGGCGCGGCGGAGGCGCTGCGCGAGGCGATTGATTCGCAGATGACGAGTACGGAGCAGGAAGAATACAAAAAGGAAATTTCTGAATTGCGAGATTTATTGGGCGAGGCGGAATACAAGAAGCAACGGGATACAGGCAGGAAGAAGACGATGGATGAGGCGATTGAATTGGCGTTGGCTGGGGAATGATGAATCAAATTATTGATTTGGGATATTACGAAAGTTTCCCGTAGTGGCGACTTTAGTCACCCATTTCAGCAAACGACTGACGCAAAGCGGTTACTACGTTTTTGCGATCCCCTCTTCCTCCTCGAAAAAATCTTTCACCCCGAATGAATTTCGGAACACGTTCAACAACACCTCTGCCTGCACAAGGAATTTGTGGTGATGTCCCTGACCTGATGATTCTCTCAAACTTTTCACCTGAGCGATAAAACGGTCACGATAACTGCCGTCCGCGGACTTCGGCAACTGCGCCTCCACCTTGCGGATCGAGGCTTTGGTTTCTTCGACGACAGACTGCGCGTCTCGCAATGATATACTTTCGTCGAGAAGTTCCCTGAGCAGTTTACATTTGTACGAATCACACCCGCGAGGGTAATGCGGAGAGGTATAAATCGCGCATTGACCGTTCCAAGCAGGACAGGGTTGAGTGAAGCCTCGCTGGGTCGGGTCGTTGCGGATCACCTTCAAGCCCAGTTTTTCGGATGGCGTCAACTCGGTCGCTTTGAGTCGAACCCACGAAAATAAGTGTCCCGTGCAACATAATCCACACGACTTGCACAGCGTTGCCGCCTCGGACTCGCGGGAGTATTCAACTTCGGTCATGCTTGGAATCATACCAGAAGGAAGAGATATTATTTGTTCATCCAGCAGTTGAACTGCTGGATGAACGCGATTGAAGAATTATGGAGCAACAGAATGGCATTTATTCTCGAAACTGAACGGCTTCTTCTCAGGCATCTTGAAATGGACGACCTTGATGATCTATTCAGGTTGTACAGTGATCCCGAGATCCGCAAATATTTTCCCGAAGGGGTTCTAAACTACGCAGACACAAAAGACGAGTTGGAATGGTTCTTAAACGGGCATCCCAAACATCCCGAGCTGGGATTGTGGGCAACGATTCACAAAGAGACTGGGAAATTTATCGGGCGGTGTGGACTGCTTCCGTGGACGATTGAAGGGCGGGATGAAGTGGAGATCGCTTATTTGCTCGATAAAGCATTTTGGAAACAAGGGCTGGCAACTGAAGCAGCGCGCGGAATCCTGAATTATGGATTCGAAAAACTGAACTTATCCCGCTTGATCTGCATGATAGATCCTGAAAATAATGCGTCGCAAAGAGTCGCCGAGCGGGTCGGCATGACCTTCGAGAAAACAGTGGACGGATACGAGGGAGACAATATCCCGTTCTATATTTATTCGATCACGAAAGGTTAAGCGGAAACAGCCACGCTTAACTGAAAGCCGCAGAGGAGGATATTCATAGTTCGGCGCATTGTCGTCTTCTTATGAAGCTGGGGCATGTCGCAGGTAGATCGCCCAATACACGACCGCCACCAAGGCTACGCCGCCAATAATATTGCCGATCGTTACCGGCAATAGATTTGAAAGCCAAAATGCCTGCCAGGTCAAAGTATCGAGGTTCGGGATCGACTCGGCAACGGCGGAGGTGAATACCGGGTCGAATATTTTGATCGCCAGCGCGTACGGAATGAAATACATGTTGGCAATACTGTGCTCGAAACCAGCCGCGACGAACGCCGAGATCGGGAAGAGGATCGCGGCGATCTTGTCGAGCGCGCTGCGGGCGCTAAAGGTCAACCAGACCGCCAGGCACACCAGTCCGTTACAGAGAATACCGAGCGCCACGGCTTGTAAAAAATCCAATTCGCATTTGGCGGCGCCGATGCGCAACGCGGTGATCCCCACAGCGTTTCCGCCGAACGTGTATTGCTTTGTAAAGAACATCAAAATTACAGTCCCGACGGCGCCGACGAAATTCCCCGCATATACCACAACCCAGTTCCGCAAAACGGCGCGTGTGGAGACTTTTCCGCTCGCCCATGCCATCACGATCAGGTTGTTGCCGGTGAATAACTCCGCGCCCCCAACCACGACCAGGATCAAGCCGAGACAAAAAACCAAGCCCGCCAGCAGGCGAGTTACACCGTAAGGCAGGGATCCTGAATACGCCAACCCATCGCCTTGCGCGGCGAATGTGATGGATCCCGCGCTGACGGTTGTAGAAAAGATGGCTCCCAGCGAAATGAACGCGCCCGCCAAAACGGCAAGCATGAACATTTTCAATAACGGCATTTCAGCTTTGCGCACGCCCAACATCTCTGCCCGCGAAGCCATCTCCTGCGGAAGCAACGCGTCAATGTGAATTTCGCTCATGGCATCCTCCGTGATTGCTTTAGTTGCATCATAACAAACTTGCTTCACCGGCTTGTCATCAGGAGGCGGTGATTTTCTTCCCAAGTTCTTCCGCGAGGCATGTCAATTTCAATCGGGATTTTTTTTGAGCCGTTCAACTTCGGCAGGCGATACATCGCGCCATGCGCCAGGCTTTAAACCGCCCAGTGTGATGCGCCCGATCTGGGAACGGAACAACCGCAACGTGAAAAGCCCGACCGCCGCGGTCATGTGACGTATCTGGCGTTTCTTTCCCTCGCGAAGCTTGATTTCGATCCACGCAGTTGGCCCGTGAGGCGTGACTGGCTTGAGGCGGGGAGGCAGGCCGGGGTCGGGAATGAGGCGGGCTTTGCACGGGAGAGTCCGATAATCTTTTAGTTGCGCGCCTCGTTCAAGGCGCGTCAGTTTTTCAGGGGATGGATCACCCTCCACCATCACCCAATAGGTTTTTTCTTCATGGTGACGCGGGTCGGTCATTTTTTTGATGAGCGCGCCGTCGTCGGTCAGGAGCAGTAACCCTTCGCTGTCGCGATCCAGCCGCCCCGCCGCGTATACCTCCGGCACAGGGACAAATTGCTTAAGCGTCGGATGACCGGTGCCTTCATCGGTAAATTGCGAAAGAACGCCATAGGGTTTGTTGAAAAGGATGTATCGCATTTAGTCAATCGGGACTATAATATTTTTACTACACAACCCAGAGGAGATATACATGGGAAAGAAAATCGTTAAACATTCGGGCGGCAGGCATAAGATCACCGGCAAAGGAGGCAAAAAATCGTTCGACCTGGCATTGAGCGCAAAAAATCTTGACGAGTACATCGTGGAGGAACTGGACGGGGATGACATGAAAGTCCCTGCCGACAACCCGTTGAACATCAACTGGTTCGCCTGTTTCAACATCAAAAACAAGAAAGACAATAAATACGCGACTGTGAACTATTCGTTCGAGTTCGATGTCGATCCAAACCAGAGAATCTTCCTAGCCCACCCAAACAAAGAAGGCGTCATCACCGCCTACGAGATCACCGATAAAGTCAAAAAAGGCAGAATGAAGGTTGAACTCAGCGAGGGCGATCCCGCTGTCGGCGGCGTCCCGTAGACGCGTTTACATTTTTGCAACATGTTCCATGATCTCCCGCCGCCACGGCACGTTGTCGATAAACCGGCGACGGGAGGATACAACCGAGATCCGCGCGGCTTGCGCGTTGAGCAGGTCGCGAGCCACCGCAAGGATTTCGTCACAGCGGGGATCGTGTTTTGTTTTCAACGCGTCGAAGCAGGCAAGATAAATTCTCAACGGTTCTTCAGCGCCGTCCAGCGTTCCGCCATTCGCCAAATACTCCATCACCTCATTGGCATACTGGATGGCAAGAGCGTGATCGTGATCGGCAAGGGCAACGCGGATCAACCCCGCCAGCGGTTCTTTCGCAAGTGAGGGCTGGTTCTGCTCCGCGCGCATCTGCAACGCCCGGGCGAACGCGCTTCGCGCCTCATCTAACTTCCCACTGCCGAGCAGGGCATTCCCAAGATAGTAATACGACCACGCCTCGCCGGATCTATCTCCCCTTTCAAGCGACAACTCCATTGCCTGGACGGCATATTGTTCCGAAGGTTCAACATTTCCCTGAGCCTCATTGACGGCGCTCAAGTTCAGCAAGGTATAAATTTCCTGATACGAATGGTCCACCTCCCGCGCGATGGATAAAGCGCCCTCAAGTTCCGCGCGCGCGGTTTCATAATCGCCCAGTAACATGGTCACCCAGCCGATATTGGCTTTTTCAACGCCTTCGCCGAACCGGTCGCCAAGCTCTACCGCGAGTTTTTGAGCCTGTTTGTAATACTCCCGGGCAGAAATGTAATCTCGCAATACATAGGCCGCGGCATTGGCAAGGTTGCCCAATGCCCGCGATTCCAAAACACGATCCCCCACCTCGCGCGCAATTTCCACAGCCTGCTCCATGTGTTCAACCGCCAAGGCGGGCTGGCGCGATTCCAGCAGAATCAGGCCGAGCGCGGTGAGCGATCTGCCCTCCTCAACGCGATTCTTCAATGTCCGCGCCAGGTCCAGCCCATCGCGCTGACGGGCAATGGCTTCCTCCACCCTACCAAGCCTGAAAGACGCCTGCGACCTTACGAGGTAAATCCCCAACGCGATCTCAGGTTCTTCGAGCCGCATCGAGATTTCGATAACCCGTTCCGACGTTTGAAGCGTGTTCTGATAATCGCCGATTGTGAAATAGTAGTGCGCGTATAACCTCCACGCGGTTGCCAATCGCCGATCGTCGCGCAATTGAACGGCGAGTTTTTCCAGCGCATCCAAATCTCTAGCCTGCAAAGCGCGGTTTCCGATCCTGCCATACAAATTCACCCGTTCCAGTAACAATCGATATTGATTTTCGAAGTCGTCAAACGCGGTGAACGAGTACGCGCGCGTGTAATATTCGATCGCCTGATTGTTCTGGTAGGCTTCCGCGGAGGCTTTCCCTGCCAGCGAGTAATAATGAAGCGCCTTGGGTTTTAGCTCGCCCAGTTCGGCATGATGCGCCAATTCGGCAGAGTGGAACTGCGCGTCGGCGCCATAGTTTTTTTCCAGCGCATTCACAGCCAGGCGGTGAAGATCCTGCCGATGGGCGCGCATTTGCATGGTGTACGCCGCATCGCGCAACAAACCGTGCGTAAACACATATTGATCGTCGCCCGCAATTTTCCAGATATCGTGCCGTTCAGCCTCTTGCACATTCTTTTCAACTACGGATACGTCAACCGTCATCTCCGCCAATACCGGGACGGAAAATACCCTCCCAAGAACTGCGGCGGTTTGCACGATCTCCTTCACATTCATGTCCAATTGATCGAGCCTTGCCACCAGCATGGCGCGGATATCGCCCGGCAGGAACAGATCGCGGACTCGCTCCGACAGCGCCCACCCATCTCCGCGAGTTTCGATGAGACTCTCTTCCTGCAAGTAGCGGATAATTTGTTCAATGAAAAACGGGTTGCCTTCCGAACGTTCAAGAACCAGCCTGGTTAACCCAACTGTAGATCGACCGCCCAATAAAATCTCCAACTGGCGCGCCACTGCTTCTTCCGGCAATCTCCCCAGCGTGATCGATACATCCGCCAGTTCTTCATGTTCAGAAAACAGGTTGCCCTGCAATCGTGAAGCGATCACGATTGCCACCGGGTATGGGTCTTTGCCGGTCCGCAAGGCGCGCTTCAAACGCGGCAGGAAGTGAAGCGTATCTTCATCGATGTATTGAGCATCGTCGAGCACAAGAACCACAGGTTGAATCAGGCTTTCCGCTTCGATCAGATAAATAAGCGCCGCCAGGGTGTTGTTGTATCGGCTCTTCGCGTCGAGGCTCTCGTATAACGACCCCTCCCAGAACAAATCCACCAATGCGCCCAACACAGACCGCAGGCGATCCAGTTCCAGAGCCAGGTCCTGATCGGGCGTCACTTCGATCAACCTCTGCATTCGCGCATCGAAGTTTTCGACGCGCTTCTCTACAGACTCCGCGGCGGTGATTCCAAAGTACCGAAATAGCCAGTGACGGATGGGGTTGAACGATTCCCTGAGAATCTGGTCAGCTTGCAAGACCCCCCAATGGACATTTGGATTCTCATGCATCACGGCTGTGCGAAATTCATGGATGAGCCGCCCTTTCCCGGTTCCGGGGTCGCCCACTAAAAGCAACAACCCGGGGAATTGCCATTTCCACAACGGCTCGGCGAATTTCAAGCAACGAGATAGTTCTTCATCACGCCCGACCATTTCGCCCTGATAGATCGACTCGGCTTCTGCCCGTCGACCTTTGAGCACATGCACTTTTTGCTCGGAGGAAAACCCTTTGAACCTCTGAACGCCTAAAAATTCGATCTCGAACCATGCCGAGACGCGCCGCGCGATGCGATCATCCACCCAGATCTGTCCCTCGCCTGCCGACATCATGAAGCGGGCGGAGAGGTTTACGCCCCACCCATAGCAGGTGTAATCCTCGCTCATGCTACTGCCGAGGTAACCCGCGTGCGCGATGTAGTACGTGATCCCGGCTGTGATTGGAAAATCCACCCGCGACTTTAACTCGAGGATGAAATTCAACACCCTGCCGATATCGTTTTCATACGCGACCGGCGCCCCCCATAGCATCAACATGTTGCAACCCTTGTCGCCGAAATCCAACCGGTTTAACAAACCGCCAAATTTTTGCCGAAGTTCAAACACCTCACGGAAGAAACGCTCGAGTTCTTCACCCGCCAACTCCGGAAACCGCATGAAAAGATTGACCACCTGGCGAAATTCGCCGCGCACGTCTTGCGAGACGATTTCCTCCGGGAAAAATACCTTCGAGGCTTCGAAATCGACCGATGGAAAATTCGTCGGGTTGGGTGAAGGCTTCCCACGGCGAAACCCGCCGTAACGGTGGAGGGACCCGGCGGGCTGGGTCTGCGCCGAATCCGACAACAAGCGAAGGATGGCATCCGTGAAGAGAATCTCGCCGGCCGAGGCTTGCTGTTCCGCCTGTGCCGACTCGTCCACTGCCGCGCCGCGAAAATAATAGGTGGCGCTTTCTTCGTCGGCGGAACGCAAAATTCCCCAAGCCACGTCGCCCACGGCAAGACCTACTTTTACCGAGAATTGAAAATTGCCATACAGAGTCTGCCGAACTGGATTGTTGAACAGGTGAGACTGCACTTCAGACGCGGCGGCAAGGGCGCGCAAGGCAACTACATTCGGCGGAATATCATCCAAAGGAAACAACGCCATAATGCCATCGCCGGCAAACCCCACCACTTTGCCGCCATATTCGAAGATACTTTCAACGAGAGGGTCGAACACGCCATGCATCAATCCCGCCAGAACCTCCGCCCCGTGCTGACCGTGTTGCATGAGCGTGTCGGTCATGGAGGAAAAACCGGAAAGATCGAGGAACAAGCCAACCGCCGAGAATTCCCCGGCGTATTTTCCTGCCCGATAATTATCGATGATAATTTGAGGAACAACGCGATGCATCTCAAATATTGTAGCATGTATAATGCCCGTATGCGAGAAGGCATCGTTCAGATCAGGGTCTGCCGCTCATGCGGGTTACGCTATCCGCTAACCGACGAGCGCGCCTTTGGGATTCGGTGCCCGGTGTGTTTGGGTGAAACCCGCCTCGCGGCGCAAAGGAAAGCAAACTTTGAAGCCTCGCCCATCCAGCAACATACAAAAAAGGAAAAGTGGGGCGGTATTGCTGTGCTTCTCGACAATATTCGCTCTGCGGGAAATGTCGGTTCGATCTTGCGAAGCGCGGAGGGCTTCGGCTTTTCGCGCGCGTATTTGTGCGGCATCACGCCAACTCCCGAAAACAACGCCGTAAAAAAGACCGCGCTGGGGGCGGAAGAATCCGTTACATGGTCGTATCACAAGGACGCGGTGAAACTGGCAAAAGGATTGAGAACCAAAGGCTGGGATATCGTCTCGCTCGAGGAGGGAAAAAACGCCAGCAACATCGCCGATGCCCGGCGCGAACTTGACCTCGCCCGGCAAACGGTATTGATCGTCGGGAACGAGATCACCGGCGTAGACGCCTCCCTGCTTGAACTGTGCAAGCGCATTTACTATATCCCCATGCGCGGCGAAAAGAAATCATTCAACGTGGCGGTGGCATTCGGCATCGCGGCATACGCGTTTCGCGCAACTGGCTGACTTGCTCCTGTGTTATCATAACCATACCGCGTCACAACAGGAGATCAATCATGGCGATCAAATTATCCTTACCCGTCAACGGACCCATCACCCAACTCTTCGGAGAAAACCCGGATCTATACAAAAAGTGGGGCTTCCCCGGGCACAACGGCATCGATTACGGCATCCCCAACGGAACGCCCATCATGGCCGCCACGGCGGGAACCGTCGCATTGGTCGGCTTTGAGAACGGCGGCTACGGCAACTATGTCAAACTCAGCCATGCGGACGGCAGTAAAATCTATTACACCTACTACGCTCATCTCGCCCACGCCTCCGTGTCGGCTGGGCAAAAAATAAAAACAGGAGCCGTCATCGGCACGAGCAACAACACCGGCGCAAGCACGGGCCCGCACCTGCATTTCGGCTTGAAGATCGATGGCGAGAACCCTCCATACAAAGGATATGTCGACCCGGCGCCATACTTTGCCAAAGACACAGAAACCAGCGAATCGGCAGTGTCCTCAGATATTCCGGATGCGGTCAAAATTCCATCCAGCCTTTCGTTTGAAGTTCTTCCCGATCTGCTCAACGTCCGCAATGGACCCGGCGTCGAATTCAGCATCGTTGGTCAATTGGGAAAAGGCGCCGTTGTCTCAGGCAAACGATTACAATCGAAAAGCGTGTGGATCGAATACGAAAAGGGAAAATGGATCGCGCTGGCGTTCAACGGAATCGTGAATCTCAAAGTGAAATAACGGACGACGCGCGTCTTTCCGACCCTCAGCCTGCTTCGCCTTACCCCCATCATTCTCGCCGCCTGTGCCGCCGAACTCCGAACTGGTTTTTGCATGGAAGTAAACGCAACGACCCCCAATAGACAAATAACGCCCCGAAAATTCGGGGCGTTATGTTTTTGAACTGTCGATCCGATCATGCACTTGTCCGAGCAAGTGCGCGATCTCGTCGCGTTCCGCGCGGGCATCCTGAAGGGATTTTTTGATCGTCTCCCGTTCGATCTCCGACTGGGAAGCATTGAGCAAATGTTCCGACCGGGTGATCTGCGCCAACTTATGGCTCATCTTGATCTCGAGTCTCTTGCGATAGCCTTCATAGAAATCATAATCGCTCACGGTATGGTGGGCAGGCATGATCTTTTGCGCAAGAATATCTGAGATCGTCGGCAGGAACAGCGCGATATCGACCGGCTTCTCGATGAACTGCGTCACGCCGATGGCAAGCGCAAAATCCTTGTCTTCGGGTGTGACGTACGTTGCGGAAAGGAAGACCACCGGCAGGTCGCGGGTGGCGGGGTCAATGCGCAGGCGATGGACGAGGCTGAAGCCGTCCATTTTGGGCATCAGGATATCGGCGATCACCAGCAACGGGCGTTCCTTTTTGATCGCTTCCAGCGCTTCCTCCCCATTACGCGCCGTCACCACTCGATACCCTTTGAACTTGAGGGTGGTATCGAGCAGGTTGAGAATATCGGGAATGTCGTCTACTACGAGCAGGTAACCTTTTGTCTCCTCAGACATGCTCCCATTCTACCATCACAGCAGAATTGAAAAATAGTACGATGGTTGCAAAAAACCACCTGCCTGATAGTTTTTAAACTGGGGCGCAGATAAATGCTGAAAACGCGTAACTACTCAGCCTCGGAACATGTCGCTGCGAGGCGCTCTTAGTTTTGCTGAAGCAGTCTCCCCATGCCGGGAGATTGCTTCCCTTCGACAGGCTCAGGACAGGCGTCGGGACTCCGAAAAAACATCGGGGCAGGCGAGCAAGAGCCCTCCTCGCAACGACATGCCTGAGCAGTTACGAAAACGCTGGTAAAAACTTTTTCGCCTTTTTTTGAAAAATCCACGTTCATCTGCGTTTTCAGCATTCTAAGAGACTGTTTCTTAAGTCTATGTCGTCTTCTTTTTGTACACGGATACTTCGACACGGTGAGCGAAAGACGAACCGTCAGTACAAGTTTCACGGACATCACGGAGAAAAACCATTTTTAACCGTGAATTTCAGTGTAATCCGCGCCGTCCGTGTCAAAAAAGTAGTTAAGAAACACTCTCTAAAGAGGAAAGCGCCGGGTGGGTAGTCAAATTCATCCTTTAATCTTTCCGCTAACGATTGGGGTCGATGAACTTGACCAAATCATCCAGATAGCGCTCGGCAAATTCGATGATGACCACATCGGGTTGCTGTTCGTCCACCCATGATAGATTCCACAATCCGCCGCCGCTGAAATTTTGGATAAAGATCCCGCGATGGAAATGTTCGCCAAGCATGGGGTTGACGTTAAAAAAGTATGAGTCGTGGTAGATGATGAGATTCGGCAGGGTCGCATCTGGATTGTAGGAGAACAACAACTTGCGTCCGCCGAGGTTGACGGTTTTGTAGGAGGTGGCAAGGTCAAACTTGGGCGCGAGGCGAAGCTTCGACTCGGTGAGGGAGGTGACGCCGATCACGTTGGCTAGGTCGAGGGGTTCCGGCTCCAGCATTTGCTCCGCAAAATCTGACAACGGGCGGGGGGAAAGATTTGGATGGGTTTCGCTCACCCTCTCCATAAGCAGGGAATATGTTAGATACGCGCCGTAGTCGTTCCAATGCGTGTCGGTGGCGAGATAAATTTCCCGTTCGGTTTTGGCTTGCAGGAGGGCTGGGCGGAGATCGAGTATCCGAGTCTCGCCATGCGCGGAGAGATATTCCACAACCTGGTCCAATTTCGATTCGCCGCCGAACTGTGGAATTTGGGCGGGCACGCGCTCCGGGTAAATGGTGTTCTTACTTGGAGCGATCACCACCACCAGCGTGATGCCGCGCTCCGCATAGTTCGTCGATAGCGCGTCGAGATTGATTTGAAATTGAGCCAGTTGCTCTTCCGTGAACAGCGTGTTTTTTTCGTAGAGATCAAGGTCGCCTTCCGCGGTGTAGACCAGCCAGCCATTGTCGCCGACGAGGACCTTGGGGTAGACGCGGTCGCCGATGAGGAGGCGCAGGTTCGAGGTCCAGGTAACGAGGCGCGCGCGGGGATAGAAAGAGTCTTCGATGGCGTAAGGGTCGAGGGCGAGAGTCCGCAAGGGGAGGAGGAGAATCCCAAGAAAAATCGCGATGAACAATTTAGGATAATGGCGCGTCATCTAAAATCCTTCGTAAATGCCGGGGACGAAACCGTTGACCGCCATCATGCCGACGGACAATATGAAGAGCGCGATCAAGAGGATGTCGCCGACAAGCGTTTGCGCGAATGGTCTTTTCTCGTCGCTTTGAAAGCGGATGCCGAATGGAAGCGCAAACGCCAAGCCCGCGATCAGCGCGAGGATGAACGACGGCTCAATAAACGGGAGCGGACTCGTATCGTGGAATGAAAGCGGAACGGGAGTTTGAACCATGCCGCCAAGCGCGCGGAGGAAGTCAACTGTGTATTCGAGACTCGGCGAACGGAAGATCAACCACGTGAATAAAATAATTATCAGCGCGTAGAGATGACGGATGGGTTGAAATGATTTTTGTAACCAGCGGTTGAGAAACAAATTTTCGAGAACGATGAAGAAACCATGAAGCAAACCCCACGCCACAAAATTGATCGTGACGCCGTGCCACAGACCTGTGAGCAAAAAGACAATGAGGACGTTCAACGATTGCCCGATGACGGGAACACGTTTGCGTTCGAGCGGGAAGAAAACGTAATCGCGGAACCAGGTGGAGAGCGAGATGTGCCAACGCCGCCAAAAATCGCCGATGGATTGCGCGAGATACGGGAGATCAAAGTTTTCGATGAAGCGGAAGCCCATCATTGCGGCAAGCCCGATTGCCATATCGGTGTAGCCTGAAAAGTCAAAGTAAATTTGCAAGGCATAACCAACCAGTCCAATCCACGCATACGCAGGCGTAAGCGCGGACGTGGGCAAGCCGAAGACCGCGTCCACCGTGACGCCAAGCACATCGGCGATCAAAATCTTTTTTGCGAAACCTTTCAAAAAGCGACGGATACCGTTTGCAATTTGATCCGAGTTGATGGCTGGGCTGGGAAGTTGCTCCGCGATACTTCGATAACGGACGATGGGACCGACGAGCAATTTCGGAAACATCAATACATAGAACGCGAAGGCGATGAAATTTTTTTCTGGCGGTGTAGCCTTTTTGTGAACATCGAGCAGATACGATATAAGTTGAAAACTGATGAAGGATAAGCCAAGCGGGAAGGTCAGCGAATCAAGCAGGGATATTAATCGGGCGGGGAAGAATCTATCCAGTCCGAAAAAGAGCGTGTATTGGTAGGCGGTGAACAGTTTGAAGAAGACGAGCGCGCCCACGTTGACGAGCAATCCGAGAGGCAGTATCCATTTTGAGAATCGAGAGGTGAAGAGGCGCGCGAGCCAGTAATTCGCTACGATCAACGCGGCGATAAACACAAGGTTGACCGCGCTCCCCCACGCATAAAAGATCACGCTGGCGAGAATCCCCACCACGGGACGCCAACGCGGTTGGGCGATGAAATAGGCGATGAGGAAAAACGGGAGGAAGAGAAACAGAAAGAGGGCGGTGTTGAAGTTCATGGCGAGACGCGGCAATTATAACGGAGAGATATGCGCGCTCAAATTCAAAAACGTAGCCACAGAGAACACGGGGATTAAGAGAATTGGGGGATTGGAGAATTGGGGAATTGGAGAATTGGAGAATTAGGGAATTGGAGAATTACATCGTAGACAACCCATTAAAAAATATACGGCTGGGTTATCGCCCACTGACCAACAGCACTGTCCCCTCTTCCCATTTCAGCGCGGACGAGGGCGCTTGCTTCTTGCGGACTTGTTCCGCCATGTCTTTTACGATCTCCATGCGCCTCCCTGTTGCCCAGGGATATTGTTTGTCCCATTCGGCGTCGGTCTTTGGGAACGTGATGATGGCGACCACGTCGCCTCCGCCGAATTCCCAGTTGAACTCGCATGTGTTCTTTTTGAAGAACGAGCCTTCGATGTATTGAATTTTGCCATACCGCCCTTGTTCGATGATGTTGATCTTTGCCATTCCTTTGCTCCTCGCGGTTATTCCGAACCGCCCAGCCAATTTTTCCAAATGCCCGGCGTCGAATCGGGGATCGCCACCGCGCCGGCGATTTTTGCGTAGAAGTCCTGCGGTCCCGCCCAGCCGATGACTGCGTACCCGTAGCCTTTGATTTTCATTTCCACGAGACAAGCCAGCAGTAATGCTTTGCCGATTCCCTTCCCCTGCATGGATTCGATTACGCCCATCGGACCGAAGAGACCTAACGCGGCGGTGTCGTAACAGGCAAAGCCAACCATGTTTCGTCCCTGCTGGGCGATGTAACTGGACGTGGGCGAGCGCGAAAAACTAACCTCCATTTCGGTCGCCCAACCCTCCTCGAAGTTTTCGCGCACCCACTTCACCGCCAGAGATTTTTCTGTGCCAATCGGCTTGCGGATCGTGATGTCGGGAGCGACAAGATTCGAAAATGTGGATAACGTCTCTGGCAGGTCGTAGAGTTTTACAAGCATGTCGGTCATGTATTCTCCAAATTGAGGAATTACTCAGTGACTAAAAGGACACTTCCTTCTTCCCACCTCAGCATGGACGAGGGCGCTTGCTTCTTGCGGACTTGTTCCGCCATGTCTTTCACGATATCCATGCGCCGCCCCACTGCCCATGGATATTTCGCGCCCCACTCCGTATCGTCTTTCGGGAAGTTGATAATGGCAACGGTATCGCCGCCGCCGAATTCCCAGTAGAACTCGCAGGTGTTCTTCTTGAACCACGAACCTTCGATGTATTGAATCTTGCCAGAGCGTCCTTGTGTGATGATGTTGATCTTTGCCATGTGAAAAAGCCCTCAGTTACTGGTTTGATCTTCCATTGTCTGCATGATGGCGAGTATAACGCCGTCCATGTTTTTCATCACATCCTTGTTCCAAAAACGGATCACTTTGTAGCCGAGCGAATTAAGCTGTTTTGTTCTTTCTGTATCGTATTCCACCTGCTCCAAATGCTGACTTCCATCCAGTTCAACGATGAGTTTCTTTTGGATACACACAAAATCGGGGATAAAGTTTCCGACGGCGTGTTGCCTTCTAAAGTTGACGCCCAGCTGATCGTCTCGAATCCGTGACCAGAGTTTGCGTTCGGCGGGTGTGGGGGCTTTGCGGAGTTCTCCAGCCCTGTGCATGGTCTTCGGGTTGCTTCGTTTCTTACGAGGCATGGTTATGCCCTTTCTGCCCCACCCCTGCCCTCCCCAAATGCGACGGACTGCACGTCGAATTTGGGGAGGGGGAATAATTTGCAGAGGTTTCCAAATGCGACGGACTGCACGTCGAATTTGGGGAGGGGGAATAATTTGCAGAGGTTTCCAAATGCGACGGACTGCACGTCGAATTTG
>CASGHD010000023.1 GCA_949319575.1 uncultured Anaerolineales bacterium | reverse complement strand
GGACACGCGCTGAACTTTTGCCAGCTCGAACAAGGTTATGGAGTTGTTCGCGCTCCTCGGCTCGCAGTCGGATTTCTGGTCTCGTTTTCATCCTCCCAGAATACCACTCCTTGGACAAAATTTTGTTGGTAAACTACTGAGAGCGCCTCGCAGCGACATGTTCTGAGGCTGAGTAGTTACGAAATTCTATAGGCAAAATTCGTGTAAATCCGTGAAATTCGTGGCTCAAAAGGGTTTGAAAGGAATTTTGACAAGGCTTCAACGCACTTAAGAAACACTCTTTAAGCCGAGAACGCCTGACGCGCCCACTAGCGCTCCGTTGCCAGAGGAATAGCCAAATTTGGAAAAGTAGAGATATTCGCTTCAATATGCGTCGGACTCAAACGGGACGAAGGTTTTACCTTCGTCCCGTTTTGTTTTCTCTTTTGAATGTCAAGCAATTCGAGTTGCTCGACAAATCGCGCTGGACAGAATCGCCAGCGCGGCAGCCTCACTGCTACGCAAACAAATTGCTTACCTCAACCCCTGCTCCTTCTCTGCCATCGTTACGGCTTGCTCGAAGATCTCAAGCCCCTCATCCACTTCCTTCTTGGTGATGCACAGCGGCGGCGCAAAACGCATGGTCGACTTGCCGCATCCGAGCGTGAGCAAGCCATATTCGAACGCGGTATGTTCGATCATGTTGCGGATCTCTTCGTTGGGTTCTTTCGTGTTTTTGTCCTTCACGAACTCCACGCCGATCATCAAGCCTTTGCCGCGCACATCGCCAATGGTCGTGTGCCTCGCCTGAATTTCCTCCAGCGCGTCCATGGTGTATTGACCAACCTCCGCCGCGTTGGCGAGATATTTTTCTTCGAGCAGTTCAATCGTTGCCAGCGATGCCGCGCAGGCGATGGGGTTTCCGCCATACGTGTTGCCGTGCGTCCCTTTGGGCCACGTCATCACCGATTCCCTTGCAATACACGCGCCCAGCGGCAGGCCCGAAGCAATCCCTTTTGCAGAAACGACGATATCAGGCTCGACGCCGAAGTGTTCCACTGCCCACCATTTTCCGGTGCGGCCCATCCCGCTTTGCACTTCATCCACGATCAGCAGGATTCCATATTTATCGCACAACTTGCGCAACGCGGGAAAGAATCCATCAGGCGGGACGAGGTAGCCGCCTTCGCCTTGAATCGGTTCGACCAGGATACCGGCGATCTCATCGCCCGGCACGTTGTGATCGAAGATTTCCTCCTCGATGAACCGCACACACGTTTCGCCGTAATCCTCACCCAACTTGCGATGCAGGATCGGACGATACTCATCGGGGAAGGGAACGTGCGTCACACCGGGCATGAGCGGATAAAACCCGCGATGATAATGGGGCTTGCTTGCGGTGAACGACACCGACCCCATTGTGCGCCCGTGGAACGCGCCGAAGAAGCCGATGAAGTTATGCCGCTTGGTATGATATTTCGCAAGTTTGATGGCAGTCTCAACCGCCTCAGTTCCCGAATTGGTCAAAAAAGTTTTCGCGCCTTCCTCGAACGGGGCGATCTCGTCGAGTTTTTCGCTCAACCGCACCCAACCTTCATGATAGAAGTCGGACGAGATATGTAGGAAATTCTCGGCGGCATCTTTCACCGCTTTGACAACCTTGGGGTGTGAGTGACCGGTGGAAAGCACAGCAATGCCCGCCATCATGTCGATGAAGCGGTTGCCGTCGGCATCCCACACTTCCACGCCTTTGCCGTGATCCATCACCAGCGGGTATGCGCGCGGATACGACGACGAAATCACTTTCGCGTCACGCTCGAGCAATGCCTTGGCTTTTGGGCCAGGCAGATTCAATTTTTTCATTACGAACTCCTTGATTTATTCTTTTGGTGGTTACGATTGTCAAGCCTTGCGAAGGTTGTTAACCTTCGCAAGGCTGAAACGCGTCAGACTGAGGTCAGCCTGAGTCGCCCGTGGACAATTTCCCCGCTTCCCTATCCGCCGTCCACCATTTTGTGATCAGCCACAATGGGGCTGTCACGCGATTTCGGAACTTCATGCCACCCTCATCATTTCGTTATTGCGTTTGTGACGCGCCCATGCGAGCGCGCCTAACAACCCCGCGTCGTCGCCGAGCGCGGCTTTGGTGATGACTAGATCATCCAAATAATGCGGATGAAATGTATGCTTGTGTAAACTTTCTTGAAATGGCTTAAACAATAAATCACCCACCTGCGATACGCCGCCGCCGAAGATCACGATGGACGGATCGAAGATGGCGAGATAATTTGCAACCGCAATGCCGAGGTAATATCCCGCGCGGGCAAAGGCTGAAATAGCGAGCGAATCGCCCGCAAGCGCGGCCTCGGCTATTTGTTTGGCGGTCAGAGTCCCCCCGTCGAGTTGAAGCGAGGTCTTTTGTCCCGTTTGAATCTGCGCGACAGTATGTCGCGCGATGGCAGTTCCCGATGAAAATGATTCCACGTGCCCGTTCTTGCCGCATCCACAGGGAGGACCGTTCGGGTCAATGATCATGTGTCCGAGTTCTGTGGCGAGTCCGTGAAAGCCTTGCAGGAGCGTGTCGTTGCAGATCACGCCGCCGCCGACGCCGGTGCTGATAGTGAGGTAAATGAGGTTGTGATGCCCCTTGCCTGCGCCGAACGTCCATTCGCCGAAGCCCGCCATATTTGCGTCGTTGTCGAGATGCACAGGCACACCGAAACGCGCGGAAAGTTTTTGCGCCAGCGGAAAATTTTTCCACTCAGGAATGTTCGGCGTGGCGAGGATCGTTCCCGTGTACGGGTCGAGCGGGCCGGGCGATGCAACGCCCATCGAGGTCACGTCGGGATGCCACACGGTTTCGATTGCCTGTACGAGCCGGTCAAACACGCCGGGTTCATGGGCGTTTGTGCGCGCGCGATAATGCGCAACCGGCGTGATGCTTTCAGAGTTGTATGAGGCAGTGCGGATGTGCGTCCCGCCGAGGTCTACAGCGATTGTGAGCGACATGGGCGCAATTATAACCGAGCCTTTCCATGCTTATGATTTCGTATGGTTTGGGAGTGCGCTAAAAGTATGTAGATGGGTTTCACCACAGGCGGAAAACCCTAACCACGGAGTCACGGAAACACGGAGAAAAGCAATAAAAAAACTCCGTGGCTCGGTGTCTCCGTGGTTTAGTCTGTTGGGCTATCTACAACCTTTGAGCGCTCCCTGGTTTGGAAATCATCTCACCGCGAAGACCGCTCAGATTAAAAGTAGGACTTTCGCTCGCAGGCGGTTTGCGACCGCCGTATTTGCCAGCGAAGCGACGGTCACATGTGTGCCTGTGGCTCAGTGCAGGCAGACCATCGTAGAGCAGTGAAAGCGTAAGTACTGAAAAGATTTTCCTAGCGTTCTTCGCGCGCTTTGCGGTTGATTCAAGAATATGGCTGTAGCAAAGTCGTTGTCCGCGATAGAGCACAAGTACAAAGGCTTAACGCGAAAAGCGCGAATCAGACGAATTTCGCAAAAAACTTGCGTTTTTCGCTCTTTTCGCAGAATTCGCGTTGAAAGGTTTTGACTTTGCTATAACCATAGATTCAAGAACTGAGTGAGTTGACTCTGGTTTCCATCCCTGCTAGACTCATTTCGTGAATAATAAGAAAATTCAACGACATCGTTTTCTTGACGATCTGCGTGAAGCCGCGCGCTGGTTTGCGCCGGGGCTGGGGGTAAAGCGCTGGTTCCTCTTTATCATGGCGGGGATCACGTTGTTGGGGATTGGCTTCGCCATGTTCCTGCTCGATCTCTATCGCACCGATTCCACCAACGAAACTCTCCTTGCGATTCTTTCGTATGCCTCGCTTCGTTTTCTGCCTCGTGTCCTCCGCATCCTGATTTTCGGCGGAATCGGACTATGGCTGGTAGGCTACGGTATCGTGAGACTCAATCGCTCGCTTCTTCGTCCGTACCTGCGGTCTGGTCGCATTTTGCTGGATGATTTGACGAACTTCCGCCGCCGCGATCGCGGACCGCGCATTGTTGCCATCGGTGGCGGGCACGGGTTGGCATCCCTACTGCGCGGCTTGAAAACGTGGACGCGGAATTTGACGGCGGTCGTCACTGTCGCAGACGATGGCGGCTCGTCGGGCCGCCTCCGCGCGGATTTTGGGATTCTGCCGCCGGGCGATATCCGCAACTGCCTTGCCGCGCTCTCCAACGACGAGCAGATGCTGACGCAGTTGTTTCAATATCGCTTCAGCGGCGCCGGCGATCTGAGCGGACATTCCTTCGGGAATTTATTCATCACCGCGCTGGCAGATATCACCGGCAGTTTCGAGGGCGCGGTCGAGGAATCGGGCAGGGTGCTTTCGGTGAGCGGGCGCGTGCTTCCCTCCACGCTGCATGATGTGAAGTTGGTCGCAGACATGCAGCTGCCGCACACTGCGAATCAAGTTCGGGTGGAGGGGGAGAGCCGCATCCCGCAGATGGCGGGGCGCGTCAGCCGTATCTGGCTGGAGCCGAGCGACGCGCCGGCGTATCCGCCTGTTCTCAAAGCCATCCTCAATGCGGAAATGATCGTGATCGGTCCCGGCAGTTTGTACACCAGTATCCTGCCTAACCTGCTCGTGCAAGACCTGCTTGGCGCGATCCGCGCCAGCCGCGCCGTCAAGGTGTATGTATGCAACATTGCCACGCAAAGCGGCGAAACGGATTTGTTCTCGTGCTACGATCACGTCCGCGCGTTGGAGGAACACGTGGGGGATAACCTGTTCGATGTGATATTGTGCAATAGTAATTACGATGGCGCGCTCAACGAAGATTCGCACTGGGTGAGGGCGGATGAAAAAGCCCTTGCCGATTCGCGCGCCTTCTGTACCGACTTGATCCACAACACTCAACCCTGGAGGCATGATTCGGCCAAACTGGCAACCGCGTTGAACGATGTATTGGAAGAATACTCAAGCCCGTTGGGGTGACGGTTACTTTTATCCTCGTTTCGCTTCAAACTGTCATGTTCGCAGACTCGTTTGATTTTGCCTGTGTTTCTCTGTGATAAAATCCCATCAGATAATTTAAACAATCGGCACATCACGAAAATAAATTCTGGACGCGGTTCGATTTGCGCGGCGATTTGAACTATCGCATGTATTTTGTGACGTACTGACAATACAATCTTCGGAGGCTTGCAATGACAGTAAAAATCGGTATCAATGGTTTTGGACGCATCGGACGTCTCGTCTATCGCACGATCAAACAAAGGCATCCTAATGAAATCGAAGTGGTCGCCGTAAACGACCTGTTCGACGCCGCGACCAACGCGCATTTATTGAAATATGATTCAACGTACGGGCAATACGACGGCACGATTGAAGTCAAAGATGGCAACCTTGTGATTGACGGCAAGACTGTCAAAGTTACCGCCGAGAAAGATCCCGCCGCTATTAAATGGAAAGACATGGGCGTCGAGATCGTGATTGAGTCTACGGGCTTTTTCACAGACGCTATGAAAGCCAAAGCGCACATCGAATCGGGCGGCGCGAAGAAAGTCATCATCTCTGCGCCCGCGAAGAATGAAGACATCACCATCGTGCTGGGCGTCAACGACGACAAATACGATGCCAAGAAACACAACATCGTTTCCAACGCATCCTGCACCACGAACGGACTCGCGCCCGTTGCAAAAGTTCTCAACGACAAATTTGGAATTGACAAAGGTTTTCTCACAACCATACACGCGTATACCAACTCGCAGAAACTGCAAGACCTCGGCGCGAAAGACCCGCGTGATGCGCGCGCGGCGGGGCAGAACATCGTCCCATCTGCAACAGGCGCGGCAAAGGCAGTGGGTCTCGTCATCCCTGAACTCAAAGGCAAGTTTACCGGCATGGCATTTCGCGTGCCCACTCCCACCGTCTCGGTTGTTGACTTCACAGCGGTGTTGAACAAAGAAGCCACTGCGGAAGAGATCCGCGCGGCGATGGTCGATTATGCGCGCGGTCCCATGGAAGGTGTTCTCGATGTGACCGATGAGCCGTTGGTCTCCACAGATTTGCGCGGCACCGAATTCTCGAGTGTGTTCAGCGCCATGGATACGATTGTCCTCGGCAATATGGTCAAAGTGGTGGCATGGTACGACAACGAATGGGGCTATGCCTGCCGCACCGCTGATCTCGCCGCGATGATGGCGAAGAGTTTGTAAACGTAGAGAAGTAAACATGTAGACACGTAAACAGGTAGACAGGTAAACACGTAGACACGAACCACGTCACTTGTTTACCTGTTTCCTTGTGTACTAGTTTACAGGTGAAGCCCCATGAACAAAAAAACCGTACGAGACATTGACCTCAAAAACAAACGCGTGTTGATGCGCGTGGATTTCAACGTGCCGATGGCGGATGGCAAAGTGACCGACGACAAACGCATCCGCGCCGCGCTGCCGACGATTCAATATGTGCTGGATCAAAACGCGTCGTTGATTCTGATGAGTCATCTCGGGCGACCAAAATCCGCCTCAGATTCTCAGTTCAGCCTGCGCGCGGCGGCGGAAGTTTTATCCACGCTTCTAGCGCGTCCCGTCAAAATGGCGCCCGATTGCGTGGGACCCGAAGTGGAAAAGATGGCGAAGGACTTGAAGCCCGGCGAAGTGTTGATGCTCGAAAACACGCGCTTCCACGCGGAAGAAGAGAAGAACGACCTCGAATTTGCTAAACAACTTGCTTCGCTTGGAGATGTGTTCGTCAACGATGCGTTCGGGTCAGCCCATCGCGCACATTCCTCAACCGAAGGCGTGGCGCATTTTCTTCCCGCCGTTTCAGGCTTCTTAATGGAACAGGAACTCGAATACCTCGGACGCGCGGTTGCGAATCCCGAACATCCCTACATTGCAATTCTCGGCGGCGCAAAGATCAGCGACAAGATTGATGTCGTTGAAACTTTGCTTTCAAAATGTGATAAGTTAATTATCGGCGGCGGGATGGCAAATACATTTTTAGCCGCGCAGGGACTGAACATGCAAGACAGCCTCGTGGAAGAATTGTCGCTCGAAACCGCGAAAGCGATCATGGGAAGGTCTGCTGATAAATTGATCCTGCCCGTAGACGCGGTCATCGCGGATAAATTTGCCGAAGACGCGAACACGCAAATTGTGGACGTGGACAAAATCCCCGCGGGCTGGCGCATGTTGGACGTGGGCCCGAAAACTATCAGCGCGTATCAAGCCGCGTTGAGCGGAGCCAAGCTGATCGTGTGGAATGGACCCGTCGGCGTTTTCGAGATGCCAAAGTTTGCCGAGGGCACATTCGCGTTGGCGCACATGTTGGCGGAATCCAACGCGGTCACCGTGATCGGCGGCGGCGATTCGGCGAGCGCGGTCAAGAAGGCGGGCGTTGCCAAACAGATGACGCATGTATCCACAGGCGGCGGCGCGTCGCTGGAATTTTTAGAGGGGAAAGAATTGCCCGGCGTCGCGGCGTTGATGGATAAATAGCGCTAACCAAACCAGCCTGAAGCAACGAAGTCCATTGAAAAAAAACAATGATAACAATATCATCAGTTTTACAATCAGTGGTTTGTTATTATCATCTGTCTCCAAGTTCTTATGAAAAGAATGCCAACGCCTACCCCAGCCAGCAGACCAGTTAAGATGCCGGTGACGAGTTTGATAAGTTTGTTCGTGATTTGTGCAGTTGCGATCTGAGGGGTGTATCCCCCAAGCAAACCTGCGAGGGACCATTGCCAGCAAGATGCCGATTATTTCAACGAAAATATTCCGCATAAAGACACCATGCGTGATCTTGTCCTGAAGATATGCCCGTCGCTGTCTCTTGAAAATAGCTGAAATAGTAACCGCGAGACCAAACAAGAAGAATCCAATCCCGATTACAGGTGTAGCAGGCGGGAAAAGCCAAAGAGCAAAGACGATAGTAACAACGAACAAGATCGAAATGATGAGAGATAGATATTTCTTAATCATCTGGAGTTAATTCCAAGTAAGCTTTTGCACTATGAATTTTGACGCCATGCGGAAGTTCCAAGCTGAATTTATCAATGACAAGATAACCGTCGTTTCGCCCAAGCCATCGTTCATAATCGTCTTTTGTAAAAGACACCGATGTTTGATAACCGAGGAAATTTCCGTCTTTATCGTAGTACGTGATAATATAGCGCAGTTCAGGGTCAAAATCACCCGAAACTACCTGGCTTCCATTTGGAAGTGTGATTATCCTTCCTGTTATCCCATTGGGGTCAGGGATTCCTTTATTTCCATATCTTCCAACCAACTGGTCGAAAATTGGCACAGCATCAAAATCTATTTTCGTGTAGAAATGCTTATCTTGTTGTAATAAGATGGCTAGAGGATTGTAACTGCGAACTTCCCAGGTATCCACAATCGGCACATCATCCCAATATTGATACCAGTCAGCTACCTTAGGTTGCGCTTCTCGAACGACAAACGTTATGTCTGCCCTACACCACTTGAAAACAGGCAATCCAAATACTTCCCAGTAATATAGAGGGGACATGATGATTGATGCCCTGCTTTTTGTTGAAGTCATTTGCGCAAACAATGTTTCACGAAACAATGACGAAGCTGAGGCTGTCAATGGTCGTTTCTGACCAGGAGGAATTAATACTCCCATCTCGAACAAATTGGATGAAAAATCATCATAATATACGGAATATACTGACTTGGTCAAACTGACATTCGAGTTGTTGTTCAGGGCAGTTTCACCCTCGCAGTTTGTCACGGCTGACTTGATCGCTATCAATTCAAGTAGTTTTCCTCCAGTGTTTTCCACTTCGGCATCAATGATCATACTGTATGGAAGATTGTAGGAAAGAGGACCAAATGAGGGAAGTACCTGAATTGTGTGTCCCGTTACCCTCAACGCCTGGCTTCCTTCCACCGTCCAGCTTACCTGCATTTCCTTTTCCAAATAGCGCGGCAAAAATTGAAACCACATCAGTATGGCTCCTAGAATCAGCAGCCCAATCAGAAACGTAACTCGAAATATTTTTGACAGACAGGATGAACGTAAAGTTTTGCGGGTTTCAGATTTCATTTTTCAACCTCCGCCTGCAACACTGCCTCAATCTGCTGTACGAAATGTTTGATCTTCGGATTCATAAACAAAGATTGCCTCCAATGAAGCGACAGGATTGTACAGGCAAATCTTGATGTTCCTGTTTACAAGCTTGTTATGTCTGTTTGCGGTTGCGAAAGGATGCCTGACAAATTTCCGCGACGGTGAAAGCGAAAGTAGGACGCTTTTATTTGTATTTCAATTCCCCAACAATTTACAAAGCGATAAACCCGAATTAACAAGCCTCGGCTATAATTTGTTGAGTTAAATCCATGCTTTTGCCAATGTCACCCTGAGCGATAGCGAAGGGTCTCAAGGACCATCCTAGAGATTCTTCGCTTCGCTCAGAATGACATTCCTAAACAAAACTTAACGGAGCAGGTGAATGTCTTTCAACGTCGGCGATAACGTCGGACCATACAAGATCATCGAACAGTTGGGGCAGGGCGGCATGGCGACCGTGTACAAAGCCTATCACGCCTCGCTTGACCGTTACGTTGCGCTCAAAGCCTTGCACGCGGCGTTCGGCGAAGATGCGACATTCTCGGCGCGGTTTCAACGCGAGGCGCGCGTCGTTGCAAAACTTGAACATCCGCATATCGTGCCGGTCTACGATTATGCCGAACATGAAAAACGCCCGTATCTCATCATGAAATACATCGAGGGGGATACGCTTAAGGCGCGCTTGAATCAAGGTCCGCTCACGACAGAGGAAATTGAAAAAGTTGTCGACTCGGTTGGTTCCGCGCTGGCGCACGCGCACAAGCAGGGAATCCTTCACCGCGACATCAAGCCGTCGAATGTGTTGGTGGCGAAAGACGGCGTGATGTATCTTGCGGACTTCGGTTTGGCGCGCATTGCCCAATCCGGTGAATCAACTCTTTCCTCCGACATGATCATGGGCACGCCGCAGTACATCTCGCCTGAACAAGCGATGGGGAAAAAGGACATCGACAACGGCACGGATATTTATTCGTTCGCGGTGATGCTGTACGAAATGGTGGTGGGACAAGTGCCGTTCAGCGCAGACACGCCATTCTCGATTATCCACGATCATATTTACACGCCCCTACCGCTTCCGCAATCGATCAACCCGAAAGTGCCGGAGCCAGTTCAACGCGTGTTGTTGAAGGCGCTTGCCAAAGAACGCGCCGACCGCTATGAATCGGTTGGGGATTTGGTTATGGCTTTCAAGCTCGCGTGGAATGAGGCGGGCGTGCCCATGCAGGGGACGTTGATCACGATCGCCAAGCCGGTGGAGCCATCGCCTGCCGATAAAACGCGGATGAAGTCCACTGCCGAGCCGACCAAAATGGCGGCAAAGGCTGGGGCGGCTGAACCCGCTGGACGGGTGGAAAAGACTGCGCTGAGCCGCGTCGAAGCGAAGCGTTCACCGTTCGTCTGGGTGGGAGTTGCGCTGTTTGTTGTTGTATGTGTGGGGGGATTCCTTGTTGCCCGTCAGAATCGTCTGTTTATGCGATTTCTAAATCCACCAGTGGTTCGCTCTCCGGTGACGGCGTCTGTAACAGTAAATCAACCTGCGCTTGAAAACTTGACCTCGACGCCTTTACCGCCAAAACCACTCCCTTCGCAACAAGCTAATCTCTCGCCCGAGGTGATCGCCGCGCAACAACGCGTGAAAGATAACCCCAACGATCCGCAAGCGCGGCTCGATCTTGCATTGACGTTGTGGACGGCTGACATGCCAGGCGCGTCGTACGATACGCTGGCGGAACTGATAAAACTTGCCGGCGCGGACAATGAGGCGTTTTACATTCAAGCCGGGGATAAGTTTGTTGCCATCGAAGGCTGGCTGCCGGCGGCGGCGTTATATTTTCAGGCGCGGAAAGCCTACGGGCTGGATGGCAATGTGCCGGTTAATGTATTGGACAGTTTTCACGAAGCGTATTACAACGGCGCGGAACGCACAGAAGCCCCGTCTGTTTTGCCGTTCGACAAGGTCGCGCAGGTGGATCAGCCGATCGCCTTGATCGCGCAGGCGCGTAATGCCTTCTATTCCGGTCACATCGACGATGCAAACACGTTTCTAAATCAGGTGAAACGGTTATCACCGAACATGCCCGAGGCTTTTTTGCTGGAGGCGGAGATGAATTCGGTGACCGGTGAAAACGAAAAAGCGCGTTTGATCGCGAATGGTTTGCTGGCAGATTTGAGCGCGCCGGAATGGGTGCGCGCGTTTGCCGAGGAAATCATCAAAAAACTTCCCTGAGGGAGCATCATGAGAAAACCATTGGTTGCCGGTAATTGGAAGATGAATAAAACCTCCGCCGAGGCGCGTGAACTGGTCGCGGCGATGCTCGCGCCGTTGCGTGAGATCGCGGTTGTGGAGAAAGTGTTGTGTCCGCCGTCCACTTCGATTCCTGTTATCGCTTCCGCGCTGACAGGAACAGATATTGGACTCGGCGCGCAAAACATGCACTGGGAGGAGAAAGGCGCGTTCACCGGTGAACTCGCGCCGAACATGGTGAAGGAATTTTGCGGCTACGTGATCATCGGTCACTCGGAACGGCGCGCGCTGTTTGGTGAAACAGATGAGCATGTGAATCGAAAACTCCGCGCGGCGATGAAGGCGGGACTCATTCCCATCGTTTGCGTGGGCGAAACGCTGGATGAATACGAATCAGGTCGGACGGGGGAGGTTGTTTCGCGCCAGATCAAGCTTGGCTTCGCTGACGTGGATTCCGCCAGCGCGTCGCGCATCGTTGTCGCGTATGAACCGGTCTGGGCAATCGGCACGGGCAAAGCCTCCAGCGGGGAAAATGCCAACGGAGTGGTAAGGCAGGTGATCCGTCGCGCATTGAGCGAGGCGTTCAACGAGAATGTCGCGCAATCTATTCGCGTGTTGTATGGCGGTTCGGTGACGGCGTCCAACGCGTCCGAATTTTTCTCCCAACCCGAAATCGACGGCGCGCTTGTGGGCGGCGCAAGCCTTAAGCCCGATGAGTTCGTGGCGATTGCGAAAGCGGCATCGGGACGATAGACGATGGACCATAGACGATGAACCATCTTCAATCGTCCATCGCCCATCGTCCATGGTCGTGACTGGGGAATTTGCATGAACCAACTTACAGGTTTCATCTGGTTCAGTCTTATGCTTGTGCCGCTGATCTTTCTTCAGCGGTTTTTGCATCGCGAACTTCAGGCGGTCTTCCTGATCGCCACCCGAAGCGGGCGATTTACGATTGGGTTGTTCCAGTTGATCTTTCTGCCCGGCGTATTTCTGCATGAATCGAGTCACTACCTAATGGCGAAGATCCTGCGCGTGCCCACCGGGCGCTTTTCGGTTCTCCCGCGCCCGTTGCCTGATGGGCGGCTTCAAATGGGATATGTGGAGATCGCCCAGTCAGACATCGTGCGCGACTCGCTCATCGGCGCGGCGCCCCTGATCGCCGGGACGTTCTTCACCGCCTACGTGGCAGTGTATGCGCTGGACATGCGCGTGTTGTGGGACACCCTGCGTAATGGGCAGATGAGCATGTTTTGGATGGGAATCAACCTCCTGCCGACGGTTAACAACTTTTACCTCTGGGCATATCTTGCTTTCGTGGTCAGCAGTATGATGATGCCCTCGCAGTCGGACCGCCATGCCTGGCTGGAGTTGGTTGTTTCAGTGGGCATCCTGTTCGTGGTTGCCTTGCTCGTCGGCGCCGGTCCGTGGATGCTGAGTACTGTCGCCCCGCTGGTAAGTGATTTTCTCAGTTCAGTGGCGGTGATCTTCGGTTTGAGCGCGGCGGTCCATGGGATGTTGGCTTTGCCTGTCATGCTCATTCACAAGTTGTTGACGCGCCTGACCGGGAGGGAAGTGAGATGATTGTTACGCCAGCAGTTGCACTGCTGGCGGGCGGCAGTGCAACTGCCGCCGGAACTGGCGGTTCATCACGGCAACTCG
The DNA here is from genome assembly GCA_949319575.1 of uncultured Anaerolineales bacterium. Lineage (GTDB taxonomy): Bacteria > Chloroflexota > Anaerolineae > Anaerolineales > Villigracilaceae > Defluviilinea. The sequence goes on along the minus strand of CASGHD010000023.1, from coordinate 24,737 downwards.
TAAAGACCCAATAAGAAACACTCTCTAACGACAACCGTGATCATGATCAGAACGAATAGTATGGCATAACTATTCATTTTCATCCTAACTACCTGACACTTTCCTTTTTTTGGACGCAGATGAACGCTGAAAACGCTGATAAAAACTTTTTTTCTCCTGTTAGTTGAAAAATCCGCGTTCATCTGCGTTTTTCTGCGTCCCATTTTAAAAACTGTCAGGTAGGTAGTATTCATCTCACTTCTCCAGCTCTGAGCCAGGAGATGGCTGACCAATTACGCCTTAACAGACCTGTAGGCTGAATAAACGGCTTCGATGCGGAATTAAACGCCTGTTGATCATGCCTGTTCCAAACTTGATAAAAGTTATATCTTTAGGGGATATTCATAACTTGGGCAAAAGCAAAACTTCGGTACAATTCAAGCAATGATCCAAACTTCCCCCCGCTGGTTTGACCTCGTCCGCGAAATAGCGAAAATTCTGGTTGCGATTCCCAGCGTTAGCCCGGATACGGGGGCAGAGAATCGTTGCGCGGAGAAAATCCGCGAGTTGCTCGCGGTTGAGTCTCTCTCTCCAATCTTCTGGGATACGGACGATGGGCGGAAAAATGTCGCGTGCTTGCTGAAGAGCAATAACCCAAACAACACGGGCAGGACGATCGTGTTGATGAGTCACTTCGATACGGTTGGCGTCGAAGATTTCGAGCGCTATGGCGACTCGAACATTGCGTATCAGCCTGATGAGTTGGCAAAAATAATGCAAGCGACTCTCGAACAACAAGGTTCACTGACAGCATCGGAAGGGTCCGCGCTGGCGGCGCTGCAAAGCGGCGAGTGGATGTTCGGTCGCGGCTCAGTGGATATGAAATCGGGCGCGGCGATCAACCTCTCTTTGATGCGCGAGTTTGCGCGTAAGCAGGAGAGCGGGAAAAGATTGATTGACGAACTCGCGGGTAACCTGCTCTTCCTCTCCTGTCCCGATGAAGAGACTGAATCGGCGGGGATACTTTCTGCCATCCCAGAATTGCTAAAACTCCGCGAAAAAGAAAACCTGACCTTCCTCGGCGTTATCAACACAGATTACACCGCGCCGCGCGATTCGAATCAGGAAGCGCGTTTTGTGTACTCCGGCACAGTGGGGAAACTGCTCCCATCGTTTTACATCCTTGGCGCGCGGACTCACGTTGGCGAGATTTATTGCGGGGTAGACGCGTCGCACATCGCCGCAGAACTGGTTAGCCATGTCAACCTCAACTCCGACTGGACAGATTTGTGGCGCGGCTCGTTAGGAGGAGAAGAGACCGTTGAAGTTGCGCCTCCACCGGTGGCGTTGCATATGCGCGACCTCAAACTTTCGTACAATGTGGAAACGGCTGGCGAGGCATTTGTCTACTTCAACTGGCTGACGTTGACCCTCACGCCTGAAGAAGCCATGCTCAAAATGGATGAAACGGCTCATGCCGCGTTGGAGGCTGTTCGTTTGAGGCAGGAGGAATCGTTCAATGATTTTTCACTGCGAGGCGGGCAAACGCGTCCCCCGTTAACCTGGCAATCGGTTGTATTGGATTACGATGCGTTGCGCGAAAAAGCGAAGACGCGTTGGGATGCGGAGAATAATGCCAGAGATTTTTCAGGGTGGCTGAGAAGAAAAACTGAAGAATTCGCCGCGATTGCAAAGGACGGGCGTGAATTGAGTCGCATGATCGTCGCGGAATTGGCGAAGGTTGCGCAGATCGGCGGTCCCGCCGTCGTCGCGTTTTTTTCGCCGCCGTATTATCCGTCTGTTCAGCCGAGGGAGAATGAATTGACGCTGGCGGTGAAATCGGTTCTCGGAGAATCAAGCAGACACATTCAGTTCAGGGGTTATTACCCGTATATTTCGGATTTAAGTTATCTCCGTTTGGATAACGGCATTGAAGCCGATTCGCTGAAGAAGAACATGCCGTTGTTTGGAATGAAAGATAAGAAGAACGCGTTGTATTATTTGTTGGATTCGGCGAAGTGGAGCGACATCCGCGCATTGGATTGTCCGGTGGTGAACGTCGGTCCGTTCGGGAGCGACGCGCATGGGTTGTACGAGCGAGTCTACATGCCGTATTCGTTCGAGACCGCGCCGCAGATTATTTTTGAGACGATAATACGCGCGCTTGCCATGTCATTTTGAGCGGAGCGAAGAATCTCTGTCGCGGACACGAGGCCCTTCGCTGTCGCGCCAGGGTAACACATTTGAAACAATGGAGGTAACGACATGATCGTTGGCATTCCAAAAGAAACACGTCCGTTTGAATACCGGGTGGGGCTGAATCCTGCCGGGGCTGAGATTCTCTCTCAGCATGGGCGCCAGGTCTACGTCGAGAGAGACGCGGGTGTGGGGGCGGGGTTCAAGGACCAGGAGTACGAATCTGCCGGCGCGCGCATCGTCTATTCAGGCGAGGAAATTTTCGCCCGCGCCGACCTGGTTTTGAAAGTGGCGCGTCCACTGCGCAGCGAATTGGATTGGCTCAAGCCCGGCGCGGCGCTTGCGGGCTTGCTGCATCTTGCCTCGGCGCGGCGCGATAAAGTGGATATGTTGCTCGAAAAGAAGATCACATCCATCGCGTATGAGCAAATCCAATTGGCAGACGGGTCCCTGCCGCTGTTGCGACCGTTCAGCCAGATCGCGGGGAGCATGACAGCGCAAGTGGCAGCGAGGTTGTTGCAAAATAATTGGGGCGGCAAAGGGATTTTGCTTGGCGGAGCGCCGAGTGTGCCGCCTGCCGAAGTGTTGATCCTGGGTTCGGGCGTGGTTGCCACGCACGCGACGCAGGCATTTCTTGGATTGGGCGCGCATGTGACCGTGATGAGCGACGACCTCGAGGGGCTGCAAAGAATCTTCGATCGATTCCCCGGCATTGTCACGTTGATCTCAACGAAACGAAACATCGAACGCGCGACGATCTATGCGGATGTGGTCGTCGGCGCGGCGCTGATTACCGGAGAGCGAACGCCGATCTTGGTGACGCGCGAGATGGTGGGCGCAATGAAACCCCGCTCGGTGGTCATTGACGTGAGCATCGATCAAGGCGGGTGTTTTGAAACGTCGCGCCCGACCACGCACGACCAGCCGACTTTTGTTGATGAAGGCGTCACTCATTATTGCGTGCCGAACATGCCCGGCGTTGTGGCTCGCACGGCGACGCACGCGTTCGTCAATGCCGCCATGCCCTATTTGATTCGCATGGCTGACGAGGGCATAGACGCCGCAATTGCAGATGACCCCGCGCTTGAGAGAGGCGTCAATACGTATCGAGGCGGGCTGGCGCATCTCAATTTGTTCGAGGAGCGATAATATGGATTGGACAAAGATCTACGAATCGCGCGTCACCTCCGCGCAGGAAGCGGTGAAGGCGGTCACGTCTGGCAGTCGCATCTTTCTGACGGGCAATGTCTCTGTTCCGCAAAAACTTCTCGGCGCATTGGCAGACTACGCTCCGAATCTCTCCGACGTGGAAATTTGCCAGGCGTTGACGATTGGTCCCGCCGATTATGTCAAGCCCGAACTTGCCGGGCACCTGCGCGTCAACACGATGTTCATCAGCGCGAACGTGCGCAAAGCCGTGCAAACCGGTCAGGCGGATTTCACCCCGGTTCTACTTTCGGAATTCCCCCTGCTCTTCAAGCGCGGCATTCTCCCGCTGGACGCCGCTCTGATCCATGTTTCCCTGCCGGATGAACACGGCTTTTGTAGTTTGGGGGTCGAGGTCGGTCTGACCAAATCTGCCGCGGAAACGGCGAAGATCATTATCGCCGAGGTGAACCAGCAAATGCCGCGCACGCTGGGCGACGCGTTCATTCACGTCAGCCGCTTGAACCACATCGTGCCGGTAGATTATCCCATTCCAGAAGCGCCAATGGGAGACGAGGGCGACCCCGCCATTGTGCAAAAGATCGCGGGCTTCATCGCGGAACTCATCCCCGATGGCGCGACGATGCAAATGGGAATCGGCGCGATACCCGACGCCGTGTTGAAATACCTGCGCGATAAGAAAGACCTCGGCGTGCATAGCGAGTTGTTCTCGGACGGCGTGATCGACCTCGTCAATGAAGGCGTGTTGACCGGGGCGCGCAAGTCGTTGCACCCGGGCAAGATCATCGCGGGCTTCATCCTCGGCACGAAAAAATTATACGACTGGGTGGACGATAACCCGCTGATCGAACTGCATCGCACGGAATATATCAACGATCCATTCGTCATTGCGCAGAACGAGCGCATGGTGGCGATCAACTCTGCCATCGAGGTTGACCTCACCGGTCAAGTTTGCGCCGACAGCATTGGGCCCAAGTTATACAGCGGCGTGGGCGGTCAACTTGATTTTATCTACGGCGCGTCGCGCTCGAAGGGCGGGGTGCCGGTCATTGCCCTGCCAAGCACGACCCTGTTGAAAGATGGTACACTGGTGAGCCGCATTGCCGGGATGTTGAAGCAAGGCGCGGGTGTGGTGACCAGCCGTAATCACGTCCGATTCGTGGTGACCGAGTACGGCGTCGCCGACCTGTACGGCAAATCCATCCGCCAGCGCGCAACACAGTTGATCGGCATCGCGCATCCCGATTTCCGCGCGGAGTTGGAAAAGCAGGCAAAGGAATTGCATTATCTATAAGCCTGTCGCGTAGCGAGGAGAGCGCTTCGTTCCTCGCCATGACATCAAACGACAGCAACTCGCCGCAGGGCTTGGTGTTCTTGCCTGCGGTGAGTTTATTTTATTGAGGATGATATGACGCGTAATGTAAAAATTGTGGCGACGGTGGGGCCTGCCAGTAAAAGCGAAGAAACACTCGAGCAACTGATTCAAGCGGGCATGAATGTGGCGCGGATGAATTTTTCGCACGGCACGCACGAACAACATTTGGCTCGTATTGAATTGATCCGTAAAGTCTCAAAAAAACTTGGCGTGCCCGTCGGTATCTTGCAGGATTTACAGGGACCGAAGATTCGCGTGGGCGACCTGACAGCCCCGCTTCAACTTTCGGATGGGGAGCGGGTTTACCTCTATGCGACCGAGTCCGCGCCCCCGGAAGACAGCGGGCAAAAAATCCCGGTGGATTTTCGACAGCTCTTCGATTCAGTCCGACCTGCGGATCGGCTTTTGCTCGACGATGGGCGTCTGACGCTGGAAGTTGTCGCTGTGATCGGGCGCAACGCGTTGGCGGCGGATGTGGTGATCGGCGGTCCCCTGTCTTCGCACAAGGGGATCAATCTCCCTGGCGTGCGCCTGCGTATTTCGGGGTTCACCGAAAAAGATGAAGCCGACCTCGCCTTCGGCATTTCGCAAAATGTGGACGCGGTGGCGATCTCGTTTGTGCGCAGCGCGGAGGATGTGAAGAAGGTCCGCTATGCGATGGAGCGATTCTCCAATGGCAAACGCATGCCCATGCTCATTGCCAAATTGGAAAAGCCCGAAGCGCTCGATAACCTCGACGCGATTTTAGAGATTGTGGATGGCGTGATGGTGGCGCGGGGCGACCTCGGCGTGGAACTCCCGCCCGAACGGGTGCCGGCGTTGCAAAAGCACATCATCCGCGCGGCGAACGCGCGCGCCAAACTTGTTATCACTGCCACGCAAATGCTGGAATCGATGATCTCGAATCCGCTTCCCACGCGGGCAGAGGCGTCGGATGTGGCAAACGCGGTCTTTGATGGGACCGACGCGGTGATGCTCTCAGCCGAATCGGCTTCGGGAAAGTATCCGGTCGAATCGGTGCAGATGATGGATCGTATCGTGCGCGAAGCCGAGTCGCATTTTGTGGAGTGGGGATTGGAGCCAAGCGTGAACGGTTTTGAACACAGCGACGCGGCTTCGATGGCGCGCGCCGCGCAAGCATTGGCGAACGATAAAAATGTGACGGCGGTGGCGTGCTTCACCACGCAGGGACGGACCGCCTGGCTGATGTCGAAGATTCGCCCGCGTGTGCCGGTGATGGCGTTTACTCCCGATGAGGTAACGTATCGCAGACTTGCTTTCCTGTGGGGGGTGCGTCCACAATTGATCGCGTTTGCGCATTCACTCGATGAAATGCTCGATCTTTTAGACGCGGCGTTGATGCGCTCGGATGTAGTGCAAGCCGGTGATCAGGTTGTGCTGGTGTGCGGATACCCCGTTGGAGACGTCCGCCCGCCGAACATGGCGTTGTTGCATACGGTTGGGGAAAACTAAATCTTTTCACCACAAAGGCTTGTGCTGAGCCTGTCGAAGCGACACGAAGGTCGCGAAGAAATTCTTTAAAGGTTCTTGAATTCCTTTGTGTTCTTCGTGTTTAGATGCTCTTGTCTTTCTCTCGTCGTAATCAAAATCCCAATCCCGATCAACACGCCGCCGAGTAAAAACAGCGGCGTGATTTTTTCGCCGAGGAAGAACCAGCCAAGCAAAGTTCCGACCACTGGTTGAGCGAAGAATGTCAACGAGGCGAGCGAGGCGGGTAACTCTTTGAAGGCGTAATTCCACATGAACATGGCAACCGCAGTTGAGATGATGCCGAGGTAGAGAATCCCGCCAACAATAGATGGTGTGATCGCGCCGATTCCCTGCAAGTTGGTTTCGTAGAATCCGAGAATTGCGGACGATGGAATCCCTCCTAATAACATAACCGCGCTGGAGTTGAGCAGGTCTCTGTTTCTTGCGACCTTGCGCACAAGCGTGGAATACAACGCCCACGTCAGACCTGCAAAGAATAAAAGTACGTTGCCTAGAAACAGGGAAGGAGATAATTCTGCCGTGCGCGGGTCAATGACTGCCAGCGCGCCAACCGTCGAGACTGCCAGAGCAAGAACTTGTCTGCTTGTTATCTTTTCTCGCAGCAGGAAGAATGCGAACAACAAAACGAATGCGGGCGTAGCGGAGGTGATCAACGATCCGTTCGAGGCGGTGGAAAGCTTTGTCCCTGTGAATTGAAAGCCGAGCGAAATTCCATAGCCGATCACGCCGACGAGAAAACTTTGCCAAAATTCTTTTCGCGTGAACGAGGGTTGCGCTTTGCGAAACCCAATTACCGCGCTGAGGGAGAGGAATCCCAAAACGAGGCGGATCGTCAACAGCGCGAACGGAGGAATAACATCCAAGACAACTTTGCTGACCACGTACATCCCGCCCCAAATGGACGCGGCGGCAAGCCCGCAGAGCAGGGCGATTAATTTTTTATCCATGAAGCGGCGATTATAACTGGGTTGAGTAAAGTGTTCTTGATGCAGCGCAACTGCATCAAGAACATATAACGTCTAATGAATTAATCAAAGGATGTGCTTTGCCTGCGCTTCTTGACTTCCCCTCTTCGTTTCTTCGACTGCAATCGTTTTTCCTTCGCCGCTTTTGTCGGCTTGGTTTTCTTTCGCGGCTTGGGTTTTATCAGAGCCTTCTTCACCAACGCAATGAGCCGTTGAATCGCATCCTCGCGGTTCTGTTCCTGCGCGCGGAACTGCTTGGCTTCGATCAACAGAACACCTTCCTCTGTGACTCGTTTTCCCGCAAGGCGAATCAAACGCGACTTGACTTCTTCGGGCAATGACGATTTGCGAACATCGAATCGCAACTGCGCCGCCGTCGCCACCTTGTTGACGTTCTGTCCGCCCGGTCCCGACGCGCGAACATAATCGAAGCGCAGTTCGTTTTCGTGGATGTGGATGGAGGGAGAGATTTGAATCATATCTGAAGAAGAACCCCCCTCCCGCCTTCGGCGCCCTCCCCCAAATCCGACTGGGGTTCGTCGGATTTGGGGGAGGGCTGGGGTGGGGGTGTTTAGAACATCAACGCGTTAACTTTGTCAATCATTGCGGGAGCAGGTCGCAAGTCCGCGTCGGTGAGGCGGTTGAGTGGGGTGTCTACAAGGTTGTACGTTTCAGCGAGCGCTGGTTTCTCTGTCGACACATAAATTAACCCCGTCGTGAGCCAGTTATTGCGTTGCGCCTCTTCGAGCGCGCGCAGGGCTTCGAAGCGGTTGGTGGGGTCGTATCCCTTTCCGAGATTCTTGAGGATGATGACCGAACCATCGTGCATGGCAACTTCGCGGACTTCGCCTTCCGCCAATTCGCGTTCGAGCACAATCTCGTTACGCGGCGCGATATATGTAATATCATGAAGCGGCTCTTCGTGATCCCTGCCCCAGGCATATGAATAATGAGCGTTGTCCTGGTTGTTGAAGGTAACGCAAGGACTGATGATATCGAGCACAGCAATGCCGTTATGAGCAAAGGCGGCTTTGAGTAATTCTTTCACCTGTTTGGCATTGCCTGCAAACGAGCGGGCAACGAACGTGGCGTTCGAGATCAACGCCTCCATGCAAATATCCACAGGCATGTAGGGGTTGGCGCCCTGCTTCTTCAGTTCGAGTCCGCGCTCGGCGGTGGCTGAGAATTGACCCTTGGTAAGTCCATACACGCCGTTATTCTCGACGATATACACCATGTTCAGGTTGCGGCGCATCACATGTTTGAATTGTCCCATACCAATGCTGGCTGTGTCGCCGTCGCCGGAGACGCCGATGCCTTTGAGCGAATGATCGCCAAAATGCGCGCCGGTGGCAATCGATGGCATGCGCCCGTGCAGGCTGTTGAATCCGAACGAGCGGTTCATGAAATACGTGGGGCTTTTGCTTGAACAGCCAATGCCGCTGAACTTGATCACATTCTCAGGCAACACGCTCATCTCGTACATGGCGGCAATGATCTGGTTCGAGATCGAGTTGTGACCGCACCCCGCGCACAAGGTTGTCGGCGCGCCGCGATAATCGTTCTTTGTGAGACCCACAGTGTTTATGTTTGCGGGCACGCCCGCCATAGGTAATGCAGACATTATTTCGCTCCTTTTTTATTACTCTTCTTCAAGGAAGGTTTCTTTGCCGTTGATTTTTTTTCGCCTGCCGATTTTGCCAGAATGCCCTCGCGAATCCATTTTGCGGATGCGGGCAACCCGTCACCGTAGGCGACAGAGATCAACCGCGTCGCCGCTTCGGGATTCGCCAGACTCAACAACTGGTGCAACTGCCCGTCCCGGTTCATCTCTACGACGTATACTTGCTCATGCTCCCGGACAAACTCATCCACCTCGGCGGTGAACGGGAAGGCGCGCACGCGCAGGATGTCGATCTTCATGCCGTGGTCGCGCGTCAACTGGTCTCGCGCCTCAAGGATTGCAGACTCGGTTGAGCCGTAGGCAATAATGCCGACCGTGGCGCCTTTTGCGGCGTGCAACACAGGTTTCGGTAAATACTTCTTTGCCGTTTCATATTTTTTCTTCAAACGCTGCATGTTGCGGATGAAGACACTCGAATCTTCCGTATATTTTGCATACTCATCATGACCGGTACCCCGCGTAAAATACGCGCTCATCGGATGTTTATTGCCCGGCAAGGTGCGATAGGGGATACCGTCGCTGTCTTTGTCGAGGTAACGACCCCAGTTGCCTTTGAGCTCCTCCAGGTCTTTTTCCCAAAGGATCTTGCCGCGATCCATTGGCGTTTTTGGGTATTCGAACGGTTTGCTCATCCACTGGTTCATGCCCATATCGAGATCGGAAAGCACAAAGACCGGCGCTTGCATTCGTTCGGCAATATCGAACGCCTGCCAGCCAAACTCGAAGCATTCGAATGCGTCGCCGGGCAGGAGCACGATGCTATCGCTGTCGCCGTGACCCATGCCGACGGTGAACGACAAATCTGCTTGCGAGGTGCGCGTCGGCAAGCCTGTTGATGGACCGATGCGTTGCACATCCCAGATCACCACCGGCACTTCGGCATAATACGCAAGCCCGGCAAATTCAGTCATCAAACTCAAGCCGGGTCCGGAGGTCGAGGTCATCGAGCGTAAGCCGCTCCAGCCGGCGCCCACGGTCATGCCGATGGCGGCAAGTTCATCCTCTGCTTGCACAACGGCGTAGGTGTGCTTCCCATCTTCGCGTTTTCTGAGCATGGGCATGTAATCATTGATCGCTTCTGCCAGCGAGGAGGCTGGCGTGATCGGATACCACGCCACAAACTGCGCGCCACCGAACACAGAGCCGATTGCGGCGGCGGTGTTGCCGTCTGCCATGATCATGCCGTCGGTTTTATTCATCGGTTCAAGGTAAAACGGATCTTTCTTTTCGAGATTCGCCTTTGCCCACTCCATGCCGGCTTGCACGGCATGGAAGTTCATGTCGATGGGTTTTTGTTTTCCCTTGAAGTGGAACGTCAGCGCGGCTTGAATTTTTTCAATGTCGATGCCGATCATGCGCGCGAGCGCGCCCACGTAGATCATGTTCCCCACCAGGTCGCGATAATCTGCGGGGATGTTCGGGTCCTTCTTAACCAATTCCTTGATGGGCATTGGGTAGATGGCAATATCGGCGCGGGTAATGGGGAGTTTGATATCGTCGGCGTAGAAAAACGCCCCACCCGGCGCGACAGATGCCAGGTCGCGGGTGAACGAGTCGGGGTTGATGGCGATGACGATATCCAGCTCATCGCGGCGGCCGAGATATCCATCCTTGCTGGCGCGGATCGAATACCACGTGGGAAGTCCCTGAATGTTCGAGGGGAAGAGGTTCTTCCCCGAAACAGGAATGCCCATCTTGAAAATTGCCCGCAGGATGGTATTGTTGGCGGTGGAACTGCCGGAGCCGTTCTTTGTGCCTACAGTAATGGAGAAATCGTTGACTACTTTGTTCATATGTTCCTCGTGTTACGGTCTGTGATACAAAAGGTCGGTGTGGGCGATGAGCGCCTCGTGACCAGCCTTATAGTTTTTGTTGCAAATGGCTTCGACCATGATCTGATGATATCGCCAGACTTCTTGCAGATATTCGTAACCGCCGGCAAATACATTTAAGCCAACTGCTTCGTATGCGTCCCAGTAGGCTTCGAGCGCCCCGGTGACGAAAGGATTTTCGAGACGGCTATAGATCAACAAGTGCAAAGCGCGATGCTCTTCGTGCGGAACTTGTATCGGCGTTCGATTTAATTTATCCTGCGCGCGAGTAATTAGGGATTGAAGTTCGGCTTTGTCTTCGGTCGATAATGTTTCCACCGCTTCGAACCAGAACGCCGCTTCGATGTGATTCCGTAAATCGGAATATTTGCGGAAGTAATCTTCATTCAGCGCAAGGGCATAACCAAGACTCTGACGAATTGCCGGCGTGAATGAAAAATTCAGGCGTCGCGTCTTTCCCCGCCCCGGCTTGACTTCTACTAACCCTAACGCGCGCGCCACTTCCAACTGTTCCCTCAACGATGCGACGCTCACGCCCAACTCCTGGCTTAACTCATTGAGGGTGGGGAGGCCGCCTTCCGCTTCCTGGTGCGAGGCGAGGTATTTTAGAAACTCTGAGATATTGGGGGAGATTCTTTCTCGAACTATCATATTAATCTGATTAATTCGAGTATACAAGGAGGCAGAGGGTAAGTCAAGGAGTTTTCAGATCACTGCTCCATTGTCGGAGATGTGGTTCGATTTGCTTGTCAAATCGCGCATCCCGTTCGCGGTTCAACCGCGAACGGGCATAATGGCGGCTGCTAATTTTAGGGTGTTGTTATCGCCGGCGGTGTGTCTGTGGGAGGCGGCGGTTCCTGGGTGTCTGTGGGAGGTGGCGGCGGTTCAGTGGGTTCTGGCACAGGAGTTTCTGTTGGCGGTTCCGTTGAAATGGCGGTGCCAGTGGATCCAACGATCACTACAGCTGTGTTTGTCGGGGGGATGTTCGTCGGTTTTCGAGTGGCGGTCGGCAAAATGATCGTTGGTTGAGGTTCAGACTTTCTCGTGGCAGTCTTCGTTGGGTTTATAGGCGCGCGGGTTGCGGTATTCGTCAGGGTTGGGGAGGATGTCCAAGTGGGGCTGGGCGTGAACGTACTGGTGGGGGTGCCGGTGGCAACCAGCTGGGCGAATGCCTGCGCAGTTTGCGCGGCGGCGGTGTTTAAGTTCGAAAATGCCAGGTTCGGAATGTCACGGGCTTGGATCACGATCGGGGTAGGCAAGGTAGGATCGGAAAGCGCGATGGCGGATGTGGCGCAGAACATGCTGAACCCCAACATGCTGGCGGCAAAGATCCACAAGAGCCCGGCGTAATCTCTCGGGCGGTTGGCTAACGCGATATCTTCCTGTCCTGCATCCACAGTGGGATTATCTCATACCTTGCATGAAAATTCTATCGAACGTCCGTGATACGAACTCAAGGGTTTGCGCCGGCGTTTCAGGCTCGATCAGGGCTAGATCGGTAAACCCGTGCTTGAATCCCAGTTCGCGGTTCAGGGTATGAACATCATTTTCCAAAGTCAACGGGTGATAGTTCACGACCGTTTTGTTCCACTTGATCAGTTGATGCAATTTCTCGCACACCTGCCCATCAGACGCTTCACAGGCAAGCTCAAACCAACGCGAGCTGACCACAACCACATCTGGGAAATCGTTGTAATTGAATTCATTCACGTCCGCCAGGTCGACGTATCGCGTGATGAATTCGGGCATGTAGCTGTATTGCAGGTAAACATCCTCGAAACGCGCAAAGTCCGCTTGCTCGGGCGGCGAGAGAAAGATTTTGAGTCTGGCGCAATAACTTTGCGCCGGCACAGTGGATTCAAAGTCGATCTCGTTCTGCCGAATATTCAACTCCAATGGCTCGTTCCCCGGCTTGGGAAACAACAACTCCATTTCGTGAATGTTTTGAACATACCCATCGGCGGGATAGCAGGATTTCACCCGCCCAAAAACTGCCGAAGGACGATATTCGTTTGTCTGCGCGAGGGGAATTGCGCAGAAATAGCCGGGGGCAACCCAGCCAGGGAGGTGGCTCGGAGCAATGAGGGGATGAAAATTGCGATAGGCTTGGTTAACGTCCCCAATTTTTATATCGGAAAGGCTGTGATAACCGCTTGAAGACTTCTTCCCTGGGTTGTTGTCTCCATGTTGGGCATGGTTTTGATTCGTCTCAACGGGGCTTCTGCCTCCAACCCAATGGACTTTTCGCGGCGAGCCATTGCCGGCAGAAATCTCACGAGGCTGAAAGATCGACCGCCGAAACGAAAGCGCGAGCGTCATTGCGCAAGCATACAACGGATGCGGGTTCGTTGCAAGCCCCCGATAGAAAATAGACTTTATCGGTGATAAGCTAAAACCCATGTTGGACGCTGAAAAACGCAGATTTTTCTTTATGAACGGATTGGATTCCGTTTTTTACGGAGAGTTCCGTGTTGTCCGCGCGCCTCGCGTGCCGAAGCCTTGTCGAACATTAACTGACAAACAGTTTTGACCGAATCTCAGGCTTGGCAAGGATCGCCTCCAGCGCGCCGCCCGCAATGGCGAGCGCCTTATCGGAAGCGAGGAAACATGCGCTTAGGTCATTGCGAACATCCACATCGCCGATCTTCAACCCTTTGGGCGCCTGCAAGCCGGAGCGGATCAAGCCGCGCAACATGCCGCCGAAGGGGCTGGTCACAGGAAACTGGTTATCTATCATGGCAACCACTTCGCCTTCCGCGCAATACTCGCCGATATTTTTCACCCCTATGATCACACCGCCGGCGGGCGAGCGAAGAACACGGCGCGGATCGCCTTCCGGCTCGCCGGAATCGGGTTGGGTCGACCCCGACCAATACACGCGCCCAAGCGTATGGCCTCGGCGGGTTTCGATCACAGCGTGGCAATCGCTCCCCGCTGTGAAACCAGGTCCAAGTCCGATGTGAAGCGGGGCGGGGGCCGGGAGCGGCGCCGGCGGACTTTTCAACAGTCGCGCATCGACCACGACAGTGAATTGGATCATCCCGAGCAGATTCGCATCCGGGTCGACGATCACGGGGATGCAATTCGCTTCCTCCCACGTGGACAACTGATTCGCTTCGACCAGCCGCGACTCTACGCCTTCGACCGTGTGCGCCCCCTCGTACACCGCTTCGGCAAAGGAAACTGTTCTGCGCACCGCCAGCGGTTGCGGAAGTTCAGCGATGGCGACATGGATGCCCGCCCGATGCAAGCGCAATGCCACGCCTGTGGCAAGGTCGCCGCCGCCTCGAATTAAAACCGCGTTATCGCCGCGCATCGGATGGTTGCGTCCCTGCCAGTTGTTCGGGCGTTTCGTTGGCTTTCAGGTTCTGCGCCTGTAACATGTGGCTAAATGAATACAGAATGAGATAAATGTAGAGGAAGAAAACCGCGTAGAGCAACGTGAATGCGGCAAGCCGCCGGCTTGGGTCGATGACCAGACCGAGAATTCCCATGGCGGTTTCTGCCGGGTTTTGCAGGATGTCCCACGAATTCAAGCGGACGAACCGCCCGAGGTAGATCCCAAAACTGCTCAAGGCAGAGATGGCGAAAACGAACATCCAACCGATGAAACGCCCGAATGCGCGCTGGACGATGTCTTGCATCAGATATAACGAAACGACGCCCAGCAACATCGCCGTCCACGAACACCAGACGACGATGATCACGTCGTACCAAAGCGGCGCGCCAAATGAACCGCGAGCGAGGTCTTGCAGATCGGTCAGCATGTAGGGCGCGTTGGGGAAGAATATCAGCCACAGGAAAGAGACGAATGGGATCAAAATGTACAACGTCAGGCGCCTCCACGAGAAGGCGTGCGCAACATAGGCAAGGATAAATGGAATCCATGCGAGGAATAAATTCCAGATCAAATCCAGCCGCCGCCCGGAATCGGTGTATGCCACCCGCGCTCCGACGAGGGCAATGCACATGGCGCACGCCACGTTAAGCAGGGTGAATACCGCCAGGTTGTAGCGGTTGCGGAGCAGGAAATTACGAAGTCGATTTTTCACAGATACCATTTTGGGTTCACTTGTATTCCGCCGCGAACCAGATCATATCGATATCGCCCGGCGATTGACCGAGCGAGGTGAGGATGGCCGCGGCTTCCGTTTTATGTTGCGTGCCGTGGTTGACCACGTGCGCCATTGCCTGCCACAGAATTCGAGTGAGCGTCTTGCCCTCGGTGTTTGTGTAACTGAACGGGCTGTTCAACCTTTCCTCGCTAACTTCCTCCACGAACTTCATCACGAGTTTTTCCTCCTCCAGCCAGCGCGCGCGGAGGGACTCGAAGGTTGGGAACTCATCGGGTTGGATGCGATGCGCGGGCGATGTTCCTTCCCAGCGGTTGCGCCAGATCCATTCGGCGAACAAGGCGTGGGTGAGCGTGCCGCGCAAACCTCCCTGCGGGAACTCTGCGGGCGCGAGGAATTGCGCCGGCGTCAGGCGTGATGCGGCGTCCATGATCTTTTTCGTCGACCACTGGTTGTATTGGAAGAGGAATTGAATATCTTGTTTGTTCATGATGCTCCTTGCGTGTTTGCCTGCCGTTCCAGCAAAAGATGTCCGAACGTGTAGAGTGTAATGTATGAGAACAGGAAGAACATTCCGAACAGGCTGGTGAAGCCGATAGATTGCAGGCTGGGGTTTTGGATGCTTTGTAGCGTGTGTTGCGCCATGCCGGCGGGGTTATAAAAGATATCCCACGAGTTCCAACGCAGAAAACGACCGACATACACACCCGCGCTACTCAGCCCGGCGACGAGCGCGACAAATCCCCAGCCGACCCAGCGCCCAAACTCGCGCCGTATGATCTCCTGCATGAGGAACAGGGAAACCAATCCCAGCAATAATCCGGTGAATGCGAACCAGACCAGCAACATCACGTCATACCAGACCGGCACATCGTGCCAGTAATCCAAATGCTGAAAGTCGGTCAGGATGTAAGGCGCGTTGGGGAAAAAGATCAGCCAGATGAAAGCGGCGATCGGAACCACCACATACACAAACCGCCGCGACAGGGTGAGGGTATAGGTGAAATACGCAATGAGGAACGGAATCCACGCCAGGAACAAATTCCAGATCAAGAAGGTGTAATTGCCGCTCCCGCTGTAGTCCACGCGGAAACGCCAGATGGCAACCGAGATAACCGTCGCGCCAGCCAGCAGGGCGAACATCGTCAGGCGGTATTTGTTGTGGGAAAAATAATCGATTAACCTGCGGATCATGCCTGCCTCAAAAATTCCAACAGGATCGGGTTAACCTGTTCGGGCTTTTCGTAATGCGGGAGATGCCCGCATCCTTCGATCGCGTGAAATTCCACCTGTGGAATTGCCGCGCAAACCAATGCGCTGTGCGCAAACGGAACGGTGTGATCGTTCCGTCCCCAGAACAGTAGGACGGGCGTTTCCATAACGCCGAGTTGCTGATACACATCCAAAAACGAGTTGAGCATACCGTTGCGGATCGTGGAGAGGATGGCGTTCATGAATCCTTTGTATTGCATTTGGATTTTGTATCTCGATTGAAAATGCGCCACTAGCGCGGGGTCGAAGAAATCGTCGGCAATACTTTTTATCATGAAATCGCTTCCAACCAGACGCAAGACGGTCTCTGCCACCTGCGGCAGTTTCGCCGCCCGTAGCAGGAGAGATGTGGCGATGGGCTTGGCGCCGGCGGGATCAATCAGCGTGAGTTTGCGAATCCGCTCGGGGTAGCGGACGGTAAACGTCGAGGCGATGGGTCCGCCCATGGACAGCCCCACCAAACTCACTGGGGAGGAGACGCGCAGGGCGTCCAGTAAATCTGCAAGTTGCGCGACGAAGAAGTCGATATCGTAGGTTGCTTGCGGGCGGTCGGAGTATCCGCGACCAAACAGATCGTAGCGTATCACGCGAAAGCCTGATCGTGAAAGGAACTCAAACGTGGGGTCGTAAATAAAATACGGGACAGAAAAGCCATGTGCCAAAACGACAAGGTCGCCTGATTTGTTCCCGCCTGCTTCGTAATGGGTGATGCCGCCGGGAAGTTGAATGAAAGAACCGCCCGCTGAGTGGCGGGCGTTGGCGTTCAATTCTTTCGTTTCGTTACGGACAGGGAAAGGCATCGCCGCATTTAGGATAACTTGCCCAGCGCCCTCAAAACGCGTTCGGGTGTGAATGGGAATTCATCGATCCATACGCCGGTGGCGTTGTGGATCGCGGACGCAATGGCGGGGGCAACCGCAAGATAGGGTAATTCGCCCACGCCGCGCGCCCCCCAAGGTCCGTTTGGGTCGGGGATTTCAAGAATGACCGATTCCACTTTTTCGGGAATATCCCAAATGGTGGGGATCAGATACGTGCTGAGTTGATCGGTAAGCACGCGCCCGTTTTTGGTCTTGTAATCTTCAAGTAGGGCGTAGCCTTGCGCCTGCACGACCGCGCCTTCGATCTGTCCCTCGACCAACGCGGGGTTGATCGGCTTGCCCAAGTCGTCGGCAGAGACGATGCGGATCACGCGCGTGTGACCGGTTTCGGTATCCACTTCCACTTCGGCGGCTTGCGCCACGAAGGCGTAGGCAAAATTGGGCGTGGAGTAACCGGTGTCATGGTCGAATTGCGTGGTGCGCGGCGCGAGATATTTGAACTCGCCAATGGCGGGGCGTTCCTCGGAACCCCACTTTTTTAATGCCGCGTCTGCCGCGCCGCGGATCGCGTTGCCCGCCATGAACGTCATGCGCGAGGCGGAGACCGAACCGGAGTTGCCGGTCGTGGCTGTATCTGAAGCGATCAACTCCACCTTCTCGAATGGAACGCCGGTCGCTTCCGCCGCCATTTGCAGCATCACCGTATGCGTTCCCTGACCGACCTCCGCCCCGGAGTGATACAAAACCACCCGCTCGACCTGGCTCTTTCCATGCAATTCGATCTTTGCCCAACAGGTTTCCTGATAGCCGAACGAAAAGCCGATGTTTTTGAACCCTGCGGCAAAACCCTGACCCCGGACTATGGATGGTAGACCATTGTCAATGGACGATGGACGACGGTCTGTCGTCTGCGGTCTATAGTCTGTTTTCCACCCAAACCTATCCCTGGCGGCTTCGATACATTGCGCAACACTGACCGGGCTTGGCGATGGGGTGCCAACGCCCAGCGGATCGCCATCGCGCAACGCGTTCTTCAAGCGGAATTTCACCGGATCCATGCCGAGCTTTTCGGCGAGTTTATCCATTTGCATTTCAGCCATGAACAAGGCCTGCGGAGCGCCGAACCCACGGAACGCCGCGCCCGGCACATTGTTGGTGTACACGCCGTACACATCCGTTTTTACATTCGGGATGAAATATGCGCCCGTCGATGTAATGGCGGAATTGCCCAACACCTTGTTCGACGTGTACATGTACGCGCCGCCGTCGCCGATGATTTCATTTTCAATCGCATTGACTTTCCCGTTATTTGTCGCCCCCCATTTGGCGCGGATCACCGTCGCGTGCCGTTTGCCATGCCCGATCATGGACTCTTGCCGCGTCCAAATGATGCGCACCGGGCGGTTCAGTTTCCATGCCGCCAGCGCGAGCGCGATCTGCACCGACATATCCTCGCGACCGCCGAACGCGCCGCCGATCGCCGGGTACACCACGCGAATTTTTTCGTCTGGCATGCCCAGCGAGTGCGCCACCTGATGCTGGTCTTCGTGAGTCCACTGACCGCCGCATACGATCGTGATAAGCCCCGCCTCATCGATGTACGCAAGCCCCGCTTCCGGTTGCAGGTACGCGTGTTCCTGCACGGGCGTCCGATACTCGCTTTCGACGATCACATCCGACCTTCTGAACGCCTCATCGACATTCCCCCGGCGGATCTTGTAATGCGCGCAGATATTCGAATCGCCGATGTGTTCATGGATGCGCGGGGCGCCGGGCTTCATCGCCTCTTCCGCATCGATCACCACGGGGAGGTCTGCATACTCCACCTCGATCATTTTCACCGCCGACGCCGCTTCGGCTTCGGTAGTAGCCACCACCACCGCAACCTGGTCGCCCACAAAGCGGACCACATCCGCGCCGGGCTTTGTGGAACCGGGTCCGCACAGCACGGGCTGATCCTGCCATTGCAAGCCATACTCGTTGACCGGCACATCCTTCGCCGTGTAGACGGCAACAACCCCCGGGGCAACATCCGCTTTGGATGTGTCGACGCGCAGGACACGCGCGTGTGGTCTCCCGGCAAACAGCATTTTCATATGCAACATGCCGGGCATCGAAAGGTCGCCCGAATACGGCGACGCGCCGGTTACTTTCCCCCGCGCATCTACGCGGGGCAGGGATTTGCCGATCGTTTGAACTGTCATTATGACATTTACCTTTTGTATCGTTTCACTTTCGCGCGGATCGGCGGCACATCCAGCGGGCCGTATTCCGAGGGTCCGAGGAAGCGGTACAAGTACCCGAAAAAGATTGCCATGAACCCGACGATGACCACCGCAATACCAAGCGCAAATACCGAGTTGGCGTACAAGTTGGTTTGGGTTTGCAAAAAGCCGAGAAGGTAAGCCAGCCCCCCCGATTTCCACAGCCATGGGTAAAACTGCGGCGTGCCCAGCCACTCGATGGGAATGGGCCAGCGCTGTCCGATTCCATAATTGACCAGAAGCATCGCCGCGCCGTAGGAAACGACCGGCACGATGATCATGATGAAACAACCCAATCCTTTCATGATGGGGTTCACGCCGGTAATGCGCGCAGACTCTCTTTGTTTTACCTGGCTTGTATATTTACCCATGTTTCACCTCCGCCATCGTTTGGGCGTCTTCGATGGCTTGAACGATCTTGTAATAACCTGTGCATCGGCACAGGTTGCCGGTGATTGCCTGTTCGATCTCATTCTTTGTTGGATTCTCTTTTTCTTCCATCAGCATCGCCGCCGACATGATGAAGCCCGGCGTGCAATACCCGCATTGCACCGCGCCATGTTTGATAAACGCTTCTTGGACGGGGTGGAGACTCCCCTCTCCTTTAGGAGAGGGGCTGGGGGTGAGGTTGGACGCAAGCCCCTCAATCGTCGTAACTTCAGCCCCATGCGCGCGCGGCGCAGGGACGAGACACGCCATCACCGCTTTGCCGTCGAGGAACACAGTGCAGGCGCCGCACTCGCCCTCGGCGCATCCTTCTTTTGTGCCGGTCAAGCCGACATCCTCGCGCAGGAATCGCAACAGCGTTTTTTCGTGTCCGTTCTTCAACGAATATTTTTTGCCATTAACGACCGTGTCAATTGAATTCGATGACGACTCGCGAATCGTCGATTGTCCATTGTCCATCGTCCGCTTGCCCCACAACAATACCGCCTCAGCCGGCATCCCAGTCTTTTCTTGTCCATCGCGGATTGACTTCAATCCTCGCGCAGTGCAAACGCGCGCCATTTCGCGCCGATATGCCGCGCTTCCGCGAATATCGTCAATGGGTTTGGACGCTTCCATCGTTAGCCGCGCGGCTTCGGTGATGACATCGTCTGTCAGTTTTTTGCCCGTGAGATATTTTTCCGCTTCGGGCGCGTGGATGATCGTTGGCGCGACGGCTCCAAGCGTGATGGAGGCTGAGGAAACCGAATCAGAATCAAAGCCGAGAAGAACCGCCGCGTTGATGATCGAGATTGCCTGCGCGCGGCGCAATGCCAACTTGATAAACGTCCCGCGCTGTGTCGTCTTCATCGCGGGGAAGGAAATGTCCACGAGCATTTCATCCGCTTGCATCACAGTTTTGCGAACACCGGTGTAAAAATCGTTGAGCGCGACTGTGCGAGCGCCGTTCACCGATTGCAATGTGACGGACGCGCCGAGCGCCATGAGGGGAGTGATGGTGTCGTTGGCGGGCGAGGCGGTGATGAGGTTGCCCGCGATCGTGCCGCGATTGCGAATCTGCGGCGCGCCCACTTCCCATGCCGCGCGCGCGAGCGGATAGGCGCGCGCGCGAATCAATTTCGATTCGACGCAATGGTTGTGCGTCACGAGCGGACCGAGGTGGATGACCCCGTCTTCGTCCATTGTGATTTTGTCGAGGTCGGGGATGCGCGTCACGTCTATGACGGTTTCGATTCCCTTGCGGACGCCGCGTTCGAGTTCGAGAATTAAATCAGTTCCGCCCGCAATGACGCGGGCGTGTTCCCTCTTGCTTTGTAGCGTTTGTAAAACTTCGTCAATGGAGGTTGCGTTGATGTAAGTGTGCCACATTTGATTTGCTACGTAGGGACGGGCAAGCTGCCCGTCCCTACGTCAAAATTAATTTGATCCTGTCACAACTTCATCGCGTTTTTCGTAAACCTCCACGGCTTGTCGCGCGAGCGTGGCAAGGTTGCGAATCGCGGCGGGGAGCGCGGCATCGTCGCCGAGCGATTGCTCCACGTTATCGAGCGCGCGCCCGATCTGTTCGGCGAGATCGAAGAACGCGGCGTCGAACTGGTAGATCGCCTCGAGTTCCTTCTCGTTGATCTTCACCGCGTCGAACAAGCCTGAGTATCCGCGCGGCGCGCGGCTGATCTTATCCATGAACGTTTGGAGTTTGATCGTCGCCTTCTCCATATCGTCCACGAATTCGATCTTGCCCGCGCTGACGAGTTCGGTCTGCAATTGCGACGCGCGCTTGTGTTGCTCCTCAAACCGCCGCGCAACCGTGTCGCGCAGGAGTTTGTCCGCGTCGCGGCGGTTTTGCCGCTCGATGTAGCCGCCGAAACCGGGGATGAACGACACCAATTTCTTAAGCGGGTCTTGCATGCTGGTTACTTTTTGAAAAAAATCATCCATGTGAGCCTCCGAGAAAGATATACGAGTTCGAGTGGGGCAAGTCGCACAAACCCATTATAATCAAGAAAACTAAATTCACGAGCGGCTAGTTCTGTCTTGCCGCAGAGTCGCAGAGACAGAGAGAATAAAATAAAAACTCAGCGACTCTGTGTCTCAGTGGCTAAGAAAACGGAATGTCGCTCAAAAACTCAAAATGGAGATCACCATGCCAACTAACATTCAATCCCTGCTGGGCGACAAAGCCGAATCCCTTCTCGGTTTCAACTCCCCGAAAATTTCAAAAGATAGGCTTCACCTACCGGGCTCCGATTCGGTGGACCGCATCTTCACGCAATCGGATCGGAACAACCGCGTCCTCCGCAATTTAGGCTGGATTCACAACTCGGGCCGCCTCGGCGGGACGGGGTACGTATCCATCCTACCTGTGGACCAGGGCATCGAACATTCGGGCGGCGCAAGTTTTGCCAAGAACCCCGATTACTTCGACCCGGAGAACATCGTCAAACTCGCCGTCGAAGGCGGATGCAACGCCGTCGCCTCGACGTTCGGCGTGTTGGGAATCGTCTCGCGCAAGTACGCCCACAAGATTCCGTTCATTGTGAAGATCAACCACAACGAGTTGATGACGTACCCGAACAGTTTCGAGCAGATTCTATTCGGCACGGTGGAGCAGGCATACGACATGGGCGCGGCGGCTGTCGGCGCGACGATCTATTTCGGCTCGGATGATTCGCATCGCCAGATTATCGAGATCGCGCAGGCGTTTGCCCTCGCGCGCGAACTCGGCATGGCGACCGTGTTGTGGTGCTACCTCCGCAACAAAGCCTTCAAATCGGACAAGGACTACCACGTGTCGGCTGATCTCACGGGTCAGGCGAACCATCTCGGCGTCACGATCGAGGCGGATATCATCAAGCAGAAACTCCCCGAGAACAACGGCGGGTATCTCGCGTTGAATAAAGACGGCGTCACGTTCGGCAAATTCGATAAGCGCATGTACACCGACTTGATCAGCGATCATCCCATTGACCTGTGCCGCTATCAAGTGGCGAACTGCTACATGGGGCGCATCGGACTCATCAACAGCGGCGGCGCGTCGGGTGAAAACGATTTTGCCGAAGCCGCGGCGACCGCCGTCATCAACAAACGCGCGGGCGGCATGGGTCTCATCTCCGGGCGCAAAGCCTTCCAACGCCCCATGGCGGAGGGCGTCAAGTTGCTCAACACGATTCAGGATGTGTACTTGGATACGAGTATCACGGTGGCGTAACGCGAAGCCTCCCGAAGCGAAATGCTTCGGGAGGCTTTTTTTGGATACCGTAACGCGACATTCATGTCGCCCTTGCGCAAATAAAGACTAACAGGTGACGATACCTAATCCACACACAATTTATCGAGGGTTGGGTCGCGGAACAGCGGGGTATTGCTTACCTCTTTCACAATTCCAGCTGTCGAAACATGAACATCTACCGCGGACGTCCAATACGGACCACAACCGAATACTTGATCGCAAAATAGGCGGACGCGAAAACCGTCTATTGCCCGCAATTGTATATCATTTGGCTGTATAATTTCATTATGGCAATGACTGCGCTCGACCTTTCTCCGGAAGGACTCAAGAAATATCATCCGCGCGAAGCGGTCCGCCGCCGCGCGGCGAAATTCAGCGCGGAAATCTCCAAACGCCGCGCGCGCGCTTTTCGCCGCGCGCAAAGCGGCTCATCTCTTGAAAACCAAGTTCGGCGCAAAGGAAGTGATCCTGTTTGGGTCGCTCGCGCGGCGTGGAAGTTTTACCTTGTACTCGGATATTGACCTCGCGGCGGAGGGTATCCACTCGGACGACTATCTGGCGGCTATGGACGCTGTCCTGTATCTGGACCCTGAGTTCAAAATAGACCTCATAGATCCTGAGTTCGTTTCGCCTGTGATGAGAGTTGAAATTGAGAAAGACGGCAAATCGTTATGAGCGGAGAAGAATTTTTAGATCTGATCAAACGAATTCGTTTCGAATTAGACGAGCTTCAAACTGTTTTAATGCGCATTAACCACAGTTGGAACGGCTAAACTTACAGGAGCGACGCAAACGCGCCGCTCCTGTGCTTTAAAGTCGAAATCGTTCTTGCATAACGCGCCTATTATCTACCGGTCAAAATCCCCAGAAGCCTCGGGCTGATACAGAATTTTCTTGATTTGTAATCTTCGCTTGCCTGCTGGAACGTCCCATTCGAACGTGTCGCCAACTTCATAGCCGAGCATGGCTGTTCCAATCGGCGCGAGAATCGAGACCTTGCCCTGCGGTACATCCGCGTCCTCGGGAAAGACGAGCGTGTAGATTTCCTCTTCCTGCGTGTCGAGGTCTTCGATGCTGACGGTGGAGTTCATGGTGACCACGTCGCTCGGAATGTCCTTGGGTTGAACCACCTGCGCGCGGTCGATCTCCGCTTGAAGTTTTTCAAGATATTCGCTTTTGCGGTAGTCGGTGGCTCGCGCTTCCAGCAGTAATTTCTGCAAACGCTCGAGATCGAATTGGGTGATCTGAATAGGTTTACCGCTCATGATTCTTTTTTACTCCTGTGTATTTTGTTGCGCGAACATCCTAATGGTAGCACATATTCATTTTTGTTGTTGTCTTTTCGTTTGGAGGGGTGACGATGGACGCCTGTCTTAATTTTTCTTGCTTCGTCTATTGAACTTGCGGACGGCAATCTCATGCGCTTCCGCAAGCAGAGGACGCACTTTTTCAAAAGTTTTATCGCTCGGCAATAACACACAGATGAAAAACTGTGCAGAGTAATCGGGGTGAGGCAGGAGGGCATCCAATAAGGTGAAATCATAGTCGCTGACGTTGATCTTCTCTGTCCCAAACAGCGACTTGAACGTCTCCCTGCTCACGCCGATATTCAAACGGAAAACGCCCGCGCGCGGTCGAGTTTTGAAACCTGTTCATACTCATTGCCTGTGGATGCAATGGTCGCAAATGCGTGGATGCGTTCCTCGCGATAGAAAAAGAAGGTGTATCCCAAGTTTGTGGTTGTCTCGACGTCGGGGAAAGTTTTGGTGATGTACTCTGCGATTGAGGATTCATTTATGAGGGAATCTCCTTGCTGGTTAATGGTTTGGGTTATCCGCGTTTGGGCGAGCATGGACTCTGTTTGGGATCAGGAAAAACTCGAAGCGAGGAAAACGCTTGAAAATGCCGCAGAATCCCACAC
>CASGHD010000022.1 GCA_949319575.1 uncultured Anaerolineales bacterium | reverse complement strand
TCCTCCTTACTCATCTGGCGAAAACGATCCACACCCATTATGGATTAAGTACTTTTGGTATGAAATTGTTAAGGTGCTAATCTGTTACGACTTTTCCAGATTCTCCGTCAGGTACGAGTTTACCGTGTCTTACAACAAGTAGACAAGTATACAGGTCGTAACACGTATCTCGTAACTCGCTACGTGTCTACGTGTGTACCTGTCTACCTGTGTACTTCCTCACGGCAACGCCATCGCCTCGCGCACTTCCTTCATCGTCTGTTGCGCGATCACACGGGCGCGCGAAGCTCCGTCGTTCAGCACATCAGTCACATAGTCGGGTTTTGAAGCGAGTTCGGCGCGCTCGGCGCGGAAAAGTTCCAGATGCTTATTCAAGTTGGCGGCGAAGCGCATCTTGCAATCCACACATCCGATTCCCGCGCGGCGGCATTCCACGTTGATCATATCCACTTCGTCTTGCGGCGAAAAAATCTTGTGCATCGAGAAGACGTTGCATATATCGGGGTTGCCCGGGTCGGTACGTTTGACGCGCGCCGGGTCGGTGACCATCTCGCGGACACGCGCGGTCGTCTCTTCGGGCGTGGCGGCGAGTTCGATGTGATTGTTCAAGCTCTTGCTCATCTTGGCTTTGCCGTCAATGCCCAGCACTTTAAGCACTTCGGTATGCTTGACCTGCGGCTCGATGAGGACTTTCGTGTTGTAGCGATAATTGAACGAACGGACGATCTCGCGCGCAAATTCCAAATGTGGAGCCTGATCGATGCCCACAGGGACGATATCCGATTTGTACAAAACAATGTCGGCGGTCATCAACACAGGGTAGCCGAGCAAGCCGTAGTTGGCGTTTTCAGGCTGTTGGGCGAGTTTCTCTTTGAAAGTTGGCAGGTCGGTGAGCTTGCCCATCTGCGTGACCATCGAAAGATACGTGTGCAGTTCCATCACCTCGGGGACGTGCGATTGAATGAACAGTATCGTCTCTTCAGGGCGAATCCCCGCGGCGAGCCAATCAAGCGCCATCTCGACCGTGTTTTGTTTTAAATCTTGGGTGGTATCCACCGTCGTCAGCGCGTGGACGTCCACGATGCAATAGACGCAATCGTAGTCATCCTGCAACGCGACGTAATTCCGAATCGCGCCTAGATAATTTCCTAGGTGTTGCTTCCCCGTCGGCCTTGCTCCCGAAAATACGCGTCCTTTTTTTGGCATTCAATATCCTCATTTTTTATAGACCTCACAGGTCTCCAAGACCTGTGAGGTCTGTCTTTTATTCTCCAACCAACTTCCTCACCAACCTCACCACTTCCCCCGCCTCCGCATGACGATGCAACTCCAACTTTGAAAACAACAACTGCCCGTTGACCGTCACCTCAAAGCGACCTTCATCCGAAGGGACCAACTTGATCTCCTCGATCACATGCTCATAGTGTCTGATCAACTCACCCATCAGGCTCACGGCCCGAGCGGTGTAATGTCAGACCGCGCAGTAGACGATTTCAATTTTCAACATTGCACCTCCGCGAGTTTCAAAATTATAACCGAGACCTCCGAGTTCTTAAAGAATTCGGGGGTCTTGAGGATAACTCGCTCAAAAACTGCCGCACGGTTTCATCGGCAGGTTTCGATTTGATCCGCCTCGCCGTCCCCACCTGGCGCAACCTACCCTCCACGATTACGGCAATGCGATGACACAACTTCGCCGCCTCGTTCAAATTGTGCGTGACGAAAACCGCCGCGCGATGATTCTCCGCAAGCAATGCAGACAAATCTGCGATCAACTTCGCGCGCGTCGGCGGGTC
Source organism: uncultured Anaerolineales bacterium (assembly GCA_949319575.1). Taxonomy (GTDB): domain Bacteria; phylum Chloroflexota; class Anaerolineae; order Anaerolineales; family Villigracilaceae; genus Defluviilinea. The sequence continues at coordinate 8,741 of CASGHD010000022.1, read as the reverse complement.
GAGCGCCGCGAACGGTTCATCGAGCAGAAGCAGTTCGGGATTCAACACAAACGCCCGCGCCAGACTCACCCTCTGCGCTTCGCCTCCCGACAGTTGGCTGGCTTGCCGAGCGGACAGCGACTCCACGCCCAATCTTTTCATCCACTTCGCCGCCTCAGCCTTCGCCTGTTCCTTTGGCGCGCCGCGAAATGTCAATCCGAGCGCGACGTTTTCTTCCACAGTCATATCCAATAACAACGGTGATTGAAACACGAACGAGATCTTTCGGCGGTATTCGAGTTCGTTCCACTCGCGCAACGACTTTCCATCGAATCGAATCTCTCCGCTGGCAGGTTTGAGCAATTGCGCGAGAATCAACAACAACGTGCTTTTCCCCGCCCCGTTCGGACCGACAACCGCCAACGTTTCGCCGCGTGAAATGGAAAGATGCTCGACACCGAGAACAATGCGCTCGTTTCGTTTGACGAGCAAATTATTAATCTCAATCAACTCTTTCCTCTTTCATCCCTTCGATAAAACTCAGGGCAAGCCTTCATCATTCAACCTTTCTTCGCCCTCTTTGCTGAATCCATGTCAACGCAAGGTTGATCAGGTAGGTAATGACAAGCAACAAAGCGGATAACGCCAACGCGCTCTCAAACTCGCCTTTCGATGTCTCCAACACGATCGCCGTCGTCAACACGCGCGTCTGCCCCCTGATATTCCCGCCCACCATCATCGAAGCGCCGACCTCGGAAATCACGGAACCGAAGCCCGCCATGAGCGCGGCGAGAAGCGGGAGTCGCGCCTCCCGCCAGAGGCGCCAGATCATTTGGGGGCGCGAGGCGCCGAGTCCCAGCAGTTGTTGACTCAGTCGCGGATCCAATGCCGCGAGGGCGGCGGCGGTGAGTCCGGTCACCACAGGCGAGGCAATCACCACTTGCGCGATCACGATCGCCCACGGTGTGTAGATCAATTTCCAATCTCCCAGCGGACCGCTCCGCCACAACGACATCGCGACGACAAGCCCCACCACCACCGGCGGAAGCGCCATGCCCGTGTTGACGATGCTGAGAATCACATCGCGCCCGCGAAAACGTCCCAGCGCCAGCCATGTGCCGAATGGCAGACCGATGACCAGGCTCAACAACGTGGCGAGCGCGGAAACTTGCAGGGAGAGCGCGGTGATTTGAAAGATTTCAGAATCGAAGAGCATTATCTACACGAGGAAGCATCAATCTCGCTCCTGTTTTTCCAGCCGGCGGGTAATTGCAAGCAGGACAACTGAAACAAGCACAAGAACGACAGCCAACGCAAGGGCAACGCCAAGATCGCGCTCAAACCCCAAATAGATCGCCATCGGCATGGTTTGAGTGACGCCTTCCAAATTGCCCGCAAATAAAATCGTCGCGCCGAATTCTCCCAACGCGCGCGTCCACGTGAGGATTGCGCCGCTTAATAATGTTTTCCCCGTAAGCGGAAGCATCACCTCGCGGAACATCTGCCAGCGATTCGCGCCTTCGACATTGGCCGCTTCTTCGAGTTGTTTGTCGATGCCTGAGAATCCGACCCGCGCCGAGCGAATATATAACGGCGCGGCGACAAACAATTGCGCTATGACAACTGCGGCAGTGGTAAATGGAAGTGAAATCCCAAACATGTCCAAGGTGGAGCCGAATAGTCCCCTGCGACCAAACGCAATCAACAACGCCAATCCAGCAACAGATGGAGGAAGCGCTATCGGCAAATCAATCAAAAGTTCAAGCCACGACTTATATTTTAATTTCCAGTTTGCCAAGATATAAGCCAACGGTGTGCCGAAAAGGATCGCGCTGATGGTGGTAATAGCGCTGGTGACTAAACTTAACTTCAACGCATCTAGGGCTTGCTCCGAAAAGACATAATCAAAAAATTCAGCATTGAGTGAACGAATAAAAACAGCAACTAGCGGAAGCAGAAACAACCCCAAGATAAAAACGCTTGGGAGGATGAATATCCATTTTGAGTCGGAGAGTTTTTTCAAGGTTGCTATATGCCATGTCACCCTGAGCGAAAGCGAAGGGTCTCAGAGATTATCGAGGAGATTCTTCGCCGCAACGAATCAGAGCGCGGTTCAGAATGACATACCTATTGTAACGGAGAGTCAAATCCCCATTTTTGCAGTATCGCCTGTCCCTTATGGGAAAACACATAAGCAATGAACGCCTCCGCCAAATCCGCATGTGCGGATTCAACCAACGGCGCAATAGGATATTCTGCAATGGCGTTTAATTCAATGGGGATTTCAATTGTTCTTAAATCGGAAGCAGCGACTGCATCGGAAGTGTACACAATGCCCGCATCCGCCTCGCCCAACTGGATTTTTGCCACAACTTGCTTCACGTTATCTTCATGGGATACAACATTTGCCAGAATCTTATCTTTGAAATCGCTTCCAAAAGAAGCATTCATTTTATCGAAGGCATCGCGCGCATACCTGCCAACGGGAACTTCTTCTGCGGCTAATACGATTTTTATTCCAGAAGTTGCTAAATCTTCGAGCGAGTCAATTCCAGCGGGATTATCGGCGGGGAGAATGACCACGAGCTTGTTATTCAGGAAAATTTGAGAACTCTCTTTTGCTACAAGTGAATTTGCGATCAATACTTCCATCTCTTTGCCGCTCGCAGACGCGAACACATCGGCGGACGCGCCTTCCTCGATTTGGGTCCGCAGGGCTTGGGAGCCGGCGAAGTTGAAGGATACTGTCACATTCGGATTCGCTTGTTGAAAATTTTCGCCGATTTCCGCAAAGGCATCGGTCAACGACGCGGCGGCGAAAACGGTCAACGCGCGCGGTTCAGAATTCATTGAACCGCCACAAGCGGCAAGCCCTACGGATAAGAACGCCAGCAAAGAAAGCAACCGTTTCATTACAACTCCTGCAAGATCATATCGACGAGAGACTTACAAACCCAGCTCCGCGTCGGTCTTATCGGCATCGGGGTAGAACAGCGGCTGGCCATAGTTGTCCACGCCAAATTTACCAATGACCTCCTGCGTGGCGGGTGCGATCATAAAATTCAAAAACGCCAACGCGCCGTCATAATTTGCCGTGTCCCATTTTTCAGGGCTGACCGTGATCACGTGATACACATTCAGCAACGCATTATCACCCTCGACGAAAATCTCCAATTGCAAATTGTCCTTGTTGGCAAGATAGGTCGCGCGATCGGTCATGGTGTACGCGCCCTTTTCGGAGGCGATCGTCAACGTCGCGCCCATGCCCTGCCCCGATTCGAGATACCACGCCGGCGCGGCAGATTTTGGATCGTATTCGGCTTTCTTCCACAAATTCAATTCGGCCTTATGCGTGCCCGAGTCGTCGCCGCGCGACACAAACTCCGCGCTTCCCGCGCTGATCGCCTTCAACGCGTCCACCACAGGCTTACCTTTGATTCCCGCCGGGTCTGCCGCGGGACCGACGATGATGAAATCGTTGTGCATGACGAGCGCGCGGTCCTTGCCGAATCCGTTTGCCATAAATTCCACTTCGGACTTCGGCGCGTGGACGAGCAGGACATCCGCGTTACCTTCTTCGCCCATCTTCATCGCCTGACCCGATCCCACCGCCACAGTCTGGACGGTGTAGCCTGATTCCGCTTCGAACAACGGAATCAACACGTCGAGCAAACCCGAATCCTGTGTGGAGGTGGTTGTCGCCAGAATCAAGTTTGGGTTGGCTGGCGCGGCAGGCGTCGGAGAACAGGCAGTTGCGAGCAAAAAGAGAATTAAGAGAATTGGGAAAATTCGTTTCATGGGAGTCTCCTGAAAGTAGGGGTAACTGACATTCTAAACATATGCGTAGCCGACGTTCTCTAACGTCGGTTCATGCTGGCGTTAGAGAACCTGCTCCCCGCTATGCGCGGGGTTATAGCCGGTGAGCGCGTTCAATTGGTAGCGAAACGCCGCCGTCTGCAAGTAATCGAGCAATGGAGCAAGCATCTTTTCATTCTCCCGCGGCAGGACGAGGTCGTACCGTTCTTCGAACAGTGGAATGAAATCAAGGCTGGCACGATGCGCGGCGGCCTGCAAACCGAGCGACACATCCGCTTTGCCGTTGGCAATCAATGCGGCGGCTTCGGTGTGGGTCTTCACTTCCCTGTCGTAACCATTGATAAGTTCAGCGGGAATTTTGAGCCTCTTCAACTCGGCATCGAACCACAGGCGAGTCCCTGAGCCCGCATTACGATTCACAAACCTGACGCTCGCCTGGGCAAGATCGGCAATCTTCTTTATCCCTCTCGGGTTACCACTTGCAAGCATCAACCCTTGCGCGCGATACGCAAGCGTGACAATTTCCACCTCGCGGTCGGGGAATAAATGACGAACGAACGGGATGTTGTATTCACCGCTTTCATCAAGGAGATGCGAACCGCTGATCTGGCAAAGTCTCTGCCGCAGATTTACAAGCCCATCCAACGAGCCGACAGGTAAACTCAACAATGAAACATGCTTTTCAAGATGTTCGGCAATCCCTTCGAGCGCAAGGTCATGACTGCCTGAAAAAACAACAGCGGGCTTTTTGGTTTTTGGGAGGATGATTTCCTGCAAGAACAGCGCGTCCGCTTTGGCGCGGTAGAATTTTTCGGTCACCTTGCCCGTCTTGCGGATTTCGCCCACCTCGACCAGTTCCGCCGATTCGAGCGCGAGGATGTGATGACGAATCCACGCGGGGGACTGTTTCAACGTCTGCGCGAGATGCGTCAACGTGGCGGGGGAAGCCATGAGCAGGCGGAGAATATTCATGCGGCGGGAATCCGCGAGGAGTTTTATTTTGTCGAACGAATAGAGAGGATCAACTTTTTGCATACGATTAAGTTTTTACTTAATGGATAGTCTAACATGAGGGTCAGATCGAGTCAACGGAATTTTCACTTAATAGACTCTATCGGAAATAAAAACGGGGACACAGAAAAACGCTTATGAATGCTGATTCAAGAAAAAAATCTGCGTTTCTGCGCGCTTCGCGGTCAGCGTCCAAAATGCCTTGTTCGGCTTATTACCGTTAAAGTCAAATGGTCAGCTCTGATTACCTTACACAATGGTTTTGGGACGCAGATAAACGCTGATTTCGCTGATTCAAAAAGAAAAAATCTGCGTTTTCAGCGTGAATCAGCGTCCTGATTTTGAAAGTGTAAGGTAATCAATGGTCAGCTGATGTTTTGCCAACTGCCGCGCTAGTCATACCGAATCGGCTCCACCCCTCTATCTTTTTCCTCTTTCCTCTTTCTTTCCCTCGCATAATAAAACGTCTCGCGCAATTGTGGCGTGACCAAACTCGTCTCGCGGTGGCCCATGCGCGTTCCGTAGAATTGCATGAAGCGGAACCAAAATATCGAAGCGATATTTCTCAGCAACACGTGTTCACGCGCCGCGTGCCACAGATCGCTGAAAATATTTGTGATCGTCAGTCTCATAAAATCGTAAATGTTGAAATGCGCTTCAGGATAAATCCGCTTGAACGCCATCGCTTCACGGCGGTAGCGGTTGAACACGCCGCGCGGCGTTTCGTTATGAATGTGAACGATCTCCGCTTCGGCAACGTAGGCGATTTTGCATCCCTGCTCCTTCGCCCACTTTGACCATGCCAGATCTTCAAGTCCCGTCAACGTTTCGTCGTAGGGATTCTTCTCCCATAAACTTTTTCGTATCGCGGCATTGGCATTGTTGCAAAACGCGGTCGGTTGATTCAAATTGCTCACATCGGGATACCACTGGTGAAAAATCTGCTGTTCTGAAAACTTCGCCGATTCGGGTCCGCGTTGCTTGCCATACGTAAGCGCAACCCTTTCACCTGCGGCAAACGGACGAAGCAAACTCTCCAACCAATCGGGGTAGACGGGATACACGTGCGCGCTGGCAATGACGACAAATTCACGCGTCGCTTCGCGGACCCCGAAGTTGAGCGACCTCCCAAACGTAAACTCCGCCGACGGAATCCGTACAATGCGCGCCCCAAATGATTCAGCAATCGAAACAGTTGCATCCGTCGAGCCTGAGTCGACGAGAATAATCTCCACGTCTTTGAGAGTCTGCTGTTTGATCCCCTCTAGCAAACGCCCGATGTGTTTCTCTTCGTTGTAGGCGCGGATGACGATGGAGCAGTTCATGGGAGAGGTACACAAGTAGACAGGTATACACGTAGACAAGGATACAGGTAGGCGTGGCGGTTGTTTACTTGTGTACCTGTATACTTGTCTACGATCCCGTTTCGGTATTTACCAATCACGATTCTTCTCATACCCCAATCTTATCAACAAATCCCCAGCAACATCCTTGAAAATACGAGTGTGTTCCTCAGTGAAATATTTTTTCCATTCGCCAGTCTTCCCCGAACGGAAGGTGGGAGAACGGCTGGGGTTGATGGACGACTCCAAGGATTCGAGAATCAACTCGCGGGGCGTCTGAAGCGGGACGCGGGCGAGGAAATGATCCGCGATGCGAGTCAGAGTCGCGGCGCGGTCGTGAATCAAATCCTCAAAGTGCATCGTCAATACTTCGGAATGATTCAGCCAATCAAGATAAGGAATGAATCGCTCGGCTATGTTCGGAAACTCTATATCGGCGTCTGGTCTTCCTATGATGCTCGTTTTGAGTCGTGAATCAAAATCGGGAAGCGACTGATAATAGGCATGATGCGCGTGATTCTTTTCCATCTCGGTGACGTAGAACACATGCGAGACAACCACATCGCGCGGGTCGCGGAAAATGAAGTAGGGAATAAATTTCGGCGAACATACGCGCGCAACTGCTTCGGGTCGCGCAAAGAGATGCGCGGACGCGACATCACGTGGTCGAAGCGAATCAAGCCAGCGAATCGCCTGTTCGGGCGCGCGCTTGACTCCGCTTTCGCCTTCGTATTCGGCATAAAAAGAATGCAAGCGTTTCGCATACGGCGCGACATTGGAAAAGCCGAGCAGAATTTGATCGAGCAGATGGGTTCCGCTTTTGGGGAAGGAGATGCCGAGGAGGATCGGTAAATTGGTCTGTTGTGATGAAAATCGAATTCGCTGAATTAGTTTTTCAGATTGATAGATCGTTTGACGAATTTTGGATTTGAGGGGCATAAAATATTTTTACCGCAAAGCACGCTAAGACCGCAAAGAGAAAGATTTATTCTTCGCGCCCTTGGCGGTCTTCGCGGTGAATCTTTTTACTTCGCTTCCTTCATCGCTTCTTTGAACTCGACCAGCGCCTGAATCGGAGTGGGGTCAACGCCGTAGCCCATCGCTAAATAATATGCCATGTAATCGCCAAACAGGATGGACGTCCACATGTGGGCGAGCGGAGTCTCCCCGCGCGCGTCAATGTAGTCGGTGTTCATCCCTTCGAGCATGAAGGCTTTGCGCGTCAGGTCGGACCTCAGCCTGTTGCGCGGATGGTCGGACGGCGCGCGCAGGAAGAGAGTCATCGTGTGGGCATTGAGCGTTTCCTCTGGATTCTTTGTGCCAGCCAGCGTGTTGTGATCGGCTTCGGGGAGGAATTCAAAATTCGCGCCTGCTTTCGCCACTTCGTTAATCTGCCCTTTCCATCGGCGGGCAACAACGCTGAGCAAACCTGAACCCATGAACGTCACCCACCTCCCCATCAGTTGACCCGCGTATCGCTTGGCGGGATTCTTCACCGCAGGGACGTCCGCTTTCAAGTGTTGCTGAGTCCGTTTCATCGAAGCGACCGCGTCTTCCATTTCATTTGATTGATCGGGGAGGAAGCCGAGGCGCTCGAACATGGCGAGCAATAAGCCGAACGAGAATCCCACCGCGGCGCGAGGCTGACCCTCGTGATCGAACGTCCACAGCGGAATGTTGTTTTCCTTTGCGCGTTTGGCAAGTTCGCCGCCTGTGCAAACCACAACGATTCGACATTCCGCTTTGCGGGCGGACTCGAATGCGTCGAGAGTCTCTTCGGTGTTGCCGGAGTGCGAGGAGCAGATGACGAGCGTTTCGTCGCCGCGCGCGAAGAGGGGCAGGGAATAATCTCGATGGACTGAAACAGGCAGAGGGGCGAGAGAAGCGCAGTACGAGGCGAGCAAGTCCGCGCCGATGGCGGATCCGCCCATGCCCGCGATCACGACTTGCTTGAAATCCTTCCAATCAGGCAATGGATGTTTCATGCCAAGTTGATAGGCGTACGCAAGTTGATCGGGGAGGTTGTCAATCTCGCCGAGCATGTTGAGGGTGTCGAGTTGCTTGAACCGTTCGAGATCGTCGAGATTCATTTACGCGGAGTCCTTGATGAATGCCGCCAGATCGTTTTTCATTTGCTTGAGCGAGGGGACGTGGATGTACATCATGTGACCCGCTTCATAGTAACCCATCGTCACGTTACCGCGCAACGACTCATCGAGACCGAGATGATTGAACGTGTATTCGGTTGCGAAATATGGCGTGCCGAGATCGTAATATCCGTTCGCCACGTAGACTTTGAGATACGGGTTGTACGTCATCGCAGAGCGCAACGTTTCAGCGACGTTGACGTAGGCGTTCTCAAATTCTTTATACGACCACGGATGCACGAAGCCGCTCAAAATTTCATACGGCAGATCGGATTCAAATTTCAACTCGCGGCGGATGTAATCGTAGAACGCGGCGGTGTACGGACCCATGATGTTCGTGAGCAACGGATCGTACTCGGCGTGTTCGGTGACGCCGAGTCTGTCACGCCCGATCAAACGCGAGTCGAGTCGACCGACGGTGAGTCCGCGCTCGCGCAAAAGTTCT
>CASGHD010000021.1 GCA_949319575.1 uncultured Anaerolineales bacterium | reverse complement strand
GTCATCGAAGATAACGCGCACGGACTGTTCGGCAAATACAAAGGCAAAGACCTCGGCACATTCGGCGTGATGGCGACGCAATCCTTCCACGAGACGAAGAATCTCACCTCAGGCGAGGGAGGCGCGTTGCTCATCAACGATGAGAAATATTTTGAAGATGCCGAAGTCCTGCGCGAAAAAGGGACGAACCGCAGCCGCTTCTTCCGCGGGCAGGTGGATAAGTACACGTGGGTCAATCTCGGTTCGAGTTATCTTCCCTCTGAAATTCTTGCGGCGCATTTGTTGGCGCAACTCGAAAAGCGCGAGGAGATTCAATCCGCGCGAAAAAAGATTTGGGAAACGTATTACAAAGAACTCGGCGCATGGGCGGAGGAGAACCACGTGCAAATGCCGTTCGTCCCCGCGCATTGCGAGCAGACCTATCACATGTTCTACATGCTCTTCCCCAACCTCGAAGCGCGGACGAAAGCCATCGCCCACCTGAAAGAACGCGGGGTTCAGGCTGTGTTCCATTATTTGCCTCTGCATCTTTCTCCGATGGGTGAGAAGTACGGCGGCAAAGTTGGTGATTGTCCCGTGACCGAACAGATCAGCGACCAGTTGATCCGCCTGCCGTTTTATACGAACATGACCGATGAGGAGCAGAAAACAGTGATCGCCGCGTTGAAAGAATTTTCTGTATGAGAGTCTTTACCGCTAAGCGCGCGAAGCGCGCCAAGAAAACCTTTAAAAATCTTCGCGTTCTTTGCGATCTTCGCGGTTAATTATTGGTTTTTCTGTGTGAGAGTTTTTACCGCTAAGCGCGCGAAGCGCGCCAAGAAAACCTTTAAAAATCTTTGCGATCTTCGCGGTTAATTATTGGTTTTTCTGTGTGAGAGTCTTTACCGCTAAGCGCGCGAAGCGCGCCAAGAAAACCTTTAAAAATCTTCGCGTTCTTTGCGATCTTCGCGGTTAATTATTGGTTTATTCCTTGAACCTCCCCTACCTCCTCCCCCGCCTCATCCGTCACTTCATGCCCGAGAAACTCGTGCGGGCATTGTTGTTGCGCAACATCATCATCCGCCCTGGGCTGGAAACGAGCAACCCGTTCGCCGCCGTCCAACGCTACGTGGATATTCTGAATGAGCGCAATTTATCGTTCAAAGGGAAGCGCGTGTTGGTCTTCGGCTACGGCGGTCGCTTCGACATGGGTTTCGGCTTGTTGAAAGAAGGCGCGGAGCATGTGATTCTGTGCGACAAATACGCGCCACCCGATGATCCGCATAACCGAAGATTGTACGGCGCGGAGGAAAAGTATTTCTTTGCCGACTCAAAAGGTCTGCGTCCGCGCCCCGAATGGATGACCCTGCTCGAAGACGACATCCGCGACTTGCGCGTGAGCGCGCGCGGCGACATCGCACCAGTGGACTTTGTATTGAGCAGTTCGGTCTACGAACACGTTGACGACGTGGAAGGCATCACGCGCGCATTAGCCGCGCTCACCAAGCCCGATGGACTACACATCCATTTTGTGGACTTGCGCGATCACTTCTTCAAGTATCCATTCGAGATGCTGCGCTTCTCCGAGAATACGTGGAAGAATTGGTTGAATCCGTCCAGCAATCACAACCGTTATCGCCTGTGGAATTATCGCAAGGCGTTTCAAGATTCTTTTGCGGATGTTGAGATCGAAATTCTCACTAGCGAAAAAGAAGCATTTCTCAAACTCCAGCCGCATATCAAATCTGAATTCGTCAGCGGCAACATGGACGAAGACACCGCCGCGACGATTCGGGTGGTGGCGACGAAACCGACCATGGACCATGGACGATAGACCATCAACCTGGTCTACTGTCCATTGTCTATGGTCTATCGTCCACCGTCAATCTTTCTGATGAACCTCATCATCCCTCCCTCCCGTTCCACATTCTGGCGCGTGATACTCGTCGTCATCGCGGCGTTATCGTTCCTCTCGATCCTCGATCTTTTCACGTCCGCGCAAAAACTTGGAGTAAACATCTCAACCAGCGTTACATGGCTGGCTGGGATAATTTTATTTGCCGCGTTAACCCTGCTGGCTCTGCTGGGGCTGGCGATCAGTTATAAATCGGGCGAGCGCCTATGGGAACGAATCGAAGCGTTGGGTTTCATCCCAAAAAGTTTTGGCATCGCGTTGATCATCCTCGCGTGGATCGGCTTTCCGCTCGTCGTGTCCAATTCATTTTTCAAAACCGTGTTGGGCAGCGCGGGCTGGATTCATCTGCTCGTGTTTTTTTCGTTCAGTCTCGCGGGCATGTGTGGAATAAAATTTTTTCGCAAAGAATTATCGTTGCCCATCGCGTTGATTGTGTTCATGCTGTGTCAATCGGTTCTGCAAACTTTGCTCATCAACATTCCGCTCGTCACGGCGTATCCGTTCGCGATGGGCTGGTCGGAGACGAGCCGCTATTATTATCCGTCGCTGTTCCTATCAGAAAAAATTTATGGCGAGCAATTCGCGCTGCCCATTCTTCATCCAACACTGCACGCGTTGCTCGCGCCGCCGTATCTGTTCGACGCGCCGTTGTGGTTCCATCGTTTTTGGCAAATGTTCTTGCGCCTCGCGTTGGTCGGATTGATCGCGCCCGCGTTGATGAAACGGCTCTCGATCAAGAATCGCGCGTTGAAAATTTTCACAGGCATGTGGATGATTCTCTTCCTGTTGATGGGACCCGTCTATCTGCATTTGACAATCCCCGTGCTGATTCTCCTCCTCGGCTTTTCGGTTCATCGCCCCGCGTCAAGTTGGCTCGCCCTCCTTGCGGCTTCCCTCTGGGCTGGGACGAGTCGCGTCAACTGGTACGTGATGCCAGGCATGATCGCCGCCGTGTTGTATTTGTTGGAGATTCCGTTCAACGGAAAAAATATTTTCAATTATCTGCTCAAACCCGCGTTGTGGTTTGTGATTGGAACAATCACCGCGTTTGCTTCAATGCAAATCTATATCGCCTTGTCAGGCATTCCCAATCCCGAAGATTTTTTCACCAGCCTGTCTTCGCCGTTGTTGTGGTATCGCTTGTTACCGAACGAATCATACGCGTTCGGTATTTTGCCTGCCGCGCTCTTTGTTCCACTGCCGATGTGGATCGTCCTCTATCAGCAATTCCGCTCCCGCCGCGCGGACTGGCATCCCGTGCGAATATTTTTCATCCTCGCCGCGTTGCTCGCCCTCTTCCTCGGCGGGCTGATCGTCAGCCTCAAAATCGGCGGCGGCGCAGACTTGCACAACTTGGATGCTTATTTCACGATTCTGTTGATCGTGTTTTCATATCTAGTCTTCGCCCGTTACACTCCTGAAGACCCACAACAAACACGGACTGCGGAATTCATTCCGCTCCCTTGGGGCAACGCAATGTCTGTCATCGTTATCCCCATCCTGTTTTTGACCCAAACCAATATCAGTTTCAAAACCTACGACGAATCGAGAACGGACAAGATATTGCAGACTTTGCAGGAAAAAGTGGACGAGGTCAACGCCAACGGCGGAGAGATTCTCTTCATCACTCAACGGCATCTCATCTCGATGGGAATGCTTCACGATGTGACACTCGCCCCCGAATACGAGCGCGAAGAATTGATGGAAATGGCGATGTCGAATAACGAAGCCTTTCTCGCTCGCTTCAAACAGGACATGGAATCCCAGCGCTTCGACCTGATTGTGGTTGATCCGCTCACGTTCAAAATCCTAGCCCGCCGCCGCGCCTTCTCCGAGGAGAACAACGTCTGGGTGCGCGGCATCATGCGTCCGATTTTGTGCAACTATCGCCTTGAAGATTCCTTTCCTGAGGATGAGATTGCTTTGTACGTTCCGCAGGAAGGGGAGAAGGTGTGTCCTTAAAATATTTACAAAGCGAGCTTAAGTGTTGATTTTAAAATAGACCTCTTGCATAAATTTATAACATTGAGGCACGATCAAATTCTTTGCCACGGATTCGCGCAAATTTTTAGATAAATCAGGTAACTGCTCAGGCATGTCGTTGCGAGGAGGGCTCTTGCTCGCCTGCCCCGATGTTTTTTCGGGTCCCGACGCCTGTCCTGAGCCTGTCGAAGGGAAGCAATCTCCCGGCATGGGGAGACTGCTTCGGCAAAACCAAGAGC
>CASGHD010000020.1 GCA_949319575.1 uncultured Anaerolineales bacterium | reverse complement strand
GAATTCGGGCGCGACAATGGGTTTGTGCATTATTATTCGAAACTGGGAAGCAAGTTGAAGGTGGCGGTGAATTGGAAGTGAATTTGTTGGCGCAGACAGGGCGACCCTCAACTTGATTTATTAAACCGCTAAGCCCGCTAAGGGCGCCAAGGTTAATTTCTTTCTTTGCGTTCTTCGCGCTCTTGGCGGTAAATTTTGAAGTCTGCCCGCCCTCAAACCCAAATGAAAGGGCAAGGAGAGCAACATGCAAAAAATAAACGTCAACGGAATTGAACTCGCGTACGAACGCCGCGGCAAAGGGACTCCGCTTGTGCTGTTGCACGGATATCCGCTGGACCATCACACGTGGGATTTTGTCGCGCCACTGCTTGAAGATACATTCGATTTGATCCTGCCCGACCTGCGCGGGTTCGGGGATTCGTCCACAGTGGAAACGCAATACACGCTGGATGATTTCGCATCGGATATTGCAGGTCTGCTCGATCATCTTGGGATTCAAAAAGCCGCGATTGCTGGTCATTCGATGGGCGGATACGTCGCGCTGGCTTTCGCAAAACTTTACCTACAACGAGTCAGCGGGCTGGGACTTGTTTCCACTCAAACACTCGCCGACCCACCAGACCGCAAAGAGGGACGCTATAAGTCCGCGGCGGAGGTGGCTGAGAAAGGAATCGGCGGCGTGGTCGAAACGATGAAGCCGAAATTCTCGCCGAACGAGGAATATCAAAACGCAGTAACTGCTATCATGCAACGACAGCAACCCGCCGCGTTCATCGGCGCGCTGAAAGCCATGGCAGAACGGATGGATACATCGTCAATGCTTGCCAGCGTGAAATTTCCTGTGGTAGTGATTCACGGCGACGCGGATTCGTTGGTGGCTGTGGATCGCGCGCGTGAAATGAAATCGGCTGTACCGTCCGCGCATTTTGTGGAGTTGAAAGGCGTAGGTCACTTGCCGATGATGGAGGCGGTGAAAGAGACGGCGGAGGCGTTGAAGCATTTGGCGTGATCACGATTTGCCATGACGCAGTGCAACTGCGTCAAGATCGTGTCGGGCGAGATAACATCTCGCACTACAAAAAAATCATCCCCGGCGAAAAGGCCGGGGATGACTGTATCAGGCGTCCACTGGGGAAGAAGCGGGTTAGGATGCGGCCATCTGCGGCGCTTGCCCCATCGAGTTATGTCCGAGCGAGCCGTTTGTTTCGTTGCGCTTGATCAATCGGTTGATGTGCGCAACCAGGACGCGGCTTGGCGTGGGCTTGGTGAGGTAATCGTCCGCGCCGGCATCCAGCACGCTGGCGATCATCGACGGGTCGTTTAGCGCGGAGAGGATGATAATGGGCACCTTGCTGAAGGCGCGCACCGACTTGCAGACCTCCCACCCATCCATTTCTGGCATCATCAGATCGAGCACCACCAGATCGGGTTGGTTTTCGCGGATAAAGTTCAATCCGTCGTTGCTGTTGTTCGTAGCCGCTACTTCAAAGCCCTGCGATTTCAGCAAAAGGGAGAGTAGGTCTGTCACAGCGGTATCGTCGTCGATCACAAGAATTTTTGTCGGCATAATGTGTCCAGTCAGCCCCCATTATATCGAAGAATGACAGAGTTCGCACTTTGCAATGGGCTATCAGTTGGACGTGTCAAAAGGCGGCGGTAAGCGTTACTTTTGTTCTAATTTGTTCATGGTACACTTCGTTCGATTTTAGATCCATACTGGAGGAATACATGACAACCTGGGTATATCTGTTCGATGAAGTGGCAAAAGCCGAAAAATACGCGGGCACATGGGAGGATGTGCGCGCCCTGCTTGGCGGAAAAGGCGCGGGATTATTCGACATGACGCGAGCCGGCGTGCCGGTTCCGCCGGGATTCACGGTCACTACCGAAGCCTGTAACTGGTTCCGCAAAACTGGGGCGTTCCCGCCGGGGATGTGGAAGCAGGCGCTCGCCGCGATGAAGGTGACCGAGAAACGCGCCGGCAAGAAATTCGGCGACCCGAAAAACCCGTTGTTGGTTTCGTGCCGTTCGGGCGCGAAGTTCTCGATGCCCGGTATGATGAACACGATCCTCAATATCGGCTTGAACGATGAAGTCGTTGAAGGGATGGTCAAACTCACGAACAACCCGCGCTTCGCGTGGGATTCGTACCGCCGCCTGATCGAAATGTTCGGCGCGACAGTGTTCAATCTCGATGATGAGCATTTCGAGCATCCGATGGCGGAGCATAAGGCTAAAAAAGGGTATACGTCCGACACTGAAATGACCGCCGAAGATTGGAAGCAATTGGTCTCAGTCTTCAAGGTCGTCTTCAGGCAACAGGTCGGGTTCGACTTCCCGCAAGATGTGAACAAGCAAATGGAGTTCGCCATCAAAGCCGTGTTCGAATCGTGGATGGGCAAACGCGCCATTGACTATCGCCGCGCGACCAACATCCCAGACGATCTCGGCACGGCGGTCAACATCGTGACGATGGTCTTCGGTAACATGGGCGATGACTCCGGCACCGGCGTGGCGTTCACGCGCAACCCGTCCACCGGCGAGAAGAAGATGATGGGCGAATATTTGCTCAATGCGCAAGGCGAAGATGTGGTCGCGGGCATCCGCAACGCGGATCCGATTGAACATTTACAAGACCAGATGCCGAAAGCCTACAAAGAGTTCATGGCGATCACCGCGCGGCTCGAAAAGCATTACAAGGATATGCAAGACGTCGAGTTCACCATCGAGCGCGGAAAGTTGTGGATGCTTCAAACGCGCAACGGCAAACGGACGGCAAAGTCTGCGGTGAAGGTCGCGGTGGATATGGCGAAGGAAGGCTTGATCACGAAAGAGCAGGCGGTCCAACGTGTCACACCGGACAATGTGGACTCACTCCTCCACCCGCAGTTCGATCACGCCGCGATGGATAACGCCGAGAAGACTGGCGCGTTCTTCGCCAAGGGCGTGAACGCATCCCCCGGCGCGGCGGTTGGACAAATCTATTTCGACGCGGACACTGCCGAGAAAATGGCAAAGGACGAAAAGCAGGATACGATCATGGTGCGTCCGTTCACCAAGCCAGACGATGTGCATGGCATGATCGCCTCGAAAGGCGTGCTGACCAGCGAGGGCGGAGCAACCTCACATGCGGCGGTTGTCGCGCGGCAGTTTGGAATCCCATGCGTGGTCGGCGCGTCGGCGATCAAGGTTGACCTTGATAAACGCCAGATGACTGTCGGTGATGTGATCGTCAAAGAAGGCGATTGGATCTCGGTGGATGGCACAACCGGCAAAGTGTTCATCGGAAAGATTCCAACGAGTTCACCATCACTTGAAGAACAAACTGAATTGCTCACCCTGCTCAAATGGGCGGATGAAATTTCAGCGCGAAAGGATGTCCGCGAGGCGCGCGCGCCCGGATACCCCACGCGAGGTCTGCAAGTATGGGCAAATGCCGATTATCCGAAAGACGCGCAACGCGCCCGCTCGTACGGCGCGGTGGGAATCGGTCTGTGCCGCACAGAGCATATGTTCTTTGAGCCTGAGCGTTTGCCCATCGTGCAGGATATGATTCTCTCCGGCACAAGCGAGGGACGCACAGCCGCGCTGAACAAACTTCTCCCCCACCAGCGCAAAGACTTCGACGGTCTCTTCGAAGCGATGGACGGGTATCCGGTCATCATCCGGTTGATCGACCCGCCGCTTCATGAGTTCATGCCCGATGAGGAAAAACTCCTCGAAGAAGTCATCACGATGCGCGTGAAAAATGAAACTGCTGGGTTGAAGGAAAAAGAAGACCTGCTCGCCGCCATCAGACGACTGCACGAATCAAACCCGATGATGGGCTTGCGCGGCGTGCGTTTGAGTATCTCGATGCCTGAGATCGTGGAGATGCAAGTCCGCGCCATCTTCGAAGCCGCGGCAGATTGCGCGAAGCGCGGTATCAAAGCCAAGCCCGAGGTGATGATCCCGCTCACGGGAACGGTGAAAGAACTCGAATGGATCCAGCCGCGACTCGAACGAATCGCCAAAGCGGTGATGGACGAGAAGAACGTCAAGTTCGATTACAAATTCGGCACGATGATCGAGATTCCCCGCGCGGCGGTCACTGCGGCGGAGGTCGCCACACACGCCGAGTTCTTCTCCTTCGGCACGAACGACCTGACGCAAATGACCTACGGTTACTCGCGCGACGATGCCGAGCGCAACTTCCTCATCACGTATCAAGAGCAAGGCATCCTCGAAGTGAATCCGTTCCAGTCGCTGGATCGCGGCGGCGTGGGCAAACTCATGGATTGGGCGATTGCCGAAGGACGAAAGACGCGTCCGAATCTCGAAGTGGGAATCTGCGGCGAGCATGGCGGCGACCCGAGTTCCATCGAGTGGTGTCACATCATCGGCAACAATTACGTTTCGTGTTCGCCGTTCCGCGTGCCGATCGCGCGTCTCGCGGCGGCACATGCGGCGTTGAAGTATCGCCCGCAGAAGAAGGTTGTCGCGGTGAAGAAGGCGGCCAAGAAGAAACCCGCAGCCAAAAAGGCTCGAAAAAAGTAGGGCAAAAAATTGAAACTACTCAGCCTCGGAACATGTCGCTGCGAGGCGCTCTTGGTTTTGCCGAAGCAGTCTCCCCATGCCAGGAGATTGCTTCCTCGGGACCCCGAAAAAACATCGGGGCAGGCGAGCAAGAGCTCTCCTCGCAACGACATGTCTGAGCAGTTACAAAAAATCCCCTGCCAACGCAGGGGATTTTTTGATCGCAATTAATTGCCGTTCTTGTTGAACTCTTCGAAGTCTGGGAAGTTGTGCCAGAAATGTTCCGTGTCGAAGTCGTCGCTGTTGAAATTCTTCCCGTCGCATTTGCCGGTGATCTTGACGTTTTCACCGCGTCGGTCGTAACGCAAATTACACTTCCAGCGCCCGGTGGTGGATACATTCAAGACAAAGCGATCGTTTTCGAAGTTATAGTAGCCCGTGCCGGTCATGAGGAAGTTATAGGCAAACGCGCATTTATCGAGCGAGAAATTGACGCGCGTGCCGGCGTTGTTCAATTCGTAGCCAAGCGCGCCGCCATAATTACAACCAAGAGTGGTCGGGGTGAAACCATCCCAGTAAAAGAATTCAGGCAGGTAGTAAATCTCGGTCTCCATGGCGGATAAAGCATTGCGCGGACTTCCAAACGAGACGGCAAAACGCGGCGCAAGCGGAACGTGCGGATCGATCAAATATCCTTCGCAGATTGTTTCGCGTTCGGAGGGCGTCACATCGTTGACGAGGAAATCGACCACGAGCTCGTCGGGGCAGGCGTTGCCGCGCCCGAAGATGACGTGAGGTCCGTATTCCTGCGTGATGAGGTAGGCATCTGCCAGATGTTCGTACACGCTGACGCCATTGCTATACGGAGTGGCGGGATCGGCTGTGGAACCGAGCACCAGAGTTGGGACATCTTCGGCAAACAAATAATCCGGGCGGGTCAGGTCGGTGGTGGCGTTGGGCCAATAGGCGCAAGGCAGATCTGCGTAGACTAGCGAAGCCAGGCGCGGAATGGAAAACTCAAACGAATCAACAGTAGCGAGGTAGGTATTTGCCTTTTCCTCCGGGGAACTGCCAGGGTAGCCGTAGTCCTGACATTCAACGCCATAGAACACCGCTTCGGAATACGTCGGGTCGGGGATCACGTCGAGGGTTTGCGGGTCAACCCCCAAGTCTAGATAGAAGAGGCGGGCAAGCGGGATCATATCTAATTTGGAGGTGAACGCCGCAAGGGCGCGGACGAACATCATGCGGTCCCTCTCGCTGTACACCTGGCTCGCCGCAACAAATTCGAGGTTGGCAAATGTGAACGAGCGGTAGGCAGATTTTCCGTTGGCAAGCGGGAATCGGAAGTGGAGGTTGCGCTTCTCTAAAATTTTGGCAAGCGTGTCGTACCCGCGAACGGCGTCGCCCAGCATATCTTTGCGGCAGGCGGAATCGTCGTTGCAAGTTTCGAGCGAGGCGGTCAGCACATCGCTGAATGCTTGGGTTTGTTGTTGATAGTAATTGAAACCGTCGAGGGTGAGGTCAACCGTCCCGTCGAGAACGAGACCGGCGAGATGGTCGCTGTGCGAGGCGGCGTAGGTCTGCGCGTATTGCGTGCCGTAACTTTCGCCGTAGAGCCAGAATTTTTCATCGCCCACCAATTGGCGGAAGATTTCCAAATCTTCAACCGCCTGCTTTGTGCCGAGGTACGGCAGGAGGCTGGGGTCGCTCACCTCGTTGACACAGCCGGCGCTGAACGCGCTGGAAGATTGCTTCAACGCCGCTTCCTGCTGGGGCGTTTTGCCGCGCGCGTCTCGTTGATAGAACGCGCTGGCGGCAGTGGGGCAAGCCTGATCGCCGGAGTACAACAAGCCGCGCTGGTCGAAGAAGACGATGTCGAAAGAGTTCGACACCTCCTCGCCAAAACCGGGCAGGTAATAATCCGCCGAGGAGATACCGGAGTAGCCGGGACCGCCCGTCGCGGTTACGAACATTCCCTTGCGCGCGCCAGCCGCGGGAAGCACGGCAAACGTCACATCCAGCGCGCGGGTATCGGATGGATTGAAATGATCGAGAGGGACGTTGATGGTGACGCAAGTGAACGCGCTTCCCTCAAAACATTCATACCCGCCGAGCGAGTCCAACAAATCTTCCATGGGGGTCTGGAGCGCTTGTTGATATGGCGCGGCGGCAATGGACGAGAACAACAGCACAACGATCAGAGTCAACTGCGCTGGCGGGCTAAAGCGAGACTTCATGCGTCCTCCGTAATAATATAAATTGAATCTTTCAGGCTTGGCGAGTCATTATAGTGGAGAAATTAAGAGGCGGGCAAGTACCTTTAGCACACTAAAAAGTTACAAAACTGTAAAAGCGCAACAGGCGCGCTTTTCAGCGCGCCTGCGTTGTGAATTCGATTTGCCGCACAAATTGAACTGTGTCAAGAACAGCGCGGTGGGATCAAACCCTAGCGGACGTTGAGCGCCTGCCCAACATAGATCAGGTTGGCGTTCTTGATGTTCGGGTTGAGCGCCAGCAGGGATTCCACGGTGATGCCAAACTTCCCTGCGATGATGCGAAGCGTGTCGCCTTTTTGCACGATGTAACTTGACGCGCCCAGCGGGATGTTGATCGCCTGCCCAACGTAGATCAGGTTCGGGTTGGTGAGTTGGGGATTCACTTTCAGAATCTCCTCCACCGTTGTGCTCCAGCGTGAGGCGATGTTCCGCAGGGTATCGCCCTTTTGCGCGTAGTACGCCTGTCCGCTGGAGGGTGGCGGCGTGGCGGGCGGCGGGGTCGGAGTTGTGGTCACGTACACTTTAATCCACTGACCTTCGTAGATGATGTTCGCGTTTTTGATTTCAAGATTATCGCGAAGCAGGGCATCCATGGTCGTGCCGAAGCGGGTTGCCAGACCCTTCAATGTATCGCCGCGCGCGACAACATAGATGAAGTAGCCGCCATCGGTACCGAGGATCGCGCCGGGCAATTGCAACACCTGACCGGGGTAGATCAAATTCCCCGAGCCGATGTGCGGGTTGGCGCGTTGCAAGGCTGAGATGGTCGTGCCGCAACGATCGGCGATCTTTCGCAAGGTGTCACCGCTGACAACGGTTACGCTGGAGCCGCAACCTTGCGCGAACGCCGGGCTTGTGGTTGCAAAGGTGGCAAGCAACAATGCCGCAAACAAGAAATATTGGATAAACTTTTTGGTATTCATTTTTACTCCTCTACGATAGAGGATGTCGGTGACCCTCAAAATGTTCCGCAATCTGGCAAGCCTCCTACTAATTTCCTATCAGGACTTTCGCTTGTACTGCTCCAAGACGGTGTGCCTGCACTGAGCCGCAGGCACACCGTCACCTTGCTGGCAAATACGGCGGTCGCGCAAAAATTAGCCAAACCCTTCCGGTAGGCTGGCGTACACCCCGCGCATGGAGATAGGCAACGCCTGCGCCAGCGTGAACATCAAACGATCGGTCAACGCGAGCGGGCTTTCATTTTCCATCGGCGTCAGCGGCGGCAGGATGCTTACATTCACGTGGGCGCGGCGCGGGAACTGCTTGAAAAACTTATCTGTGCCGATGATCGCCATCGGGAGGATGGGACACCCCGCCTCGATCGCCATTCGGGCTGTTCCCGTTTTGGCGACGGTTAATCCCTTCCCTTTCGAGCGCGTCCCTTCGGGGAACATCCCCAGCCACTGACCCTGTTTGAGCACCTTCGAAGCGTGGCGCATTGCCCACATATCTTTGTCCCCGCGCGTAACCGGGAACGCGCCGAGGTTGCGCAATGCCAGGTCCATGATGGGATTCTTGAACAACTCGGCTTTGCCCATGAAAAAGATCGGGCGAGGCAGTGAAAATTGCATCGGGAAGACATCGAAGTTGGTGACGTGGTTCGCCGCAACGATGCCCGCGCCTTCCCGAGGCAGGTTTTCGGACCCCAAAATTTCCATTTTCATGATGCCGTAAAAGACGGCGCGCAGAAGGGACATCAGGGCGCGGCGCTGGGGAGTCTCTTCAAGGTAGTATTTTCTTCGGGCGCGTGAATCAGAATCAATGGCGGGAGGAATCGCGGTGTCCATAAATGTCCATAACGTAAAGTGAATTATACTTGCGGCGTGGTTCAGTTTCGACGCAGTACAACTGCGTCGAAATCATTGAAGAACCACCCGCAGTTGAACTGCGTCGGCAACAAAGCGTCAGAGCAACCATTACGATATAACCCTTGGAGAGGCAAATGGACACTATCATCGAAAGCATTTCGGCATTGGAAATTTTGGATTCACGCGGCAACCCGACGGTTGAAGTGGAAGTGACGCTCGCAGACGGTTCGTGGGGACGCGCGGCGGTGCCGTCGGGCGCATCCACAGGCGAGCATGAGGCGCTGGAAATGCGCGACGGCGACAAGAAGCGTTATGGCGGCAAAGGCGTGACGAAGGCGGTGGCAAACGTCAACGGCGTGATTGCGGACGCGCTCTTCGGCTGGGACGCGTCGGAACAAAAAGCGATTGACATGGAATTGCTCGCCATGGATGGAACGCCGAACAAATCTAAAGTAGGCGCGAACGCGATATTGGGAGTCAGCCTCGCGGTGGCGAAAGCGGCGGCGAATTCGTATGGGTTGCCGTTGTATCGTTATCTCGGCGGCGTGTACGCGCACGTCCTGCCTGTGCCGATGTTGAATATTATGAACGGTGGAGCGCACACATCGTGGCAATCTACAGACATGCAGGAGTTCATGGTCATGCCGTTCGGCGCGCCGACGTTTTCAGAAGGCTTGCGCTGGGGCGCGGAAATTTATCACGCCTTGAAATCGGTATTGAAAGAAAAAGGGTATCCTACACTTGTAGGTGATGAAGGCGGATACGCTCCCGCGTTGAAAGCCAACAACGAAGCGATTGAGTTGATCCTTGCGGCAATTGAAAAAGCGGGCTTCAAAGCGGGGCGCGGACAGGATGTCGCCATCGCGCTCGACCCCGCCGCATCCGAACTGTACGAAGAAGACACGAAAACATACAACCTTCGCAAAGAAGGGAAGAAACTCACGGGCGGGCAAATGGTTGAGTTCTGGGCGAAGTGGGTGAAGGACTATCCCATCGTTTCCATTGAGGACGGACTTGCACAAGATGATTGGGAGTCGTGGAAGTTAATGGTGAAGACGATGGGAGATAAAGTTCAAATCGTCGGCGACGACTTGCTTGTGACAAACACGGAGCGCGTCCGCAAAGCCATCAAAGAGAACGCGGCGAATGCCCTGCTCGTGAAGGTGAATCAAATCGGCTCGCTGACCGAAACAATTGAGGCTGTGGAAACTTGTCACCGCGCGGGGTGGCGAGCAGTGACGAGTCACCGCTCAGGCGAAACGGAAGATACGACCATCGCTGATCTCGCGGTCGCGTTGAACACAGGACAAATCAAAACAGGCGCGCCTGCCCGCTCCGACCGCGTGGCGAAATATAATCAACTGCTCCGCATCGAAGCGGAGTTGGGAGATACGGCGAAGTACGCGGGGTGGGAGGCGTTGGCGACCAGATAAGAAAGTTTTAGGCTTATAATCACATCAAGGATTCGCCGGTGAGTAGAATTACCCAAATTCAGGCATTGGTTCGCAACGGTCTTTACTATTTGACCGAACACGCGGATGACGAAGCGATGCAAGACGAATTTGATATCTATGATATTGAAAACGGAATCCTCTCCGGTAGAATCAGAAAGTCGTGGCCCAAAGACGGCAAATTCGAGATCATCGGCAAGTCGTTGGATGGACGCGAAATCGGCGTTATTTGCCGCCTTACAACAGGCGGTAAAGTCCGTGTGATTACGGTTTATCAAGATCAGGTAAAATGAAAACTATGGAAACGAAAAATTTTTGGCAGGGTGAGACCTGTGAATACTGCAACGGCAAAATCGTTGAGAAACGCGTGACCCTTCATCGCAAGATCAAGGGCGAGTATGTTTTGATCGAGAACATACCCGCCGGTGTTTGCGCCAGATGCGGAACGCGTTATTATGCCGCCAACGTGCTAAAAACCATCGAAGAGAGCGTGCGCGGACGGCGAGAGATCGACCGCAAGATTCTCGTGCCAGTCTACGAATTTTCGTAAGACGAAAAGACCTGATGGAAATATGCCTCCATCAGGTCTTTTGAAAACCCTCCGTATTGAAGCGGAGTTGGGTGATACGGCGAAGTACGCGGGGTGGGAGGCGTTGGCGACCAGAGAGGGCTCTTGCTCGCCTGCCCCGATGTTTTTTCGGGGTCCCGCCGAAACAATCTCCCGGCATGGGGAGACTGCTTCGGCAAAACTAAGAGCGCCTCGCAGCGACATGTTCCGAGGCTGAGTAGTTACGAAAAAGTAGGGCTTTTCGGGTAGAGTAGGTTTGTGAAAACATGTTAAACCCGAGAAGCCCATGACAGAAATTGTAGCGCTCCCCTCTAACTCTATCAGCAAACCGTTCTGGCGTATCCTCAAGCCAAGATGCTTTGCATCGCTCAAAATAATTGGCCTGTACATTATCATCCAGACCTGTGTGTAGCTTTACAGCCGCAAGAATGGAAATGGCCGCCGAAATTGCCTATCATCTCGATTGAAAGTTACAGTATTATTTTGTTAAAGTTCATCAACCGACTTCCATCAACTGAGGCAGGACTTTAGTCCGCCGATTCAAGGAAATGACAAACGGTCTCGCAGGCGTAACATCCACAAGACCGTTTTCACTTCCGCAATCCTCGTCCAAAATCCCGAAATTCCATTCACCTTGTAGTAAAATGGACGTGAAAGAGTTTGACAATTTTGTTCCTGTCTGTTCCATGGGGAGGGGATGGTCGTCAAGAAACGAAATCTCGAAAACTCCAAACTGAGACCATTCCGTTTCTTACTCTCTATGGAGAACCGTATGCGCAATCCGAAAACAAAATTTGATCTGCAATGGAAAGTGTTCCGCAGTCGTTCCACCGAATGGTGGAGTCTGCTGGCAGAGCACGACCTGAAAAAAATTGACAAGGCAGACGACAAACAGAATCGATTCGTCACCCTGCTCCAAGTCAAGTATGGGTATACGCGCCAACAAGCGCAGGCCGAGATCAACAACCGCTGGATGGCGTTTTACATGGCAAAGAAAGTCGCTGGGTAAATTTCGTGGCTACAACAAAATAAAAACGGTCTCGGTGTTCACCCGAGACCGTTTTATGTTTGCAGTTTCTTTGTGCCAAAAGTCTCCCAGTGAGCCTTTTTAGTAACGCCATAGCGGAAGAAGTTAGTGAGGTGGATTTGACTGCGATTATAATCCCCCCTCGGAGGCTCCTCATATAGTGAAATCGCCCGGTACGGATATTCCTGTTTCCGTCTGGGAAAGCATGCAAAATTGAAAACGTCCGACGAACTCGCGAACGGCGAAACCGATCCGTTCTTTCGCACAAAAGAGAATTGGACGGAGTACAAGAAATACTTTTATCCCGATGGCGGCGATTACACCAAGACGAAGAGGTGGAGGTTTGTGGAGGGGTTAATACGGAGGGAAGGGTTATAATTTTCTCCAATGCAAAACCCAATCATTAATTCGCCATACATAGAGCCACAAAAACATTTCAAAGCCGACGAGCGCGGGATTTCGGATGAGATCGTGGAAGGGCGTCGTCCCAGCGCGCGTTATGTCTCTGCCATGCCGCGCACCCGCAAACGAGACAGGCAACTTTCTATGAATCTTGCAGAAGGCGCGTTCAGCGCGGAGATGCAGGAAGACAATGAATTCATCAATAAGATTCGTTTCTTAATTGGCGAATGGCGCAGGAAAGAATACCCAGGCATTACAAAAACTTCACGCGATTTGTTGTATTACTGGCAGGATGAAAACCGCGAGAACAAATTATTCTTTTGCCAGATCGAAGCGCTGGAGACATTGATTTACATCAATGAAGCGGCGGAAAAAGCGGGCGAGACGCGGGTCTTGAATGACTTGCGAAAAGCAAATGAAGAAGCCAACCCTGGTTTATATCGGCTGGCGTTCAAGATGGCGACGGGTTCGGGGAAGACGGTGGTGATGGCAATGATGATCGCGTATCACACGTTGAATAAAGTTCGTTACCCGCAAGACACAAGATTCACCGACGCATTTGCAATCATTACGCCTGGCATTACGATCCGCGACCGTTTGAATGTGTTGCACCCCAATGACCCGCAAAACTATTACATCAAACGGGATATTGTTTCGCATCAGGATTTTGAAATGCTGCAAGGCGCGGTAGTGCTGGTGATGAACTATCA
The DNA here is from genome assembly GCA_949319575.1 of uncultured Anaerolineales bacterium. Taxonomy (GTDB): domain Bacteria; phylum Chloroflexota; class Anaerolineae; order Anaerolineales; family Villigracilaceae; genus Defluviilinea. Next base: position 17,828 of record CASGHD010000020.1, on the reverse strand, counting down.
TCAAATGGGACTGCGCGATAACCAGCGCTTTCAAATGGGCGGGACGCTTAAAGCCACAGGGTTGATCAAAGAAGAAGCGCAAAAAGAATCGCCCAACGCCATGATCCAGCGGGCTTTCAAAAGCTTGTCGAATAAATCGAGAATATTGGCGATCAACGACGAAGCGCATCATTGTTATCGTGAAAAACCGACCGACGAGAAGTTGTCGGGCGATGACCGCAAAGAAGCGGATGAAAACAACGAAGCCGCGCGGGTGTGGATCAGCGGACTTGAGGCTTTAACCAAGAAAATGAACGTGAATGCAATTTTGGATCTATCCGCCACGCCGTATTTCTTGCGCGGGTCTGGATATGAGGAAGGCACGTTGTTCCCGTGGACGGTTTCAGATTTCTCGTTGTTGGACGCGTTGGAATGCGGCGTTGTTAAAATTCCGCGCTTGCCCGTTGAATCGAACACGATCAAGCGAACCGAAATGCCAGAGTTTCGCAATTTGTGGGACCACATCAGCGACGACCCGCACATGCCGAAGAAAGGCTTGAAGAAGGCGGGTAAAGAAGAAGGCTACGACCTGAACGTGATCGTCCTGCCGACCAAATTGCAGGAGGCCCTCGAAGCCTTGTACGGCAGTTACGAAACCTACTACAAAGAATACGAGGAATATAAAAAGAAAAACCCAGCCGTGATGCCGCCTGTGATGATCGTGGTCTGCAATAACACCACCGTTTCCAAAATGGTCTATCGTTGGATTGCAGGCTATGAGATGGAAACGCAGACAGCCATCCGCATTGAAAAAGGGAATTTGCCCATCTTTCGCAATGAAGACGGGGTGAATATGATTGAAAAACCAAACACCCTGATCGTGGATAGCGCCCAATTGGAAAGCGGCGAACAGATTGACGCCGAGTTCAAAAAATCTTTCGCTAAAGAAATTGAAGATTTCCACAAGGAATATCGCAGGCGTTTTCAGGGACGCGATGAACCCAGCGATGCGGAATTACTGCGCGAAGTGATGAACACGGTCGGGAAGCCTGGCAAGTTGGGCGAGAATATCAAATGCGTGGTGTCGGTTTCGATGTTGACCGAAGGCTGGGACGTGAACACCGTGACGCACATTCTCGGCGTGCGGGCGTTCACGACTCAATTGTTGTGCGAGCAAGTCGTCGGGCGGGCGTTGCGGCGCGTGGATTACAACGCGGAGATTGACCCTGAAGACGGCGTCGAGAAATTTTCGGCGGAATATGCCGAAGTGTATGGCGTGCCGTTTAATTTCTTGAAAGCCGAAGCCGCTGGCGTTAAACAACCGCCTAAATTTGTGCATCGCGTCCATGCGTTGGAGGGACGCGAGCAATACGAGATCGCCTTCCCGCGTTTGGAAGGGTATCGTTACGAGTTGGACGAGCGGAAATTAGGCGCGACCTTTACCGAAGAATCACGAACGATCATCGAGAACGAACCGACTCGAACGATTTCGGAAGGCGCGATCGGCGAAGAAGTGGTTTTGGATATGGGCAGAATCAAAGACATGCGCGAGGGCGAAGTCTCTGCCAAGTTAGCCGAATCGGTCTTGAAAAAATATTATCGGGACGGCGACGGCGAAAAGAAATATTGGCTCTACCCGCAGATCAAACGTATTGTGGATGAATACGTCGGCGCGCAAGTTCGATTGAAAGATAACATGGTGATCGGCTACCTGCTGGTTGGAAAGTATCATTCGGGCGCGCTGACCAAGATTCAGGGGGGCATCATTAAACATGGCGTGGACCAACTCGAAGGGGGAGAGAAGCGGTTGCTTCCGATTTTGGCTCCGTTTGACGCCCTCGGCTCGACTTGTTATGTGGATTTCTTAACCACCAAGCCTGTGAGTGAAACGGTCAAAAGCCATGTCAATTATGTGGTGGCGGATACGGCGGAATGGGAGCAGGGCGTTGCCAAGCGGCTGGAAGAAATGCCCGAAGTGTTGGCGTATGTCAAAAATCAGAATTTGGGTTTTACGATCCCGTATGAATATCAGGGCGTCAGCCGGCAGTATATTCCTGATTTTATTGCGAGGTTGGATATGTCGCTGCGAGCGACAGCGAAGCAGTCTCCTATTAATGGGGAGATTGCTTCGTCGGGCAAAGAGCAAGAGCGCCCTCCTCGCAACGACATACTAAATTTATTGATCGAAGTGACAGGCAAGAAGGACGATAAAAAGGGATTGAAAGTAAAAACCGCGCGCGAGATGTGGATTCCCGCTGTGAATAATGCGGGCAAGTATGGCGCATGGGCAATGCTGGAAATTCAGGACATTCACGAAACCATGAATTTGATTCGGGCGGGGATGGAGCGCGGCTTTGATAATTTGATGCTGGGAACTTTATTCGATAACAAGTGAAATCGGTGGTTGAGTAGCCCTGAGCGCTTTTACGAAGGGCGTATCGAAACCACCAGTAATAGGTATATCTTCAATTTAATATCTACCTTTGATTGTTGGTTTCGATACGGGCGAGGAGTGCGCTCGCCCTACTCAACCAACGGTGTATCTATAAAATAAAAATAGGATTTACTCATGCCCCCTAAAAAGAAGACTCCCAAACCCGCTCCCACCACCGCCGCGCCTGTCACTTCCTATAAGCATGACGCCACCCGCAAGCGGATTCCGACTCAGGAAGAATCTGTGAGACTTTCCCGGCGCGATAAGCAGCCCGTTAAAAAAACCTACGCCTATGACCCTTCGCTCGACCCGCAATTGATCTGGAGCGGAAAAAAAGAAGCAGGCGCGGAGTTTGACGCGCCGACCGTGCCGATTTATGTGCAGGAACACGTTGCCCCCGAAGCATTGATTGCACGCTTGAAAAGCGGAGCCAGCGACGACAGGCAAATGTTGTTATTCGGCGAGACCGCCGAAGACCAGTTTCAAAAAGCGGTGGAGTTTTATAAACACGAAGATAACTGGCAGAACCGCATGATTTTGGGCGATTCACTGTTAGTGATGAACTCCCTGCTCGAAAAAGAAGGCATGAGGGGCAAAGTGCAAACCATTTATATGGACCCGCCTTATGGGATTAAGTTCGGTTCAAATTGGCAGGTTTCAACTCGTAATCGCGACGTGAAAAATAACAAAGTGGAAGACTTCATTCGCCAACCCGAACAGGTGAAAGCCTTTCGTGATACTTGGGAGTTGGGTATTCACTCGTATCTTTCGTATTTACGAGATAGGTTGATTGTGGCGAGAGAACTATTGAATGAAAGCGGTTCGTGCTTCATACAAATTAGTGACGAAAATCTTCATCATGTTAGAGAAATTATGGACGAGATATTTGGGGCTGATAATTTCGTAAGTTTGATTTCTTTTACGACAACAAGTGGTTTTCCTAGCAACACTTTAAGCAGAGCAGGTGACTACATCGTTTGGTATGCAAAAAAAATGGAGCAAATAAAATACAGACAATTGTATAAAACAAAATCTGTTGGCGATGAAGGTGCAACAAAATATAAACCAGTTAACGAATATAGCTCTGTCCCCAAAAATATTTATCCTGACAATGAGTATGCAAGTATAGATTCGGTTACATCACAAGGTGAAACGGGTTCTGAGCAACTTTTTGAATTTAGAGGAAAATCCTTTTCCCCTCCTAGAGGAATGCACTGGAAAACCTCAGTCGATGGTCTCAAAAGACTAGCTGAAAAAAATAGACTTGTTATTGAAGGGAACTCGATTCGATTTATCAGGTTGCTATCAGATTATCCAGTATTTCCAATTAACAATCTTTGGACAGATGTTGGTGGCGTTCAAAATAGAGTTGATGGAAAAATATATGTTGTTCAAACTGCTGTTGAAACTATAGAAAGATGTTTATTGATGACCACAGACCCGGGCGACATCGTGCTTGACCCCACTTGTGGCTCTGGCACAACTGCCTACGTCGCCGAGCAATGGGGCAGAAGGTGGATCACGACGGATACATCCAGAGTCGCATTGGCATTAGCAAGAACGAGGTTGATGACGGCGAAGTATCCGTATTACAAGTTGAAAAATGTCGTTGCGAGCGAAGCGAAGCAATCCCCTACGAATGAGGAGATTGCTTCGTCGGGCAAAGAGCAAGAACGCCCTCCACGCAATGACATGGCGCGGGTGAGCGACGGCTTTGAATATGAAACCGTGCCGCATGTCACGCTGAAATCATTGGCGAATGATGAAGAACCCGCTAACGAAGTTTTATACGACAAACCGCTTGAAAATAAAAAAATCGTGCGCGTTTCAGGTCCGTTCACGGTTGAGTCGTTATCTCCGCACCGCGTCAGCGACGAGCAGGAAATGGTCAGCACGGAACGGTTTGTCAATATTATTATCGAGAACATGCTCAAGTCTGGCGTGCAAACGGGCGAAAAAGGCGCGCGCCTCGAATTTGTCAACTTGGATGTCCTGCCGAGCGGTCCCGAAGTGCAGGCGGTCGGCGAATACAAAACGAAAGATGGACTCAAAAAAGCGGCTGTGGCGATCGGTCCCGAATTCGGCAGTGTGGATGATGATTTCATTCGGGATGCGGCGACTGTCGCGAAGCGTTTTGCCGAATTGCTAGTCGTCGCCGCCACATCGTTTGACGCCTCTGCTCATTCGGTCAACGAAAAAGACCTGACAGGTTTTCAAAACCTGTCAGGTCTGGATTTCAAAATCATGAAAGTCAAAATCAACCCTGACCTCTCGATGGGCGATTTGCTAAAGAAAACAGGCTCAGGAAATTTATTCCTTGCCTTTGGCGAGCCAGAAGTGAAAGTCACCGAAAACGTGGGGCGGGATGGCATCCCGCCAAGCATACAAGTTGAAATCCTGGGCGTGGACGTCTACGACCCCGTCAAAAGCGAATTGCGCTCCAGCGGCTCTGGCAATTTGGAATACGACATCGCCGCCTGGTTTATTGATACCAATTACAGCGGCGAGGCGTTCTTTGTCACACACGCCTATTTCCTCGGCGATAAACCTTTCGAGAAATTAAAGAAAGCGCTCAAAGCGGATATCAACGAAGAATTATGGGAGGAGTTGTATTCGACCACGTCGCGTCCCTTCCCCAAACCGAAGACGGGCAAGATCGCGGTCAAGGTGATCAATCACTTTGGCGACGAGGTGATGAAGGTGATGGAAGTGTCAGAGTGATTTTCCCTGCGAGCGGTTTCTAGTCTCTCCTCGTCGGTCATAATTCCCCATCGGAGACACTACGCTCATAGAAATCACCGGTATGGATATTCTTGTTTCCGTCTGGGAAACCGCGCAAAATTGAAAAACGCCCGACGAAATCCGTCGGACGTTTTGGGTTGCTCTTTTGCGCCCGCGATATGCAAGTCTGCGAGGAACAGAGAGGTCAATAATCTTGCTGGCGCAGATTTTGGGGGCTACGCTTTAATCAGCGTTTCAATCTCGTTCAGCACAGATTGTAAATCAGGCGCGTCTGCCGCGACGACTTCGGTCTCCCCAATATGTTTGTGATGCGGCGCGGTGGGCAGGTGCGGAAAGTGGCGGGCATTGTCATAATGGAAGATTATGTCTTCGTCGGCGCGTTGGTAATGATAGGCGTATTTGTAACGGCGCGGCGCGTGTCCCTCTTTGAGTTCAACGTACTCGCGGAAATGCAAGAACGTGCCGTCTGAAAATTGGATTTCGCCGCTGATGAAGACAAATTCCTCTTCCCTGCTTTGTGGAACAATCTCGAACCTGCTTATCGTTTCCCCAAGCGCGCGGATCTGACGTTCCAGCGATTGAACGTATTCATCCATCATCTGATATGCGCCGACTGAATCACGCTTTTCTTTTCTTCAAGCAGCTGGAGCGTTTCAATCTCGCCTTCCCATTCGATAAATTCGAGCGTTTCCTCCAAATCGCCTGGATGAAAACGTCGTTCGAACTCAGCCGTGCTTATATCGTACTTTTTTTCAAACGCCGCCAAACGCTCTTTCGTCAACTGAATACCGTGTTCGACATCCTCCAATTGAAAGCGGATGGCGCTTTGAATCAACGGCTTAAGTCGCTCCGCATCCGTCGTCTGAATGGTAATTTGTTGTAACATTTCGTTCTCCTTGCCAGTAAAATTACTGACAGGCGCTATTATAGCAAACAAACGAACGCGGTTGCCGAGTCCTTCGTGTCGGTTATAATCCCCCCTCGGAGACAAACACACTCATGGAAATCACCTGGTACGGACATTCTTGTTTCCGCCTCACCGAGCGCAATTATGCGACGGTGGTGACGGATCCATTCGACAACAAATCCATCGGCTATTCGGCGCTCAAATTGAAATCGGATATTGTGACCGTGAGTCACGACGCGCCCGGTCACAACAACGTGGACGCGGTCAAAGGCGCGTCGCACGTCATTGACGGCGCGGGCGAGTTCGAGATCGGCGGCGTCTTCGTCACCGGCGTGTCAACCGACGGCGGCGGGGCTGGCAAGAAGAAGGGCAAAGGCTCGCCGAATAACACCATCTACGTTTTCGATTACGACGGCATCACCGTCGCGCATCTCGGCGACTTAAAGCAAACCCCGACTCAATCCGAGATTGAATCGCTTGGCACGATCAACGTCGCGCTGGTGCCGGTCGGCGGGGGAGGCGGACTCAACGCGGCAAAGGCGGCGGAGGTCATCAGCCTGATCGAGCCGAATTTGGTTATCCCGATGCATTATTCCACGCCGGCGGTCAAACTCTCGCTCGACTCGCTCAGCAAGTTTGTCAAAGAGATGGGGCTGTCGAAGGAGGAGACCCAGCCGTCCCTGAAGGTGACGCGCTCCGGTCTTCCCAGCGAAACGCACGTCGTCGTGTTGGACTATCAGGCGAGTTAATAGAATCCGCTAATCTGCGCTAATCTCCGCGAATGTTTTAAAGATTAGCGAAAATTCGCGGAGATTAGCGGATAAAAGGAATCAATGGCTGTCAAAGTTTTGATGACATGGGATATCGCCGCCGAGCGCGATCAGGAATATTTCGAATTCATCATCGGTGAATTCATCCCCGGCATGCAACGGCTCGGCTTGCAACCCGCCGAAGCGTGGGCGACCATCTATGGCTCGTACCCGCAAATTCAAGTGGGTCTGCTCGCCGCAGACATCGTCGAAGCGCGGCGCATCATCGACTCTCCCGATTGGGTGATCTTGCAAGATAAACTATTCCTCTTCGTCAAAAATTATTCTTACAAGGTCGTGCCTTCGCGCCCCGGCTTCCAATTCTATTCGCCCTAACATGTCGTTGCGAGGAGCCGCTGGTCGAGTAGCCCTGAGCGATCTTTGCGAAGGGCGTATCGAGACCGAGGCGACGAAGCAATCTCCTCGCATCCAAAACAAATTGTTTTGATTCAACTTCCCTCAATGCAAAAATCAAAATTCTTTTTTTTCTGCTCCATCGAGGGCGCGGTCGCACTGGTCGCGCTCCTTTTGATTCCCTCCGAAAGCGCAACCCTCTCACCCGCGCGGCTTGCCCTCGCCGCCATCATTTTTTCTTTGATTCTGATGTCGGCATGGTTTGCCTTTCGCCCCCCTCAACTTGATCGCCTGGCGCAGACTCCTCTCATCCTCCTCGTCACGTTTCTCTCTCTGACGTTCAGCCTGATTCTGTTTCTTCTGCGTTATCTCAACCCCGAGGCTTTTCTCCCGCTCTACACGCGGCTGTGTCCGTTGCTGTGGTACCTTCTCGCGCTCTCGATTCAATTCACGTTCTACCTCCTCCGCCTCCAAAACGGATTCCACCTCGACTCGTTCAAACAAAACAAAAACATCTTCATCGCGGCGCTATCCGCCTTCTGCCTTCTGCTTCTTGTTTTGCTCTTCATCTCCCTCACCAAACTCGGCATCACCAAAGACACCGCCTACTGGGGCGAACCTGGCGTTCCAATTCTCGGATGGCAATTTGTCCTATCAATCCTCCTCGGCGCAACTATCCTCATTCACCAATTACGCAATTCCCCAATTACCAATTACCAATTACCAATTACTAAATTCTCCAATTCTCCAATTCTCCTGCCTTTTGCTCTTTATCTCACTGCCTCCGTCCTCTGGCTCTCAGTTCCAATTGACACTCTAAAAAACAGTTTCTACGCGCCCATCACGCCGCCATACACAACTCCATTCCCATACTCCGACGCGGGCTTTTACGACTACCTCTCCCAATCCCTCCTCATCGGCACGGACTATCTCGGCAACATCGCGCCGCGTCCGTTATATGTGACTTTCCTCGCCGCGCTTCATTTTCTGTTCGGTCAAGATTATGTCAAAATCATCGCCGCGCAGACTCTGGTCTTTGCGCTATTTCCTGTTGCGTTATATTTTCTCGGAACAAAACTCCACTCCCGCGCCGCCGGTGTGACAGTTGCCCTCTTCGCCATCTTCCGCGAACTGACCACGCTATGGATTTCATCGAACACGCGCACTGCCAGCACGAAAATGTTCGTCACCGATTTTGCCACTTCAATGGGAATCGCGTTTGTGATGCTCGTCGTCATCCGCTGGCTTGAACGCCGCGACATAAAATCCGCAATCATCGCAGGCGGCTCGTTTGGGTTGTTGCTGTTGTTGAGAACGCAATCACTGATCATCCTGCCTTTCGTTTTCATCCTTGCATTCTTTGCTTATCAAAAACGAGTTCTTGACGCAGTTCGATTTGCACGGCAAATCGTGCGTCAAGACATTCAACACGACATGCCGGGCAAATCAAATCGCCCGAACTTTTTTGGAAAACTAAACCTGAAAGATTGGCTCATCGCCTGCGTCGCCTTCGGCTTGGTGATGACCGCAACCATTACTCCGTGGTTGATTCACAATTATAGAATTGCCGGTCAATTTGCCTTTGACGACCCTTCACAGATGGCGGTTATTTTTTCGCAGTATTCCTTCGAAGGGAATTTAGACATCAGCCAGTTCGACTTTGAAAAGGAAAGCCTCGGGAACCGCCTGCTCACGTTCACGCTGGAAAATCCCGGCTTTGTGGCTGGCTTTGTGACGAATCATTTTCTCAACACCCAAATCGGCGGATTGCTGACTCTGCCGTTGATCGAGCCGTTCAACGGACTGCGCGCCCCGGTCAATTTGTATTGGATCGAGTGGAATGGGACTCTCGAATGGTACAACCTCGCGCTGGTCATTTTCTATCTCGCGGTCATCGCCATCGGCGTCGGCGCGGCGTGGAGTCGCTACAAGTGGGTGGGGTTGACTCCGCTGGCGTTCAGCGTCGGCTACGCATTGGCAAACGGCATCTCGCGCTTTTCCTCGTGGCGATATAACCTGCCCGTAGATTGGGTCGTCTATTTCTACTTCGGCATCGGCGCGATTGAAATCCTCGTTTGGGTTTCGTCTCTCTTTGGCGCGAATGTCTCGAAGATGTCTTCATATCCGAATGATCTTGACGCAGTTCGATTTGCACGGCAAATCGTGCGTCAAGATAGGCGGCAGGATATGCCAAGCAAATCAAGGCATGTTGTTCTTATTACCGCGTTTGTATTACTTGGCTCGCTTCCATGGCTGGCACAGGGAATCGCCCAGCCGCGGTACACGTCAACAACCGAGGAATTGAAACAACAGGTAATTCTCCAAGAACCACTTGTGGAAGAATTTTTATCGCAACCTAATTCCATGATTCTCCAAGGCAGATTGCTTTATCCGCGCTTCTTCCGCCGCAACGATGGGATATTTTCCACGACGCCCTGGGCGGTCTACGCCGTCCGCGATTTTTCGCGGCTGGGATTTATTGTCCTGAATACCGGTGCAAATAGCGTCATCTTTCCTGCTAACCAGCCTATCAACCTAACTCACGGCGCGGATGTGATTGTGGTCGGATGCCAGCGCAAAGATTACATCGAAGCGCGTTGGATTTTCTTCCCCGAATTGGATGAAACGTATCAAGCCGAAGCAATGACCTCCGCCTGTTCTCCGTGATTGTGGCTTTCTCAAAGTCAAAATTTTCTAAACGCGAATGACGCGAACCGGCGAATGGCGCGAATAAACCCTGAAAAATTTGCGGAATTCGTTCATTCGGGACATTCGCGTTCCAAGACTGCCGATCTAGCAACCGATAATGAGAAAGGCATATCTTCCTGACATGCATCACTTCTCCACTCGTCTCCTAAACTGGTACAACAAAAACAAGCGGACTCTCCCGTGGCGCGGACATCGTAGCCCATACGCGGTGTGGGTTTCCGAGATCATGCTCCAGCAAACGCGGGTGGAGGCGGTGATTCCGTATTTTAGAAAATGGATGAAATTGTTTCCAACCGTTCGCGCGTTGGCGAAGGCATCGGAGCGTGACGTGTTGACTGCGTGGGAGGGACTCGGCTACTACAGCCGCGCGCGAAACTTTCACAAAGCCGCGAAAATCGTCGTTGAAAAATACGGCGGGAAACTTCCGCGCGATGTGGATGAATTGCAAAAACTGCCGGGCATCGGTCGCTACACGGCGGGCGCGCTCGCTTCGATAATTTTCGGCATGGACGAACCCGCCCTCGACGGTAACTTGAAACGCGTCTATGCGCGGTTGTTCGATGTGAAGAAGCCAGTCAATTCAACGGAGGGGGAGAAATTACTGTGGAAAATTGCACACGAGAATTTGCCCAAAGGCAAAGCGGCTGATTTCAACCAAGCGTTGATGGATTTGGGCGCGATGATTTGCGTGCCGAAGAATCCGCGTTGTGAGGTTTGTCCGCTGGCGAGGGATTGCAAAGCGAAGGCGCGCGGCGTTCAACATTTGCGACCGGTGAGGATGGCGAAGAAAACGATTCCTCATCACATTTATGCGGCGGCGGTGATCGTCGCGCAAGTTGGCAACTTGCGCTACAAGGTGTTGCTGGCACAACGTCCGTCGAAAGGATTGCTGGCGGGGATGTGGGAGTTCCCCAACGCGCGCGTCGAAGGCGACCCGGCTGGGGAGGCGGTGTCCGCTCTCAGGGCGGCATACAGGTTGACCGTCCGAATGAAGCGTGGTTTACCTCCGCTTGCAGTTGTGGAGCATACGTATTCACATTTCAGAGTCACCGTCCACGCGTTTCGATGTGAAATATCATCAACGACGATGGGCGATAGTTTGAGATGGATTCGATTGAAAGATTTGGATAAATATCCGATGGGGAAAGTTGATCGGGCGATTGCGCGAAAGATAAAAAGTGACAGTCACTTTTGAAGTGACTGTCACTTTGTTTTAATTAATTCGCTCTACTCAACGTGACCAGCACCATCGGTCTGCGTTTCGTCTCTTCATAAAGATACGAGCGCACCGCGTTAGCGATATCTTTTTCGCTTTCCCAGCCGCCGTTGTTGACAACGTCCATGATGTGCTTGCGGACTTCGGGCAGAAGTTCTTCGGCGTCTTCGGGTGAGACGAAGCCGCGCGTGATGATCTCAGGGTCGTGCAAAAGCCGCCCGCTGAGTTTGTCCACGCTGATGTCAATGAGGAAGATGCCGGCGCGCGCGAGTTTTTCGCGTTCGCGCATCACGCCGAAATCAATCTCGCCGACCGAGTCGCCGTCTACGAACACGTAGCCGCCGGGGATGCGCTCGCCAAGCGTGAGGTTTCCGCCGGCGAGGACGACGATCTGCCCGTTCTCGACGACCAGCACATTTTTTTCTTCCACGCCGACTTCAACCGCAAGTTTGGCGTGGCGCCTGAGGTGACGCAGTTCGCCGTGAATGGGAATAAAGTGCTTCGGCTTAACCAGGCTGATGAGCAGTTTTTGCTCCTCTTGCGAGGCGTGACCCGAAACATGGATCGGCGCGATGGCATCGTAGATCACTTCGGCGCCGCGATGCATCAGGCGGTTGATCGTGCGGCTGATGGTCTCTTCGTTGCCGGGGATGGGATGCGACGACAACACAACCGTGTCGCCTTGTTTCAAATCGAATTGACGATTCGTTCCGGCGGCGAGTCGTCCCACAATGGACGACGGTTCGCCCTGTGAGCCGGTGCCCATGATCGCCACTTTGTGATCTTGCATTTTCAATGCCTGATCAATCGGCACGATCAGCTCGTCGGGGATGTCCAAATATCCCAACTTGCGCGCGATCTTCACGTTATCAATCATGCTCGGACCGGCGAACGTCATCTTGCGTCCGTGTTTGGCGGCGGCGTCTGCCACTTGTTGCACGCGCGAGATCAGCGACGCAAATGTGGCGACGATGACGCGCCCCTGCGCTTCGGCGAACACTTTATCGAAGGCGGGCCCGATCACTTTTTCCGAGGGAGTCCAACCGGGGCGTTCCGCGTTTGTGGAATCCGAAAGGAGGACATCCACGCCGCGCTGTGAAAACTCCGCCAGTTTGGCGAAGTCGGTGGGCCAGCCGTCCACAGGCGTTTGATCGAATTTGAAATCGCTCATGTGGACGACGAGCCCGGCGGGCGTCGTGATGCCGAGCGCCGCCGCGTCGGGAATCGAATGGCAGACGTGGAAGAATTCCACTTTGAACGGACCAAGTTCGATTTGCTCGCCCGCCTCCACTGTGTTCAACTCCGCTTTGGCAGAGGCGTTGTTGCGCGCGAGTTTGCCCTCGATCAGTCCGAGGGTGAGCGGCGTCGCGTAGACCGGCGCGTTGATGTCGTTGAGCAAATGATGAATCGCTCCGATGTGGTCTTCGTGTCCGTGCGTGATGACGATGCCGACCACGTTGCCCGCCCTGCCGCGCAAATATTCGTAATCGGGGACGATGTAATCTATCCCGAGCATGTCGTTGGTGGGGAACATGATGCCCGCGTCTACAACCAGAATCTTATTCTGGAATTCGTAGGCGGTCATGTTCTTGCCTACTTCCCCGAGACCCCCCAGGGGAATGATCTTTAATTTTCCTTGCTTACTCATATAAAACTATTTTCCTCACTTGTTAAAAATTTTTATCCGCCAGTGGCGGTAAAGGTCTGATTATCTGTTTTAAAGAAAAGACCCCGCTGACTTGCTCGCGAGGGATTTGTGAATCTCGTGCGATTGCTTCAAACAAACTGCCCGCCTTGGACAGCACTAGTCAACTTCAATGGCTGAGAGTATAGCAGGGCGGAGGGGATTTGTAAAGCGGGGATTTGCAGTGGTGGTCGAGTAGTCCCGCAATGCTCGTCGCGGGACGTATCGAGACCACGCGTCTTTCGCAGGGTCGGCTTGATTCAGTTTCCCCGGCGTTTTTCTCCGCCTCAGCCTCGCGCTGCGAAACATTTTTCAGCGCAGTATCATAACCATATTTGCCTACATAAGCGAGAATGAAAACGCCTTTCCCGATTCTGCGGCCAAATTGCTGAGACGCAAGGCATCAGTCAACGGCAATTGGGGCAGCTGCGTTTATTCCCGCCTGTTTGGCGCTATGCACAAAGTTTTGATGTCAAGGTGCGGAACTGCTAAAGTTTGGCATGAGTTACGACTCATCTCTCGCGAATTACCCAGTCTCCGGGTCCGCGCCAAGTAATTGATTTGAAATTACCTTTCAAAAACATTTTGTCACGGAGATGTATAAAAACATCGGCCGGCGGCCATCCTAAAGGATCCACACCAACAAAGAGAAAGCCAAGATTGTTTAGTTTATCAAATCTAGCTGCAATCTCCTGCTCATCGGTAAATGGGATAAGCCAAACTGTTTTACCATGAATTTTGCGCTCCCGAGCCTTCATATCTTTTATCGCACTAATATTTTTGCTTGATACATTCTCTAATCGTATATCTTTTAAAATCAATGTAACAAGGTCTTGTGGAGATGCGTTTGAATTTTTTGTCACGGAGTTACCTCAACAATAATCTGTTCAATAATTGAAGTACTATCTGTTGGTAGAGACGGGTCAATTTTTAATTCCGGACCTCCATCAGGCAATCTTTTTCCCGGTCCCAGAAAATACTCGTTGCCTTCAAGTGAACTTGTTAAGGATAATATCCCTTTGATTTCTTCGATGCTATATACTCTTCTAGTGACTGATGAATTCTGTCGGGAATTTTTTTTCCTGTTCGAGCGAAATAGCCCTTCTTTGACTCTTTGACATAAAACTCTAAGATCGAAAGCCATGAAGAGAAATCCCCTCCAACTATACTGACGCAGTGAGTCTTTAGCAGTTGAGCATTAATTTTTAGAACACTATCATATTCTGTTGGCGCAACTTCGCCTGGTAATACAACTCGTTCTGAGACAGACAATGCCCTCAGTATCCATGACAACGACATTTCCGAGATGTCTGGTTCATTGATAGGTCTGATCAATACGATGAAAGCCCCACAGTCTTTTTGTACCTGTAAGCTTACTTTGGATGAATAAAATTCAATAGCGCCGTCTCCCCAAGGCTTACCCGGATCTAGCCGCTTGTCACTGACGGCGTATCCATATTGATCTCTTAAAAAACGGAAATTATCTTGACTTGAGGACAGAAAAGTGTGTTCGCGTATCATAATGTTGCCTCCTATTTGTTTGGTGGGATTAATAAATCAAAGGCAATTGGGCCAGATGCGTTTATTCCCACTTGTTTGGCGCTATGCACAAAGTTTTGATGTCAAGGTGCGGAACTGCTAAAGTTTGGTATAGAGTTATGGCTCATCTCTCGCGGATTATCCAGTCACCCGGACCACGCCAAGTTACCTCTTTGAACTTGCCTTTCAAGAATTTCTTTTCACGTAAATCAACGAAGATTTCTGAAGGAGGCCAGCCGTCCCTCCCTCCCACGAAGAGAAACCCTATCCTGTTTAATTCCTTTAATTTTTCAGCCAGCTCAACCTTACCTAAAAAGGGCATTTTCCAAAACTTTTTGTTGTCAATTACGTCTGTATCTGTGAAGGCATTCAACTTTTCTATTGCCTCAACAGCATTTTGTGTTACGTTTTCTAAGCGAATAAAATTGCTCATAATCAAACTCACATAATTTTCAGGAAGGAATGAAAGTTTATTGTGGTTCACGGTACTACCTCTACAATCACTTGTTCGATTATGAAAGGGCTATTGACCGGCAAAGATGGAGACATAATGATCTCTGTACCTCCTCTGTGCCTACGATATTAACGACAAGGTTATGAGGGTCGTGAGATGGATCAAATTTGTTCATGGCAACACATTTACAATGATCTGGTCAACAACATTCGAGCTCTCCATCGGTATTGGTGGACTGATGATTATTTCTGTACCACCTCCTGAAAGCCCCTTTCCGGGCCCTAAAAACTTCTTGCTTGGCGAGGGCCTTTGACCTCGCCAACACCGGACTACCAAGTTGATCTCCCTTATTGGAGACCTCGATCAGCTCAAGCTCTTTGATTTAATATAATCTTCTCTATCCTGATGTACCCTCTTTGGCAATTCTCTTCCTGTCCTGGACCGATAACCACGTTTTGACTGATCAACAAAGTATTGAAGTATATCAAGCCACCTTGAAAAATCTCCTTGAACTATATCGAGGCAATATTTTCTCAGTAGCTCAGCATTTTCCCTTAAAACCTTGTCATATCCTTCCGGGGCCACCTCTCCCGGAAAGCTATCACTTTTCTTGATATTTAAAGCTTCTAATATCCACGGAAGGGACATACGGGAGACTTCCGGTTCATTTGCAGGTTTTAAAGACACAATGAAAGCATTTCGATCTTTTTGAACTTCAATTATTGTTTTTGAAGATACAAATTCGATGACCCCATCGCTTAATGGGTTAGCGGTATATCGTTTATCTTTTACCGTGTAGGAGAATTCCTCGACCAAATACCCAAAATGCTTTAGTGTTGAATGAAAAAAGGATACCATTTCCAATTACTCCTTTTCAATCAGGTGGAAGTAGCAATTCATAGCCGGATGGCCCAACATCTTCTGCGAGATAATAGTTGTATTCAGTCTCTAAAACCTTGAAAACTTCCCAGTAAGCACCTGTGGTTTTTGAACTTTCAATTACCGAGTATGACGTTTCCAAAACAATAGGTTTGTTTTGACTGGCTATATCTGCTAAATATTGTTTGTTTATTAACCGAAAATCACCCGGGTATTTTCTGAAGACCTCTGTATACAACACTTCCGGCATATCAAGATAAGTATAACCTTCAGAGCCGACCATTGTATATCCATGTCCATTTTTCCATAGCCCCAGCATTGCATACTCAGCATTAGGATTTCTAGTACTTAATTTTGTAAGCACACTAACTTCTTGTGGAGTTAAGCTCAATACCGGAGTGTTTATATCTGGCGTAACTCCTTTTGGTATCTTTGCCGCATCCAAGCCCGTTACTTTAGTGATCGACGTGGGGGATAGTTCAGATAAAATTACACCTTGCTGTGGAGTCAATGAAGACATCATAGAGCCAGGTGTTTTTGCTTGTTCAAGATAGAATGTCAATCCTTCAGGAGATGCGTTTTTGATAGCCGCATCTACACCATAACGACTGATATAGTCGAGAACAAACGCGCCTCTTCCTGATTCTGCGGCCAGATTGCTCACACGCAAGGCATCAGTCAACGGCAACTCAGCCAGCGGCGAGCCGGGGCGCGCGGTTTCTGTCAAATAGAATTCCATTGCGCCGGGCGATAGTTTCATCTTGCTGGCAAGGTCTGCCAGGCGGGTCTGCTCCAGCAGGGAGAGCGTTTGGAAACTCGCCTGGGCGGAGGGGGAGGGACGCTCTTGGAACGCGCGGAATTCCAACATTTTATTGCTCGCCCCCGCCGCGATCATCGTCAGGATCAGAGCGCTACTCACGACGGTCGTCCGCACTTCGTGGCTGGTCACCAACTCGATCAACGACTTCTTATTTTTTGAAGCGGTCACTGCGGCATCCAACTCGATCAAACCCTTGGCAGTCATGCCTAGAATGACTACGCCTGCCAAAGGCGCGGCGATTAAGGCGAGGAGGATCAACCCCTCGACCATAAACGCGCTTTGCATCTGTTTGTCGTTAAGAACAATCTCGAGCCTGTTCGTCCATAGTTCGGCGACAAAATCCTTCGCCCCTTCCCAGCCTTCTTCACGAATGGCGGTGACTAGATCTGGGATCGCCGCATAGGTTTCGATGCTCAGCGCCCCCTGTTTGAGAAATCCCACGATAGGATCAACGACAAAGCTATTGGCGACTCCCAGGGTTGTATCAAATGGCGTGGCAGTCAGCCCGGCGCTCAGATAAAAAGCAGCCGTACAGCGATTCGCCCACGCCTGACTCGTGACACGTGAACAGAGTGAATCCTCCAAAGTCTCCAACGATTCGACTGCCAATTGTGTCAGCGGATTCTGCTGCCAGATCGCATCGGCATAGGAAGCGCCAATGCTGATCAGGGTATTCAAGAAGTCCGACCCTGTCGCCATAACATCGTAGGGATGGCTGACGATGTACGCGAGGGAATGTTTTTCGGGAGCAGGCGGATGTTTGAGGCGGAGGTCGTCAACCAGAGATTGAGCGTAATCGCGTGCGGGTGAAAATACATCCGGATTGGATTTGAGATTATTCACCCATTGAACGGTATTTGCGCCGAGGGCTAAGGTAAGCGCTACAGTTGCAATTTTCTTCGGTGTAATCGAGTTCTGGGCCGCTTGATAAGCTTGACTGCGTTTGATCGTATCAAGCGTTGGTTTGAAGTAAGGCTGATAGAGCTTTTCGTCCAGGGCTGTAACGACAGGTTGAATTTATGGTTGAACGATCTTCTCCCTCACAAAGGACTTGGTCTGCTCCCACCAATTGGGCTTTGCTTCCTGTTCCCCCTGCCTCATCGCGGCATAATAGGCGGCGAGACCCTCTTGCAGGTCTTGGGCTTTTTTCTCCTCTGCCGTTTTTTGTGACGCTTGCCAGCGGACTTCCTCCTCCCTCTCAACGCGTGTCATCTTGTTTGCCATGCGTTCGTTCTGCGCTTCCTGCCTCGTCTTTGCCGTCTCCAAATTGGACGCGTACGCCCCGGCGTTGAAGACACCATT